>JAICLJ010000127.1 GCA_025927575.1 Bryobacteraceae bacterium | reverse complement strand
GCTAACACAGAATATTGTGGGCGGTGCGAGCCCTATTCAAGCGACGAATTTCTCGCTGGGAAACGTGACCCTCGAACCAAATGGCGGCCAGGTTCCTTGGCACAACCAGGAACAGGAGGAAATTTATTTCGTCATTGAGGGAACCGGCGAGATGTGCCTGGGCGACGAACGTAAGACGCTTTCAAGCGGCCGGGCTGTGTACATTCCTTCGCGCGTGTTTCATCAGCTAACGAACGTCGGCGACACTCCGCTTCGGATGATCTATTGCTATGGGCCCGCGGGCGATGTCGCGCACTGGCGTCAGGAACTCGATGGAACGCTGCCCAAAGCGGGTGTGGATGTTCCGCCTCTACCGGCGGGCGCACAACCGCAATGCACTAAGACATTCGACAAGTAAAAAAACGAGCATGAGCGAAAACACTATCCATCAGGTCGGCATCATCATGAACGGCGTGACTGGCCGCATGGGACTCAATCAGCACTTGCGCCGGTCTCTACTCGCTATAAGACAACAGGGAGGCCTCAACCTCAGTGACAACGAAACGATTCTGCCGAACATGCTGCTGGTCGGGCGAAACGCCGCAAAGCTGGAGGCGATCTCAAAAGAGTGTGGCGGACTTCCCTGGACCACAGATCTCGATGCCGCGCTCGCCGATTCCGCTTACTCCATTTATTTCGACGCGCAAACAACCGACCGGCGGGCGCCTGCGGTGAAGAAAGCGATCACCGCCAAGAAGCATATCTACTGCGAAAAGCCGATCGCCATGGATTTCGAGACGGCGCTCGATCTATACAAACTTGCGAAGAAGGCCGGAGTCAAGAATGGCGTCGTTCAGGACAAGCTGTGGCTGCCGGGTCTAAGAAAATTACAGATACTGCGCGAAATCGGTTTTTTCGGTGAAATCTTTTCGGTTCAGGGTGAGTTTGGCTATTGGGTATTTGAAGGCGACCACATTCCTGCTCAAAGACCGTCCTGGAACTATCGGAAGAAAGACGGCGGCGGCATGATCCTCGACATGCTCTGTCACTGGCGCTATGTCCTCGACAATCTTTTCGGCAACGTCGAATCGGTGTCGTGCCTGGGCGCGACTCACATCAAGACCCGTTGGGACGAAACACGCCGCGCCTATCCCTGCACCGCCGATGACTCCGCGTACGCCACGTTCAAGCTAACCGGCGGAATCGTCGCACATTTTAACTGCTCGTGGGCAACCCGTGTTAGGCGCGACGATCTGCTAACGCTGCATGTCGATGGAACGAAAGGCTCGGCTGTCGCGGGCCTTCGCCATTGCTGGATTCAACCACATGGGGCTACCCCGCGCCCGGTCTGGAATCCGGACGTCGACAGTTCGCTGAATTATTTTGAACAATGGCAAAAAGTGCCTGAACAGCAACCCTTTGACAACGCGTTCAAGCAGCAGTGGGAGTTATTTCTACGCCATGTCGTCAAAGACGAGCCGTTTCGCTGGACACTACTCGAAGGGGCTAAAGGCGTTCAACTCGCCGAAAAAGGCATCGAATCCTGGCAGAAACGCTGCTGGGTGGATATTCCGGAAGTAAAAGCATAACCACCTTCCTGAACCGTCTCACCCGTGGCGCAGACCCTTAGTCTGCCGCCTCGACACTCGTGTCGAGGTGTGTTCCAGGCGTTGCAGATTCTCCGGAGGCGGCCCGGGAGGCCAATATCACTTAGCTTAGTTTTGGTGGGGCAGACGCCCCGTCTGCGCGCGGCTCCAAGCCGCGCTCTTCGGATCTTGCAGAATTGTCGAGGAGCCGGGGCGCCCGGCGCAGGCCAAGGGCCCGATCGAGGATCTGCCCCACCAAATCTCCAAACTCCAGCGGCCGGGCATACGCCGCCCGGGGAACCTCACTTCGCCGCCTGCCGCCTACTGCAGCACCTTCTCCAGCACACCCGATGTCCACACCGCCGCGCCATTGCGCCAAACCGCGTGGATTCCCTGCGGATAAAGCTCTGGATTTTCGTAGGTTGCCGGGGAATCCACCGTGTCCGGATCGAACACGACCACGTCCGCCGCAAATCCTTCCTTGAGCACGCCGCGTCCTCCAATATGGAATCGCTCGGCCGGTTTCGCCGTAATTTTGTGAATCGCTTGCTCAAGCGGCATCCACTTTTTTTCGCGGCAAACGGTTCCGAGCAGCCGCGGAAATGTGCCGTATAAGCGCGGATGCGGCCTGCCGTGAACGTAGAAGCCATCGCTGATCACTGACGAAAGCGCATGGCAGAGCGACTGCCTGAGATTATCCTCGCTCTGGTTGAAAGAAATGATGTTGACTGCGCCCTCCTCCTCGCCGATCAGATCTATTAGAGCCTCAACGGGCTTTTTGGAGCGCATCTCGGCAATCTCCTGAACGTTGTGCCCCACAACCCATTCGTTCTGCGAAGATCCGACTGCGGAGATCACTATGTCCTCCCAGCGATGCGGCAGTCCGGCAACGGTTTCACTGGCGATTGTCTCGTGCTGCGTGCTATCCGCCAGACGCGCCAGCAACGCTTCCATACCGCCATCCAGTGTCCACTGGGGCAGAAGCTGTGTCGCCACCGTGCTGCCCGCGACATACGGATAGCAATCGAACTCGACGTCGATGCCTTCCTCTCGCGCCCGTTCAATCAACTCCAGCGCATGTTGCTGCCGGTCCCAATTCATTCGTCCGACCGTCTGAAAATGCGAAATTTGCAGGCGGCAGCTCGATTTTCGAGCGAGATCGAGTTGCTCCTGAATAGCTTCTTCCAGATGAAAACTATACCCGCGAATGTGTGTCGCGTAGGTCTTGCCATGCCGCGCGACCACACGGCAGCACCGCTCCAATTCCGCGCTCGGAGCGCTTGATCCAGGCGCGTACATCAGGCCCGTGGAGAAGCCGGCCGCACCACCTGTCAATGCGTCCTCCAAGCAGCCTTCCATAGTGTCCATTTCATGTTCGGACAAAGCACCTAATTTCGGTCCAGCGGCGGCAATGCGCAAAGTACCGTGCCCAGCCAGCGAAACAACGCTTGCCAAGCGGGTCCGGCGCTCTGCCTCGCTGAGATAGTCCGCGGCATTGCTCCAGCCCCAGCCGTCGCCGCCGCGAAAGATGCCGTTTGCGAACTCGTGCAGCGCCTTCCGATCGGCCCTGGCCGGATACGGTGAGAATCCGCAGTTACCCACTACTTCGGTAGTCACACCCTGGCGAATCTTCTCCGGACGATTCTCCATCACCTGGAGATCCGAATGGCTATGGCTGTCGATGAAGCCCGGGCTGACCACAAGGCCCGCGCAATCCACCACCGTTGCTTCTTTGGGCGCTTCCACCGCGCCTACCGCCGCGATCCGCCCCGCCGCCATAAGGAGATCAGCACTACGCCGGGGCGCGCCCGTTCCATCGATCAGCGTCCCGCCCTTTAACAGCAATGTCGCCGGCGTCATCGCCTATTGCACCTTGCCCCGTGCTTTCACTTGCCAGACTTTCTCGACCGTGTTCCCGCGCACGCCGTAGATCTGATCGTGCATGTTGACCGTCACGCACACATGGTTGGGAAGGATGTGCAGCCGCTCTCCGATTTGAAAACTGCGATCGCTATGCGTCGTATCGAGATGCCCGTGTTCTTCGGAAAGGGCGATGAAATCCGTTTGCGAATCCTCGCGGATCAGCCCATAGGTCACCTTCTCGCCTTTCGAGCGATCGGAGGAGAAGGTCTTTGAGCCGCCATCCACAATCGTGCGTCCGGGGACCGCCGTGCTCACGACGGTTACCATAACGTGCAGCGCGCAGTCCTCGAGCGAGCAGGCACCGAGCGAAACCAAATTTCGGTCGTTGAAGATATACATGCCGGGCCGAATTTCGTTGACGCCCGCGAACTCGTGCGAACGGTAAGCCGTCGCCGTGGAACCGCCGCTAACGACCGGAATTTCCACGCCCGCGTTCTGGAACGCCTCGTAGTGTGCCGTCAAGCAGCGGTTCACATCTGCAATTCCGGCGGTCTGCTCGTCCGGCAGTTTGCCAAGTTGCCCCGGATAGAACATGAGGCCGCGGAACTCCAGGCCACTCAGTCCCGCTGCGTGCCGGGCCAGCGAAAGCGCCTGTTCCGGGCTGTCGACGCCGCAACGATGAAAGCCAACATCGATCTCGACCAGCGCGCCGATCCGTCGTCCCGCCGCCAGGCCAGCTTGCGACAACACATCGAGCGCTTCGACCGAATCCATCGATACGCAGATGGCGCTATCGCGGGCTAACTCGGCTGCAACTCGCGCTTTTGCCTCCGTCACGAGCGGATACGCAATCATGATGTCGCGAAGACCACCTTCCGCCATCACTCGGGCTTCACCTGGTTTCGCCACGGTGATGCCCTTGGCGCCGCTTTCGATTTGCCGCCTGGCCAGTTCGGGGATCTTATGCGTTTTCGTGTGGGGCCGTAGCGTTAGACTGTGTTTCCTGGTATAAGAGGCAAGCCTCGCCAGATTCCGCTCCATCACGTCCAGGTCCACCAGGACCGCCGGGGTTTCCAGTTCGTCGATTGTCATGCTCTGAACGGCAGTATCTCACCGTCGCGTTCAGCGACATGGCTCTATCGGCGGTACAGATTCGGATATTCCTTTTTCAGATGCCCGAGTTTTGGGAGGTCGTTATAGACGACATAGGGGTACGTCGGATTTTTCTCGACGAAGTTCTGGTGATAACTTTCAGCCGCGTAGAACGACTGAAATGGCGTTACCTGAGTTACGATCGGACGCCGGAAGACATGAGACTGATTGAGTTGCTGAATGTAAGCTTCAGCCACTTTTTTCTGCTCGGCATTTTCGTAGAAAATCGCTGAGCGGTATTGCGTGCCCTCATCGGGCCCCTGGCGATTCAATTCCGTGGGATCGTGGGCAACGGAGAAGAAGATCTTGAGCAACTGTCCATACGTGACGCGCGACGGATCGTAGGTGATCTTCACGGATTCGGCGTGTCCCGTTCTGCCAGTGCTTACCGTTTCATAATGTGCGGTGGATTTACTCCCCCCTGAGAACCCCGCCACCACGTTCTTCACGCCCTTTAGATGGTCGAAAACGGCTTCAACACCCCAAAAACAGCCGCCCGCGAGGACGGCCGTCTCACTGCCTTTGGTGGCGGCGAGCGATGCGTCTGCAACCGGATCGGGAAAAGGCTGCGCAGCCACCGCGGAGAGAGGAACCAATAGCGCCACGCCGAGCGCGGCAACAACCCCTGGAACAAGTTTCGTCACGTCGATACCTCCGGCCAGCCAAACCGGCCTCGCTTGTCTATTCGCTGCAAGCGCCCATTTGGTTAGGGCGCCTCACGCCAAAATCACGCTTTTCCTGCTACACCTTTGAGCGTATACCGTTTCATGCGGCGAAGATGCGGTAAAGTAGCCATTCAGATGGCGGATCTCTCTGTTCGGCCCATTCCTGCGGCGGCGCCTGCCTCGCTGGTGAAGCCAGTTTCACATCGGTTGGTTTCTCTTGATGCATTCCGGGGCATCACCATGATGCTGATGGTCCTGGTCAACGATGGCGGCGGCCCCGGCGGATACCATGCCCTTCAGCATTCGCCCTGGAATGACTGGACGCTTACTGACACGGTCTTTCCTTCGTTTTTATGGATTGTCGGCGTCGCGATCACACTGTCGCTCGGCAAACGCTTGAACGAAGGGGCAAGTCGTGGCCGGCTCACCACGCAAATTTTCAAACGCTCCGTCATCCTGTACGCATTCGGTTTGCTCATCTATGCGTTTCCACATTTCGATCTATCCACCCAGCGCATTCTTGGCGTGCTGCAAAGGATAGCAATCTGCTATTTCATCTGCTCCATCATTTACATGACCACGAGCGTGCGCGGGCAACTGATCTGGATTGGATCGCTGCTGGCGGCCTATTGGATGCTGATGACGCTGGTTCCGGTGCCGGGCTATGGTCCTGGGCATCTCGATGTTGCAGGCAATTTTGCGCACTATATCGACCGCATCGTGCTCGGCCGGCATAACTACGCGTCAACCGGGAGCTGGGATCCCGAAGGCATCGTCAGCACATTGCCGGCGATCGCGACCACGCTGTTTGGGATGATGGCGGGCCACATTCTACGCTTACGCCGCACGCTGGCCGAACGGACAAACTGGCTGTTTCTCACCGGTAGTCTGCTGCTCGCCGCGGGCATGATCTGCAACACATGGCTGCCGATCAACAAGCATCTGTGGACGGATTCGTTCGCGCTGTTTATGGCGGGTCTCGATTTCATCGTCTTCGCTATTTTTGTCTGGTGCGTGGACGGGCTCGGATACAAGCGCGTCGTTAAGCCCTTCGTGATCATGGGCATGAATGCGATTGCGATCTACATGGTCTCCGAACTGCTGGCCACGGTACTCTCAGCGGTTCATGTGACTTCGGGCGATTCGATTATCACGCTGCACCATTGGATCTTCGGGACGATCTTTGCTCCACTCGGATCTCCTGCGAATTCTTCGCTGCTCTATGCGCTTGCTTATACCCTCATAATGTACGTGCTCGCGTACGGCCTGTACCGGAAACGCTGGTTTTTGAAAGTTTAAACGGGCTGGATTAATCGAGCCGGTAGACTTCTGCCGCGGTTCCGCCTAAAACGCGCGCCTGTTCGGTGGACGATAGCCTCGAAACGAAATTCTTCACCGTTGCGACCCAGCCGGCGTATGAATCCGCTAGCAGCAGAACCGGCCAATCAGAACCAAACAGACAGCGGTTGGGCCCAAAGGCATCGAGTGCGGCATCGAGATAAGGGTGAATGCCTTCGGGCCTCCAGTTCTGCCAATCCGCTTCCGTAAGCACTCCGGACAACTTACAAAAGCAGTGGCTCCGGCGTGCCAGTTCCTTCAGATTCTCGCGCCACGGTGATAGAAGACCCTCGCGAATACGCGGCTTCGCAATATGATCGATTACAAAGACCTGGTCCGGATGACGATCCAGGAATTGGATCGTTTGCGGCAGGTGTCTCTCGAAAATCAGTACGTCGTAGACAAGATTAAAGCGACGGAGCTGTGTAATTCCAGCATTGAAATCGTTTCGCAGCATATAGAAATCGTCAGGCTCGTCTTGCAGAACGTGACGGATTCCCTTCAGCTTTGGTTGAGCGGCGAGACGCTCTAAATCGTCGGAAACGGCTGCATCGATCAGTGGCGCCCAGCCAACCACTCCGCGCATGAACTCATTTTGCGCCGCCAGCGACAACAGCCATGCGGTCTCTTGCGACGTTTGCCGCGCCTGCACCGCAATGGCGCCGTCCACTCCTGCCTGTTGCATTTCAATGTGTAAATCCGCTGGCATGAAGTCCCTTCGGAGAACGTTCATCTCCGGCCCGATCCAGGCATAATCCTCGGTGTCGTAATTCCAGAGATGATGGTGCGCGTCAATAACTGGCATAGCTTCGATAGAGCATATCGCTAGCGCCCGGATGCAGTGCCGCTCTGTTCCGCTTTCCTCAGCAAATCCCGCATGAATTGGTCCTCTGGGAAAAGCTGCACAGTTTGCCGCATGGTCTCCAGGGCTTTGCCAAACTGACGATCGGAAATGTAAACAAGCGAAAGCTTTTTATACAGCCGTTCCTCGTATGGCGTAAGCTTTATGCCCCTCTCCAGCACTGAAATCGCTTCAGGCGTGCGCCCGGATTTCGAAAGCAGATCGGCCAGTTTTTCGTAGTCGGCAGCCCGGGTGGTACGACCGGCAACGGCGCGTGACAGTTCGTCAAACGCCTTGATCTCATCGTGCTGCGGCCCGTCCGCAAGATGCATCCACCCTAGCGCGGATAGCACCTGCGGGTTATCTCCATCCGTGCGAGCAACCTGTTCGAGGGACTGCAAATAGTTCGGGCGATAAGCGGCGTCCTTCGGCGCCAGTTCGGCGAACGCACGAAACATTGTGAGCGCAGGAATACGGTCTGCCCGCCCCGGTACGGCATTCAGATGAATCAGGCCGGATTGAAGCGGCTTGCTTGAATTGAAGAAAGCGGTTGGAAACGGTTCATCTCTCGTCTTCACAATGCGGTGATCCGTCAGCACTGAATGCGCAATGATCGTCACCGATCGCTTCGGCATGTGACAGCCGGCACAATCGTTTGGCGGCGATTGCGCCTGACGCGTGGCGAGCGGCAATTTGCAGCTTGACTCCACGTGGCACGTGAGGCATTTATTCCGAAAATATTCAACCGTGTCCGCCTCCGGCTGAATATGCGGGTCGTGGCAGGTCAAGCAGCTCATTCGCCCTTTCGTGGCAATGTAGCATTTGCTCAGACTCATCAGCGTGAAATGCTCGAGCAGCGGCGAAACATTGGCCTCATCCCGTCCCAGAGGAGCGGCGAAGATCGCCATCGTGTCGTTCAGCGGCGTACCCGGACGGAAGTCTTGGTAGCTCTTTCCCGGTTGCAAAATACGCAGTGCCGGCCCTTGATGACATTTCATACAGATGTTATCGGCCAGCCAGGGGTCGAGTTTCGCCGGATTCACAATGGAGTGATCGACACCGCCGCGAACCGGCGCTTGACGGCTGCGTTCGGCCACATGTAGCGCCCCCGGACCATGACAGTTTTCGCAACCAATCGCCATCTGCTTAAACGGAGGATTCCGATATTCTCCAATACCGGGAGGCACAGATTCCGCTATACCGCTATGACAGGCGATGCACCCTTCGAGAACCGGACGATTAAACCCCACATCGGTCTCCTCGAAACCCGGCGACATGCCCCATGCATTTGTTCTCGAGTAGTGCGAAAGAGGCGCTTCGAACAGAAACCCACCCCGCTGAACGATGTACCCGGTCCCATTCCGCCCGCTGCCGATGGCATAGGCAAGCTTCTGTTCGTTCCGAAATGCATTTGAGCCGTCCGCGTTCAATTGATATTCACTCTGGTAAACGCCATCCGAAGTTTTATGAACATCGAAGTAGCGATCCAACTTGTCGTTGTGAACCACAACGCGCTGCTTCAAGTTCGCGACAGCCTCGGAGTTCGCAGCAAGCGACAGAGAGCGCCCCATATCGGTTTTTGAAAAACTCCGGTAGATATTCATGTGGCAGGCCGCGCAAACCTTCGAACCGACGTATCCGTTGGCTCCATACAGCGTCGAAGCAAATAAGATAAGCCCCACGATTCCCCACACGTTGTGGCGCAGGCTCTCAGCCCACTGCCATTTAGTTTTCCCAGATTCGGGCATTTGCTTGTGGGGCGGGCCCTTGGCCTGCGCCGGGCGCCCCGCCCGGCTCGTCGACAATTCTGCAAGATCCGAAGAGCGCGGCTGGGAGCCGCGCGCAGACGGAGCGTCTGCCCCACCAAAACTAAGTGACATTGGGCTCTCAGCCTGCAGCGTCAAGACTCGTCTAGACGTAAATCGAACGCCGGTGTTCATTTCCGGCTCCATTCCATAAACAACTGCGTCGTGGAAACTGTCGATTGATGACACTGAAAACAAGCATTCGGGCTTTCTTCTTCGTCAAACAGCGCGCTCATAGCAGGGCCTGGAATATCGTCAATCCTGTGCGTGCGTGCCCGAAACAACAGTGCTTCGGTAATTCGCGGCATGTGACAGTCTACGCACTTCACGTTCTTGGCGGTTGCCGCATGCCTCATGTGCCGTGCCTGCGCCGAAGTGACCGGCAAGCGCGTTTCCGTTTCAATCCGTGTGGAACACTTCCTCCATCTCAGCCCACCACTCGCCCTCCGCCCGTGTCTCGAGCGGCTGTTGCATCGGCTCCATGATGGCCCACCATTCCTGAGTTTTCTTGTGTGCCGCCATTTTGGCGCGATCGGCCTTGATATCGCTGCCGTGATATTCGAAGTAGCTGAAGAGGTAGCCGTCTTTAAGGTAAATGGAGTAATTGCGGATGTTGCACTCGTGAATCATCTCGAGCACCTCAGGCCAGACCGAGGCGTGATATGCCCTGTACTTGTCGATGGCGTCCGGCTTTAGCCGCAAGACCATCCCGAACCGCTGCATTGTTGCCATCGAGATAAGCTTACTCGAACAGCGTGCGCAAAGCAGGAAAAAGGAGCAAGTCCGTGCCGTCCAGTATTGTGATCCAATCTGTTCAGTCGTTCGATGCCCGCTACCCGTTGCCGTCCGGAGCGGGCAGCGACGCCGTTCACTCAGAATCAGAGTATTGCCTTGCGGTCACGTTGTTGAAGACCGATCGGGGAGTCACGGGCACGGGCATCGTCTTGACGCTAGGCGAGGGAAATCGAATTGTCTGCGAGCTGATCGAGCTTCTGGCGGCTGAGTTAAAGGGCAAGGAAATTGAGGAATTAATGTCCGATTTCGGCGCTGTTTCACGCCGCCTTGCCGATCACCCGCAATTGCGCTGGCTCGGACCTCACAAAGGAGCCGTTCATCTCGCGCTCGCGTCCCTGACAAATGCCTGCTTCGATCTTTGGGCGAAAGGTCGCGGCGTTCCCCTCTGGCGGCTGCTGTTGGATCTCGAGCCTGGACAAGTTGTGCGCCTCCTCGATTTTAGTTATCTGGAAGACGCGCTTACCGGGGCCGACGCGCTCGGCATCCTGCGCAAGCACCGCCCAACGCGGCACACCCGGGAAGCGATTCTCCGGTCCGGATATCCGGGGTACGATACTTCTGTCGGATGGTTTGGATATGACGACGAGCGTGTCCGGGACAACGCGCGGCGCGCGCTCGCGGACGGCTTCCGCGCATTCAAATTGAAGGTCGGATCGCACGATCCCCAGCGCGATTTGCGGCGGGCGCGCATGCTCCGCGAACTCATTGGCAATGAGGCTCTGCTCATGCTGGACGTGAATCAGCAATGGACCTTGCCCCAAGCGCTGGAAATGTGCAGCCTGCTTGGCGACGTCTCTCCCTATTGGATCGAAGAGCCGACGCATCCGGACGACATCGCGGCCCATCGCAAGCTGGCTCAGGCAATCGCTCCCATGCGCATCGCTCTCGGTGAGCATGTGCCTAATCGTGTGATGTTCAAAAATTTTCTCGAAGCTGGGGCCGTTTACTTCGTCCAGGTCGACTCCACACGGGTTGCGGGCGTCAGCGAGTTCCTCACCGTCAGCCTTCTGGCACACAAGTTCAATCGCCCCATTGTTCCGCACGTCGGAGACATGGGACAGATTCATCAGCATTTAGTCCTTTTTAATCACATCGCGGTGGGACATCCCGCGCTGTTTTTGGAACACATTCCGCACTTGCGCCAGCATTTCAGAACGCCGGCGCGCGTGAAGGCCGGCCGTTACGCAACTCCCGAAGAGCCGGGACTCTCCTGCGATCTGATTGAGCTCGACGCGAGATAATTTCCTGGTGCAGAGCGATCATCCCGAAACCACTTTATTGGACGAAACGCAGCGCGCGGAGATACTGGAACGCTATCAGGGCACGTTTCCCGTCGACGATCTTGCCTATGGGACCGTACGCGATTTTTGCGATAGCCGCGATCACCTCAAATTTCTCAGCGCAATACAGAGCGACTTGAAAGACTTGCAGCGGCCGTGGACGACAAAGGCGATCCTCGGATTGCTCCCCACCGGAAGCAGGCTGCTTGAGATCGGGGCCGGAGAACCGGTTGTCGCTCAACTTCTGTGCGAGCTGGGCTATGTTGTCACGGTGGTCGATCCCTACGATGGCTCGGGCCGGGGTCCGACGGCGGTTGCTTACTACCGCGACCGTTATCCATCGGTGCGGATTGTGCAGGACGTTTTCTCCGACACGCTCAGCGGCATCGAACCCGCCAGCTACGATTGCATCTATTCCATCAGCGTGCTGGAACACGTGCACGAGCCGGGGCTCGGGATGTTATTCAGCGGCATTCGCCGATTTCTAAAGCCGGGCGGCCGATCTCTGCACTGCATCGACCAGGTCCTGGCCGGAAAAGATGCCGATTTTCACCGGCAGCACCTCATCGATATCCTGAGCTACCAGGCCCAATTGTCTGAACAACCCGCACGATACCTGCTGCGCGAATATGCCGATACGATGGACCGTCTGCTGCATGATAACGAGGTGTATTACCTCTCGGCGGAGGGACACAATCTCTGGCGCGGAGCCACGCCATACGATGAGTTCCCGTTCCGGAAGGTTGTTTCCATCAACTCCTGCAAGAAGCTCGGCAAAGCGTCGTGAGTTATCGTTACAGATGAGATGGCCCGGCACATTGAACTTGCAAAATATTCGATCGGAGTTGGAGATAGATTCGCGCATCAGGCGAAAGCACAACTGCGCGCCTGCATGCTCGCGGACGAGCGGGGCGTAGAAGTCATCCCGGTTTGGAACAAGTCGAATCGCGAGCACGTGATCATCGGCTCCGAACCGGCAAGCGCCCGCGCGGCGGCGGATGAAGCAGTGAAGGCGCTCAATTGGAAGCGGCCGTACCATCTGGACGCCGACCACATCAACCTCGGCACCGTGGATCGATTCATCGAGTCGTGCGATTTCTACACCATCGACGTGGCCGATTGGATTGGCAAGCCGGCAGAAAAAGTGAGCATCGCTGAATTCGCCGCGCGGCATCCGGAGCTTACGGGCGACATTAACATTCCGGGTGTCGCTAACCCGCTCCGGACCACTTATGAGTTTGTCGCCGGCACAGCCGGCAAATATCTTGCGGCAGTGAAAGAGGCAGGTAAGATCTATCGCCATATCGAAGCGAAAAAAGGCGAAGGTCAATTCATCACGGAAGTATCGATGGACGAAACCGACTCGCCGCAAACTCCCGTTGAGTTGCTGATTATTCTGGCGGCCATTGCTGATGAACACATTCCGATCCAAACCATCGCTCCAAAATTCACTGGCCGTTTTAACAAGGGCGTTGACTACGTCGGAGATTTAGCGAAATTCACGGAGGAATTCTCGAACGACATCGCGGCCATCGCATTTGCCGTGCGACAATACGGCCTCCCGGCCAATCTCAAGCTCAGCGTGCATTCCGGCAGCGACAAATTTTCGCTGTATGGGCCGATGCATCGCGCGCTCGAGAAATTCGGCGCCGGTGTGCATCTGAAAACGGCGGGAACGAATTGGCTGGAGGAATTGATCGGCCTCGCTCAGGGTGGCGACCAGGGATTGAATCTCGCCAAAGAAGTATACGCGGAAGCTTATGCGCATCGCGATGAATTGTGCGTGCCGTACGCGAGCGTCATCGATATCGATCCGAAGAAACTACCTGCGCCCGATGAGGTGAGACGCTGGTCCGGAGATCAGTTTGCGTCCGCGCTTCGGCACGATCCCAAGTGCCCCGCATATAACAGCAGTCTCCGCCAGCTTCTCCACGTCGGATTCAAAGTAGCCGCAAAAATGGGCAGGCGTTACACGGATCTCGTGGACCAGATGGAAGACCGGATCGCGCCACACGTCACCGGCAATCTTTACGATCGCCATATCCGGCCGTTGTTCCTCGGCAGTTAGGGCGCAACAATTTCCGGCGAGTCACATCCAGATTGTAGGAGTGACGCGCATGGATCGTTTAGAAGAACTCAAAAATAAATATAAATCGGCTCTGGATGCCGTTCAGAAGAACGGCGTTAGTTTGTCTCATCTCCATGTACAAGACAACAAGCTGTTCATACAAGGCGCCGCGCTTTCGGAAGAAGCCAAAAACGCGGTCTGGAATCAGATCAAGGCGGTGGATCCGAAGTACAGTGACGTGACCTGCGACCTCAGTGTCGACCCGTCGCTCGCGGCCACACAGACGAAGGCTGCAGGCGCAGCGGCCGGCGGCGCCCAAGGGAAGACTTACAAGGTGCAGCCAGGCGACTCACTTTCGAAAATCGCCAAGCAGTTTTACGGAGACGCCAGCCAGTACACGCGAATTTTTGAAGCGAACCGCGGCAAGCTGGACAATCCCGACAAGATTCAGGTTGGGCAGGAACTCGTAATTCCATCGTAGATTTTCCCTGCCCTCGGGCAGGGTTGCGGCTTACAGCGCAGCTTGTCCGAGGAGCGGCTTGCCGCACAGCCGTTCCAATATCGACACCGGAGCGTTCCCGGGGTCTGCCATCGATTCGCGAGCGACTATAACGGTCTGTTCCAAAGCATGCTGGCCCGATTGAACCGAGTGCGGCACGACATCCGTGAAAACCAGCCACGTGGACCCTGGAGGGAACTCGAACCGGTAGTTGGCCCAATCGCGCTGGTATTCCTGGTTGCGTTTCAGATATTCGTGAAATCGAAGCATGAACCGGTCGTATGCTGAACGGTTCGTAACCGGCAGTCCCAGGCTCGACATCGCGCGGACACTCTGCGCGCGCCACCATCCGGCCGGCGACGCCGCGTCGGTAGCAAAGCGCTCCAGTCCCGCATCCTTCGCGTAGCGTTCTGCTACCTTTGCAAACGGGTCTGAGGTGACCCATACGCGCGGTTTCGTGGGATGGATATTCGTAAAGATCCGTAGAATCAAGTTCCCGTGTACCGGTCGCGACGGGAACGCATCCGTGTGCATCAAGTCGTTCCGTTTGTTGGTCGGAAGGTCCCGCCCCTGCTCTTCCAGCGGCCGAAAGCTGGCGTAATCCAACTTCCACTTCTTTGCATATTCGGGGAGTAGATCGGCGGCGAATCGGACGACATTGCGCGAATAGTCTTTGAAGACGGCGCGCAGTTGCTCTTCGGCGCTGGCATCGACGCCGGTGATGCGATCGCTTGCAGGGCGATAGGCGATGTTCTTGTGAACCGCCGTCCCGGAGAAATCCAAATTTCGTAGAAGTTCTTTCGCAGTTTCCGGCAGAGAAAAAGGGATTGCCGGAAAATACAGAACATTGCCCGCTTCAAGATCGGGCCGGTAATCGCGCTGCTCAGCTTCCGCCCGCGTATCGATGGT
>JAICLJ010000281.1 GCA_025927575.1 Bryobacteraceae bacterium | reverse complement strand
TACGCTTGCGCGACGAACTGTTCTACAGTCTTGCACCCCGACTGCAATTTTCCAGGAGAATCTGGAAGGGGCCTCTTGCGAAAAGCCTTGCACGGTTTGATGGATGCCGTTTCAAACGCTGGCGTGGACGGTTGCGATTGAGCCCGCAGGCGGGGAGCACTGACGATGCCAACCAAGACAGGCAAGGCGAGAGAGATTATTGCCGCCGTTGCAAGGATCAACTTCTTTGAGAAGGTGAGGTCGCGCGCTATGCGGCCGGCCAGGATAGCTTCAATTCGCTTCTTTAGATTGGCCCCCGTTACTCCGGACACACAAGACAGCGGCGACTCGATATAACTCTTACAGACGTTGAGGATTGCCTCGGCATAGTCGTGCGGCTCATTGCCTAAGCTCAGCACCGCTTCGTCGCAGGCTCGCTCTCTTTCTTCGATTAACCGTGCGCCGATCCACCATACCAGCGGATGAAACCAGAAGACCGCCTCTACGACCATGTGTATCGTGGAGGTTAAATTGTCGCGCCGCCGGGCGTGGCACATTTCGTGCGCGAGCACCGCCTTCAATTGAGGCGGCTGCAAGCGCTCCGCTATGCCGGCGGGCAGGAGGAAGATGGGTCGGAACAGCCCGACGACTCCGGGTTCGAGGAGGCCTGGCGAGGAGCGAATTTGGATGGTGCCTGGAACGTCAATCGGAGTGCTGGAGCGTACCGCCGCTCGGATATGGCGCCAGCCTCGAGAACGCAGCACAATGAGCGCGATGAATCCACACGCCCAGAAGCCGAAGATCGTGAGAGCAGCCCAATCGCGGGTGACGGGCGTGGCGGGGGCCGGCGCGACGGCGCCGGAAAATGGTTGACTGATTTGCACCAGCGTGAACTGGACGGCCGGCGCGGCTGCTAAGTCCTGGCTGACTGGCGGCCATTCGAACCGGCTGCCGAGGCTCATCAGCAACGAAAGCGGGACGAGGAATTTGCACGACGCACAGAACCATAACCAATAGCGCACTTGGGCTCGATTCTGGCGGAAGCCGATTGTGACGAGCCCCGCGGCCAATGCAAAGATCGTTGACTGCCAGAGGTGATTCGTCAGTTCACTGAGCATTCCCCTTCACGCGTCCTTTTTGCTTTCGTTTCAACTCAAGCTTTTCGAGGGTCTTCTCCAATTCGCGAACGTCGTTGAGAGTAAGCTTCCCCGCTTCGGCTAACTGCGCCATCATAGGCTGCGCTCGCCCTCCGAAAAAACTCAGGATTTCATCCAGGAGCCGATGCCGCGCCACGTCCCTAGCCAGAATTGGCTCAAAGATGTGGGCGTTGCTGATTTTGCGAGCGCGACGTACTACGTCCTTCCCTTCCAGGCGGTAGACGGTCGTCTGAATGGTTGTGTACGCGGGGCGGGGTTCCGGAAAGAACTCCTGAATTTCCCGAATGGATGCTTTCCCGTTCGCCCAGAGAGCCTCCAGGATCTGAAGTTCGAGCTTACTCAGCTTTGGCTGGCGCATACGGCCCTACTACCACCCGCTCAATCCTACTACAATATAGTAGACACCTTCAAGGGGAAAGTTGATCGAAGAGAGCGCCGCGAAAGGCTGCCTCGACATTCTTGCCGACATGGACGAACGATACAGCGCTCGATCGAGTACTGCAACTGGATTCCGGCTCCAACCGGAGATTATTTGTTGTTTCTACGGATGTACTGGCCTGACCAGGATTAGCAAAAGAACATCCCGGGGGAACGCCGGAAGATTGAAGGCACAAGCCAGGCTCACGCGCTGTGGGCGCCGCCTACTGCTTACTTTCCTGGCGCGCCTGTTGAAAGTTGTCGACATTCGAACTGGTCACGAGAGTGGCGCCCGTGTCGACGAAAGTCGGGTAGATCGAGAAGGCGTCCTGGGCCCAGTCGTGGTCGAGAGTCTGAGGCTTGTGGTGATGAATGACGTCGAGCATCTCCAGGCCAAAATAAGCCATCGTGAACGGCTTTTGCGCGATAGTAGCGGCAATGACGCCCTTCTTCACCCATTTCAAGGTGTCGTCGTTCGTGTCCATGGCCATCACCACCTTATCCGTGATGTTATTGCGATTCAGCACGTCGGCCACTTCCTGTCCGGCGGATGCTTCAAGACAGATGAAGCCATCGATGTCTTTTTTCTTATTTCGCATCATGTCGTTGGCCGTATCGAAGGCCACACGTGGATCACCTTTGATATCCACCGTATCGACGATCTTCATGTTGGGGTGGCCGGCAAAGGCATCCTGGTAGCCCTTGAGCCGCTCGGTCAAATTAAGCTGGCCCGGCATCGTGAAGACAACCAAGTTTCCTTTGCCATTCATCCGCTTGACCAGCTCTTTCCCGGCGAGCTGGCCGGCGGCGTAGTTGTTGGTGCCGATAAACATAATGCGTTTGCTGGTGGGCACGTCGGAATCGAACGTGATGACCGGAACTCCGGCGCTGATGGCTTGATCGATAGCGCCTTTCATGATGGAAGCGTCGGCCGCCGAAATGAGAATGCCGGATGTTTTCTCGAGTTTCGCAACGCGTTGGAATTCAGACAACTCCGCGCTCGCATCATACGTATCCGGCCCTACCACCTCAGCCTTGACGTGGTACTCCCTCGCCATTTTGAGGAAGCCGTCTTTGGCAGTTTCCCAGTAGGGGATCTTGGTGTTCGTGGCCACCAGGTAATAATGCTCGTCGACGGAATGCGCCGGACTCGAGCAGCTTAACACCGGCAAAAGAGCTGCCGGCAGGGTAAGGAAAATCAACAGTGTTCGCACTTGCATGCCGAATCACATTTTGACACACCATCTACCCGCGAGGACCAGGCATTGCGTTGTCCTGGACAAATACTGTCTCGAAATGGTGATATTTTGCTCAGTTTTCAGCCGTGGGCGTCGCGAATGTGGGCAAGAATGCTGAAGTCGGCAGAGCAGACGGCGCACTAGCGCACTGAACCGCGACTTGCAGAGGACACTGAACGCGCGGCGTCTTCGCCCGCCACATCCATGAGAGACTTCAAAGATGCCGACGAAAATCCGCTGGGGTGTACTAGGAGCCGCCAACATCGCCACGAAAAAGGTCATCCCCGCCATGCAGAAGGGCCAGTTTTCGACGATGGTGGCGATCGCTTCACGTGATCTGAACCGCGCTCGCCGCGCCGCCGACGATCTCGGTATTGAGAAGGCTTACGGATCGTACGAGGAGCTTCTAGCCGATCCGGATATCGATGCTGTTTACAATCCGCTGCCGAATCATCTGCATGTGCCATGGTCCATCGCGGCGGCGGAGGCGCGAAAGCACGTTCTCTGCGAAAAGCCACTTAGTCTTAACTTATTGGAAGCCCGCAAGCTAGTCGACGTACGCGATCGTACGAGGGTGAAGATCGGGGAAGCATTCATGGTGTTGACGCATCCCCAGTGGCTTCGGGCGCGCCAGCTAGTGAACGACGGGGCGATCGGAGAGCTTCGCGCAATCGCCGGAGCGTTCAGTTATTTCAATCGGGACGCCAGCAACATCCGGAACATACCGGACTACGGCGGCGGCGGTTTGATGGACATTGGCTGTTACCCGATCACGACGTCGCGGTTTCTCTTCGATCGGGAGCCGTCGCGCGTCGTTGGTTTATTCGATCGCGACCCGGACATGAACACCGACCGGCTGACGTCGGCGCTGCTCGATTTTGGTTCGGGCCACGGGGTATTCACGTGCAGCACTCAACTTGTGCCCTATCAGCGGATGCAGATTCTGGGAACGACCGGCAGAATCGAGATCGAGATTCCTTTCAACGCGCCGCCGGATCGTCCCTGCCGTATCTATATCGACGACGGGTCGGATTTGTCGGGGCGAAGCGCGCGAGTGGAGGAATTCGCCGTTTGCGATCAATATACGATTCAGGGAGATCTGTTTTCGCAAGCAATTCTGAATGATGGCCCGGTGGCCGTGCCTCTCGAAAATGCGCTAGGCAATATGGCGGTGATTGACGCGCTGTTTCGCTCAGGAAAAACCTCGCGGTGGGAAACCCCCGCGGCGAGTTGAGGCACATGTCCGAAGCGCCGGGCGATCTTACCGTATTGCTGCGCCGCCTGAAAGAGGGCGACCGGGCGGCGGAATCTGAATTCGCGGTCGAAGTGTACGACGAACTGCGGCGTCTGGCGGGGCGCTACATGCGGAACGAGCGAAACAATCACACTCTGCAACCGACCGCTCTGGTTCACGAAGCATTTCTGAAGCTGTTCGAATACAAAGACGTTGACTGGCAAGGCCGCGGTCATTTTTTTGCGGTAGCTTCCCAGACGATGCGCCGTATCCTGGTCGATCACGCCCGCCGCGTTCACGCCGGAAAGCGAGGCGGCGAGCGGGAGCATGTTTCTCTCGACTCGGCTTTCCTGTATGCGCAAGATCGGGGCGCCGAACTAATTGCGCTCGATGAGGCCTTGGATCGCCTCGCGGAGCTTGATCCTCGGCAATGCCGGATCGTCGAACTGCGTTTCTTCGGTGGTCTCGGCGTCGAGGAAACCGCTGAAGTGCTCGGCGTCTCGGAACGGACCATCAAGCGTGAATGGAGCGCCGCGCGGGCGTGGCTCTACGGAGAATTGAAGAACGAGTGATATTGCCTTACGCGCGCGGCACTCTCATCCACCAGCGTTCAGGCCGGATCGCGGACAGGATTTCGGACGCGGATTGGAATCGCCGGCTGGGAT
>JAICLJ010000029.1 GCA_025927575.1 Bryobacteraceae bacterium | reverse complement strand
GCGACTCCCAGCACCGACATCGGAACCAGTTGGCCGAGCACCCACCACCGCAGTGTATGAATGACCTCTTTAAGCACTTCTTCCGCGCGAGAGCGGCGTCCTGTTGGAATCAGCAGCAGAAGACCACGTTCGTATGTGCGAGGATCCAGGGCTCCATAGAATCCGACAACAAGCACGACGGCCACGCCCGCGGCGGCATCAAATAGATTGAACGTGATTGATGTAATCTTCGATCCGATGTTCAGCTGCTGAACGGATTCTTTGACCAGCGACACCACATCGCGGCCCCAGTCGAATTGGTTTAGATAATTTGCCGCCTGGTGCAGCGATTTTGGGATGTTTCCAACGATCTGGGCGCCTTGCGCAATCACGCGTGGTGCGATCAACCAAGCGGTCAACGCGATCGCTGCGCATAAGGTGAGAATGACCACCAGCATCGACATCCGCGCGCCGAGATGAGTCCGCGCTTCGATAAAATCAACAAACGCACGGAGGATGATGCCGAGTAGGAGTCCCGCAAATATCAGCAGCAGCAGTTCCCAGGCGTACCAGACAAATAAGATCACCAGGGCCGCTGTGATTAGCACGAAGGTTCCGTGCCTGATTTGACGTGCTATCTCATTTGTTTCAGCGGGCATACGAAGCGCGATTGTGATTCAGACGAGGCGTCCAGATGAAACCGCAACCGCGCGGCTGCGTCAAGGAAGCATCCTTCCACCGGTCACGTCGAAAAGTCCGCCCGTGATGAAGCGTGAATCGTTCGAAGCGAGAAACACATACATCGGTGCCAGTTCAGCTGGTTGTGCGGGTCGTTCCATCGGAACGTTGCTCCCAAATTTTTCGACCTTCTCTCGCGGCATGGTCGAGGGGATGAGAGGCGTCCACACCGGACCGGGCGCTACTGCGTTCACGCGGATTCCCTGCTTAATGGCAAGCCCGGACAGGGATTTTGAAAACGTGACGATTGCGCCTTTGGTGGTCGAGTATGCCAGGAGAGCCGGACTCGGCTGGTAGGCCTCGACGGAGGCGGTATTGATGATGGCGCCTCCTGCTTTCATTTTGGGAAGCGCCGCTTTCGCGAAATAGAACATCGCGTAGATGTTCGTTTTAAATGTTCGATCCCATTCGTCCGAAGAAATCTCTTCGATGCTCTTGTGCGTCATCTGGAACGCGGCATTGTTCACTAGAATGTCAATTCCGCCGAGTTCATCCAGACAGCGTTCCACCTGTCGCCGGCAAACCTGCTCGTCCCGAATGTCGCCCCTCGCAAGAAGCGCCTTACGGCCGGCATCTTTCACCCAGCGCTCGGTTTCGGCAGCGTCCTCGTCTTCTTCCAGATATGAGATTAAGACGTCCGCGCCCTCTCGTGCGAAGGCGATGGCGACAGCACGTCCGATGCCGCTGTCGGCCCCTGTGATCAATGCTTTCATGCCCGTCAGGCGCGCGCCTCCCTTGTATGACTCCTCGCCGTGATCGGGTTTCGTATGCATCTCCGTTTCGCTGGCGGGCGGCGTCTGCTGTTCTTCCTTGAACGGAGGCTTGGGACCGGCCTCGCGGGGATCAGGTTCGCCCTGCTTTCGTTGTCGCTCATTCTCGGCTGGCATTGGTATTCTCCTGCTGACTTGCGGATCTCAAAGTTACGACTCGCGTGATTCGCATCGGCTCCACAGATAACCGTTATGGACGTCCGCTCAATGTGGGGCGGGAGGTTGCATTTCTACCCGGATAGGCGGCATTCCAACAACGTCATAGGTCGCGGATGCGATTTCAAGACCGGCTTCGTCGAACGCGCCAAGAATTTCCCGGCTCATCCTGTCCTTTATTCGCCGTGTTCCGAATTCTTTTGTGACGAACCGAACCGCCATTTCCAGCCAGTTATCCGTCAGGCGCCAGAAGACCTGAGGCGCAATTTCGGAGCGATGCATGAAATACCGGCGTTCCATCTCCTTGAGAGCCGCCTCGCTCAATTCACTGATTGGCGTTGTTTGCCGCCGCGCCACCTCGAGTAGAATTTGCTCCGCGCGGGCTCGATCGGCGGTGTAGGGCACCCCGACGCGCATCTCCTCCCAGATATACGGAAAATCGCGCGAGTAATTGTACACCGGTTCGTCGAAAATTTTGTCGTTGGTGACCGTCACGACGCGCCCAGTGTATTGCCGTGCCTGGACCCAAACGGCTGGCTCCTCGTTCTGAACCGGCGGAGGCTCTCCCATTTCCATAATGGTTGTTTGTATAAAGCCGAGGTTGATGACATCGCCGCGAACACCCCCCATCCTGATCCGGTCGCCGACATTGAAGGTCTTGCCCCGAAGTAAGACAAAGTAGGCGGCCAGAGCGGTCACGACCTTCTGCAGCGCGAAAGCGAGCCCGGCCGTAAAGAGCCCCAGGAAGGTCGCCAATCTGCCGGGATTATCGAACCAGATCGACAGGATTCCAATGATCTCAATCAGCGCTGTGACAAGCTGAATGCCCTGGCGCGTCCAGAATTCGATGCGTTTGCCGGAGTGGTCCGGCCAAAGACGCGCGGTCACCGCTCGCAGTCCACGGCTGATCAGCCACACCGCCAGTATGAAGACGACGGTGATGATCAGTTTGCGGCCGTTCTCCGCGCTGACGCCAAGGAGACGCACTCCAAAAAGTTGCAAAGCAACCCCATCTGAAGACAACAACTTACGCGATTTGTTACCGGACCGGCGGGTGACTGTCACAAAGCCACGCCGCGCAGCATCCTATTGTCGGACGAAAACACTGAGGAGAGTTTTGTATGAGCTACGGATGTGCCTGGAGCGGACGCAAATGGCTGGCGCTCGGTCTGCTGGCGGGGATTGGGACGGCCCTGTTGCTGATGTGGATAAAACGAGAGGATCGGCTCGGCGACAACGAGGTTACCGAAGCGGAAGTGGATGACGCCCTTGACATGACGTTTCCGGCCAGTGATCCACCTGCCTATTAGCGGCCTTCCGGGTCATGCGGCCGCACCATCCGCTGGGGATCGACAAGCCTGTCGAATTCCGCTTCACTGATCTTTTCTGTCCGGATAGCGGCTTCGCGGAGCGTAAGATCCTGCTCGGCGGCGTTCATCGCGATCTCAGCGGCCGCATCATAACCGATGGAGGGAGATAGAGCGGTCGCAACCATCAGCGACTTTTCGACGAACTCCGCGATACGCTTGCGATTCAACTCGATCCCGTCCACGCAAAAGACCCGGAAATTTTCACAGGCGTCGGCCAGCAGCCGGGCGGAATGAAGGAAATTGTAGATCACGATGGGGCGCAACGTGTTGAGTTCGAAATTGCCCTGAGAACCGGCGAAGGCCACCGCGTAATCCGCTGCGAAAACCTGAATGCAGACCATTATCATCGCTTCGCACTGTGTCGGGTTTACTTTGCCGGGCATGATGGAGGAGCCGGGTTCGTTAGCCGGAAGACGCAATTCTCCAATTCCGCAGCGGGGACCGGATGCAAGCCATCGAATGTCGTTTGCGATTTTCATTAGCGCGACAGCGAGGCCGCGGAGAGCGCTCATGGCATGCACCATGGCATCCAGCGATCCCAGAGCTGCGAATTTGTTCTTCGCAGTGAAAAATGGGTGGCCAGTGAGTTTGGCAATTTCGGCGGCAACTTCTTCCGCGAATCCCGGGGGCGCGTTCAGGCCAGTGCCGACGGCGGTACCGCCAAGCGCGAGTGCGTGCAACTCGTGCTCGCTCCGCTCAATTCTCGTGGCGGCGTGTTCGATTTGCGTCGCGTAGCCAGACCACTCCTGGCCAACCGTCAACGGAACGGCATCCTGCAAGTGAGTTCGTCCGACCTTAACCACGTCGGCCCAGAGCCCCGCTTTCGACTGAACGGAATGGCGAAGCGCTCTCACAGCCGGCAGCAGTTTCTTCTCGATGAAAGAAAGCGCAGCCATGTGCATCGCCGTGGGAAAAGTGTCGTTTGACGATTGCGACATGTTGACGTGATCGTTCGGATGGATGGGCGACTTCGATCCCATGGCTCCGCCAGCGAGTTGAATGGCCCGGTTTGCGATCACCTCGTTGACGTTCATATTCGACTGAGTGCCCGAGCCCGTTTGCCAGACATGCACCGGAAATTCGGAGTTCCAGTTGCCGGCGATCACCTCGTCCGCTGCCTGGATGATGAGGTCCGCCTTTGCTTTGGGCAGCTTGCCCAGCCTGGCGTTCACGATGGCGGCAGCTTTCTTGATATAGCCGTAGGCTTCATACACTTGGAGTGGAACTTGATCGTCGCCGATTGAGAAGTGCTGGAGCGAGCGCTGAGTCTCGGCGCCCCAGAGGCGGTTCGCGGGAACAGGCACTTCGCCCATCGGATCCGATTCCGTCCGGTATGTTTTTTCCTGGTTCTGCATAAAATGAGTCGATCCTAATCACCAGGCCTTATCGCGAAGATCGGTCCTTTGCCGGCTTCTGTTCCCCAGCTAGGTTATGCGCGGTGTTGACCAGGGCGAGGTGAGATAGAGCCTGTGGGAAATTCCCGAGCAGACGCTTCGCTCGCGGATCGTATTCTTCCGACAATAGTCCCACATCGTTCCGCAGAGCAAGCAGCCGCTCGAACAGTTCACGCGCCTCTTCATCTCGATGCTGCAGAACATAGTTATCGGCCAGCCAGAAACTGCAGGCGAGAAATACCCCCTCATCGCCCGGCAAGCCGTCGACTGAAGTGTCGGTCTTATAGCGCGCTACAAAGCCATCCGCCAACAGGTGTTTCTCGATGGCTGCCACTGTTCCGCAAATTCTCGGATCGTCGGGCGGCAGAAAGCCGACCAGCGGGATAAGCAGGAGGCTCGCATCGAGCTCTTTACTGCCGTAATATTGCACGAAGGAGCCCATGTCCCGGTCGAATCCGTGCCTGCATACTTCATTGTGGATGTGATCTCTCACCTTGATCCAGCGGTGCAACGGACCCTCAGCTCCGAATTCCTGAATGGTTCGGACGGCACGGTCGAAAGCCACCCATGCCATCACCTTCGAATAGGTAAATTGCTGCCTGCCTCCGCGCACCTCCCAAATGCCTTCGTCGGGTTCACGCCAAATGGTCTCCAGATGTTTAACCAGCGCCCTTTCGAGGTTCCACGCCGCCTCCAATCCGACTATCCCCGTGCGCCTTGCCTGATAGAGTGAATCGAGAACCTCGCCATACACATCCAACTGCAGCTGTTCGGAAGCGGCATTGCCAACGCGGACAGGAGACGAGTTCTCGTATCCGGGCAGCCAGTCGAGTTCATACTCGGAGAGGCGCCGTTCGCCCGCTACACCGTACATGATCTGCATTTGGCTGGCGCTGCCCGCGACTGCGCGCAGCAGCCATTCTCTCCATGCTTTGGCCTCTTCCTCGAACCCGGCTTGCAGTAGTGCATACAACGTAAAGGTGGAATCGCGAAGCCAGCAGAATCGGTAATCCCAATTTCTAGTGCCTCCGATCTGCTCCGGCAACGACGTAGTCGGAGCGGCGACTATACCACCGGTTGCGTGATGCGTTAAGGCCTTCAGCGTAATCAGAGAACGTAGGACGGCATCCGACCACGGGCCGTGGGGTTTGTGCGATTTAGCCCAATGCTCCCACGAATGGGCGACCTGCCCGATAGTAGCCGCGGCATCGCGCGAAGCGGGAGGCTTCTGAAATGAAGGCGACCAAGTCAAACAGAAAGGGACCTCCTCGCCTTCCTCCACCGTGAATTCAGAAAAAGTTTTCAAATCCTCCCCACGCAGCGGAGCCGGTGTTGCCAGCGTCAGTTGCTCCGGCCCGGCGACTGCGCGCAATCGGCCGTCGTAGATACGCGTGACCCACGGGACGACTGAGCCGTATTCGAATCGGATGATCAATTCCATTCGCATTGCTACTCGTCCTCGAGTCCCGCGCACCAGCCGGTATACATCGTGGCGCTCATTTTGATGGTCCATGCAATCGGTCAGTACCACGGTTCCGTCCTTCGTCGAGAACTCGGTTTCGAGAACCAGGGTAGCCGGACGGTAACGGCGCTTCACCTGGTAAGTCTCACCGGACGGCGCAATCAGCCAGCGCCCGTTCTCTTTGCTCCCGAGGAGCGCCGCGAAACACGACGCGGAATCAAATCGCGGGAACGACAGCCAGTCGATCGACCCATTGTTCCCGACAAGCGCCGCAGTGGCGCCATCTCCAATCAGCGCGTAATCTTCTATACGTAGCGGCATCGACCTACTCTCGACTGTATGCCCTGCCGCGGGCCTTCGCCTGGATTTGTAGTCATTTGTATTGTGGCGATTCGTTGCCGGATCTGTAACGTCTGATACTTGCGAGATGCAATTGCTACACAAATCTGGAGTTTGGTTGAAATTCCTTTTTCTTTCCGCAGGCCTCGTACAAGTGCAGGGGTAACTTCGCTTAAGCCTTGAGCATCTCTCCCGATAATGTTGGACGATTCAAAACGCGCGAACATCCAGAAAAGCGGTGGAAGTAAAGTGACTGAAATGCCCGCGTGGAGCGGGTTCAGGAGACGCGCTTTGGCCGAGATCGACAGTAAGCGGGTCACCTGGATTGTCACGGACGATCTCTCTGGCATCGACGATCTACCGTACGCCGCTCAAACATCTTCGGTGATTGTAATGAACAGCGTCAGCGAGGTCATCGAGTCGTGCCGTATCGCCCGAATTCGGCCTTATCTGGTTATTGCCGATTTGGACATGCGGCGTACATCCGGCCTCATCCTCGCCGCTCTGATTCGTAATCATTTTCCTGAATGCAAACTATGGTTGCTCAGTGAACATGCCGCGGGAATACGACGTGCGCTGTGCCGGTCTTCGGCGCTCGCGAATGCGCGGATCGTCCGTAGACCCTTGTGTTTCCTGCAAATGCACCAGGCTGAAATCTTCCCCGCCTAACCGCCTGTCAAACAACGGTCGCCGCCTTGCAGAGCCTGCACGTTTGCAAACAGAACCGCTGACGGAGATGATGGTCGCGAACAAATTGTAAAATTAAAGTGGTGTAAGAATTTTGGATGGCGGGCGCACGTTCCGGGAGGTGCTCAAACCCGATACTCCGTTAGAGGAGAGGGCGGCCACTCATCGCTCGATTCGTGTCACATAGGAAGGACTATTAATGGCAAGAACTCTACTAGAGCAGTTGCGCGAAATGACAGTGGTCGTTGCCGATACCGGCGATATTCAAGCAATCGAGAAATTCAAGCCTCGGGATACGACCACAAATCCATCTTTGATCACGACTGCGGCGCAAATGCCCGGCTACGCGGGAATTGTAGACGAGACGCTGCTGCAAGCGAGAACCGACGCAGGACCGGGAGCCGGCGACGACAAGATCGCGTCTCTCGCTTTTGACCGCCTCGCCGTGGCTTTTGGCAAACGAATTCTGCAGATTGTGCCGAAGCGCGTATCCACGGAAGTGGATGCCCGCCTGTCTTATGACACGCAGGCTACAATCGCCAAGGCACGAGATCTGATTGGCCAATACGAAACCGACGGCATCTCGCGTGAGCGGATTCTAATTAAAATCGCGTCGACCTGGGAAGGGATCCGCGCCGCCGAGATCCTTGAGAAAGAAGGCATTCACTGCAACCTTACGCTGCTCTTCGGACTTCATCAGGCCATTGCCTGTGCGGAAGCGGGGGTGACGCTGATTTCGCCGTTTGTCGGACGTATTCTCGACTGGTACAAGAAATCGACAGGTAAGGATTATTCGCCCACCGAGGATCCGGGCGTGCAATCGGTCACGACCATCTATAATTACCTCAAGAAGTTTGGCTATAAGACAGAAGTCATGGGCGCTAGTTTTCGCAATCTGGGCGAGATTCGCGAGCTGGCAGGGTGCGATCTGCTCACCATTTCACCGCAGTTCCTTGGCGAACTTGACTCGACCACTGGAGAACTGGAACGCAAACTGGATCCAGTAAAGGCGAAGTCGATGAATATCGAACGGATCGCCATGGATAAAGCCACGTTCGATAGGATGCACGCTGAGGATCGCATGGCCCACGACAAGCTGGATGAGGGAATCAAGGGCTTCACGAAGTCGCTTGAAAGCCTGGAGCAGTTTTTGAAAGAACGTTTGGCGCGTCTGGATGCTGGGCAACCGGTCGGGCAAACCGTCGAAGCATAAGTGAATCCACAAATAAGGCGTGGGTGGAACCGATCGTATCCCATGCCGCTCAGTTTCGTTACCCCGCGCCATCGGTACGGTGTTCACGTCCGCCATAACGGGCGCACTGAAACAGAACGCCCCTAATTTGTTCGGCGCTATACTTGAGTAATTTCCCGGAGCGCGGCCCGGCTGCGCTTCATCTTTGAAAGGCATTCCCCGGACGCGAGCGAGGATCATTCCATGGACGAAAAAGATCGCACCCGAAACTTGAGCGTGACGCTCAGCCAAATCGAAAAACAGTTTGGAAAAGGATCGATCCTGCGCCTCGGCGCGAAGGACGCCATCGTTCCCGTGGCCGCCATCTCCACCGGGTCGATTTCGGTCGATTATGCGCTGGGTGTCGGCGGCCTGCCTCGCGGGCGGATTTGCGAGATTTTCGGACCGGAATCTTCAGGAAAGACCACCGTTGCGTTGCAGGTAGTTGGACAGGCGCAGAAGGCCGGCGGCATGGCCGCATTCATCGACGTTGAGCACGCACTCGATCCCGCCTATGCCCGCCAACTCGGGGTGGATGTCGATAATTTGCTGGTCTCGCAGCCGGATTTCGCCGAGCAGGCTCTCGAAATCACAAGCGCGTTGATTCAATCCGGGTCAATCGACGTTCTGGTCGTCGATTCGGTCGCGGCGCTGGTGCCGAAATCGGAGCTTGACGGCGAGATGGGCGATTCGCACATGGGCGTGCAGGCGAGGCTCATGTCACAGGCGATGCGCAAGCTGACCGGCATCGTCTCGAAATCGAACACATGCCTGATTTTCATCAACCAGATTCGCGAGAAAATCGGTGTGATGTTCGGCAATCCGGAGACGACTACGGGAGGCCGGGCGCTGAAGTTCTATTCATCGATTCGCCTCGATATCCGGCGCATTGCCGCTATCAAAGACGGCGACACAGTGGTTGGGAATCGCACGAGGATAAAGGTGGTCAAAAACAAAGTGGCCGCGCCGTTTCGCGAGGCCGAGTTCGATATTGTCTACGGTGAAGGCATTTCGCGGGAAGGCGATCTGATCGACCTCGGCGTGGCTCAGAACCTCGTGGAGAAGAGCGGCTCCTGGTATAGTTTCCGCGGGGATCGCATCGGCCAGGGCCGCGAGAATGCCAAGCAATTCCTGAAAGCCAATCCCGACGTGCGCGACCGCATCGACGCGGAACTGCGCACTGCCCTCGGACTCACAAAGAGCGCGGAGGCGGAGCCGGTTGTTGCCGCTGTCGAGAACGGTAAACCGGCGGGATCGCGCAAGTAAACGCTCTCGCCTGCCGGCAAGCAGGCGGGACGCCTCGGATGTCCGTCCGGCCTAAGCAGGCCTTCCGGCGCTCCAGCGCCTGGCGCAACTCGTAGCCACGGCTCCCATCATCGGGAACACTAGCCACGCCAGCGGCACGAGATACCGTTCAATAGGTCCCGCGCTTAGAGCGGCGGCTTGCAATACAACCGCCCATGCCATGATGCCCAAAAAAATATATTGTGGAGCATAGAGGCGCTGCGCCACTATTGCGAGGCAAGTAAATATCAGCGGAACAAATAATAGGAAGAGATACCAGGGAACAGCCGCATGATGCCAGCGCTGAGTGAGCGAACCCGGGTTCAATTGCTGATATCGTGCGTGGAAGCGTTTCCAGATCTCGTCCGAAAATTGCTTTGACACCTGATGATGCGCGCCTTCGTCGAGTTCGATACTCGACAGGAAGTAGCTTGTGTTGAAGTAATCGGCAAATGTTTGCGCCGACAACTCGATCAGGCCAAGAGGATCGCGTTCCGCCGCACGAATCGCAATTTCTTTCGCTAGGTTGTTGGAGCGGACCACATCGACGCTGCCATCCCACTTCCTGGTCGCCGCCTCGACGGTCGATCTCAGGCCTCCTGGAGCAAAGTGATGCGCATCGCGCGCCGCCCGGGGTTTAAGCGGCACAGTCAACGCATCAAATATTTTCTTCCGAAGTGCGGGGTCCGGAACGTCGATCGGCTGAACGACCGGGGCCCAGTCGCCCAGAAGCAATGGGCCGTCGGCGTATAAATAAGCGGGAGGAAAGCCGGTCAGTTCGGAATTTTTCAGGCGATAGCCGTATAGCAGCCCCTGGCTCAGGACAACGGATATGACAAGGTGGATCGCGAACCAGCGAGCATTCAAATTGGAGCGCATTCCGCCCCCAATTGCGCGTGATTTCCTCAGCCTCTGCCGGATACCGGCCCACATCGGCCGCGCTTCCGGTCCGAGGAGAGGCAACAACAGCGAGTTCGTAACGACCATCGGAAGATAACTCAGCCGGATGCTGATGAGCGCCACCGACACAATCTGCGCCACAGCCAGCACCAGGAGGGAGCCGCGCTTGAGATAGGCCAATCCAAGCACAACGTAAACCGCGAACAGGAAAGTGGATACCGCCTCGGTCATCACCATGCGCTCGAAAAACAACTGAAGAGGCTCCGCCGCGCAGAGCAGCGCTGACAGCGCTGCAACCCAAAACCGGGCATTAAAGTAGCGGATGAGACAAAAACCGACAATCCAGGCGGCGATCGCTCCCAGGCATGTCTGCACAACCACCATCACGGTGAGAGAACCGGGCCACACCGCCATCGGCCCCAGAAGGAAGCCGTAGGCAAAACTTCGGTCGTAGGGTATCCAGCCGGAGATCGCAGTCCACAAATACGAAGCGGAATCCCCAAGCATGAACTTGGGGTCGGGATCTAGCGCAAAAAAGATACCTTTTATGGCCAATATGGCCAGAAACAAGTAAAGAAGCGGCAGCCAATTGCGATTTCGGCGTAGTTCGGAAGCGGGTGCGTAGGCCTCCGGACGAGTGGCTTGGGGCTGTTCGGAGATCACGCTTTTATTAGACTACGGAGCCTATGCGTTATTCTCCTGACGCCCTGATTTCCAGACCCGGTTCAGCACAGGCTCTACCGCCCGGTCAATCTCTGCCATAAGCGCCGCATCGATCGTCATCATCAGAGCTTCCAGGTTAGTTTTTACCTGGCTGCACCGGGACATTCCCACAAGAGTGGATGCAGCGTAGGAATAATTGAGGCAAAAGCGCAGGGCGACGGTGGAAACGCGCGTTCCGTATCTGCGGCAAATTGCGGCCACCGCCTGACCGGCCTGCTTCACCTCTTCGGGCGCGGGATGCCAGGCAGGAGGGTCGCATTCGGTCAGAATACCCATGTGAAGCGGAGAGGCATTCAGCAGACCGATTCCGTTTTCCCGAAGAACAGGCGTCAGCTCCGCATCGAGGTCGCGAACGAGCAGATTATAGCGGCAATACGACATGACGATATCCGCGCGGCCCCGGACCGCTACATCCGCGAGTACATGTAGAGGGAAGCCGGTGACGCCGACAAAGCGCACCTTGCCTTGCGCTTTCAGCTTTTTCAAGGCCGGAATCGTTTCGTGGATAATCTGCTCACGATCGCCAAATTCGATATCGTGCGCATGAAGGATATCGAGATAGTCTGTCCGCAGCCTTTTAAGCGACTCCTCCGCGCTCGCCATCACGCGGCGCGCCGAAAAATCGAACCCATTCACGTCGTAGCGGCCGCACTTGGTAGCTAGCACCACTTCGGCCCGGCGGCCCGCTAGCGCTTTGCCCAGACGCTCCTCCGCAAGCGTACGGCCGTAATACGGGGAAACATCGAAAAGATTGATGCCGCTGTCGATAGCGTGCTGCACGGCGCGTTCACCTTCGTCAGGATCAATGGCGCCGAATTCATTTCCGAGCGGCGAAGCGCCGAAACCGATAACCGAGACTTTGAGATCCGTGCCGTCGAGCGTCCGGTATTCCATTTCCCTCATGCCATCTCGACAAGAATTTTGCTGTACGCCTGCGGCGCCTCGCTCCACGCTCGCAGTGCGTCTCCGGCTTCCGCCAGCCGCACCGTTCGCGAGATGGTGGATTCAACGGGGAATTGCCTGCGCTGCAGCATGTCAATCACATCCGGAAACTCGGTTAGCGAGTTTCGGGAACCCATGATATCCAGCTCTTTCAAAATAAAGAGCTTTGTCTCGTAAGTTACCGCCTCTTTCGCCCAGCCAATATAAACGACGCGGCCCGTGGCAGCCACTTCCTCTACGGCCGTCCGGAAGGTGTCCGGCGTGCCGACGGCCTCGATTACCACGTCGGGACCGTGCCCGTTTGTGAGATCCAGCAATTGCTCATGAAGAGGCTCATTGCCGGAATGGACGGGATAATGAGCGCCGGCCTGTTTTGCAAGTTCGAGCTTCCGGTCGTCCAAGTCGATGGCGATGACGCTCGCGCCCGCGCGGGCCGCAGCGGCAATAGCCCCCAACCCGACCGTGCCGCAACCGATGACGGCCACTTTGTCGCTGCTCTGTACCCGCCCGCGCGAGACAGAGTGAAATCCGACCGCCAGCGGCTCGACAAGACTCAGGTCGCGCAACGAGAGACCTTCCGCGACGTGCGCCTTCTGCCACGGGACTGTGAAAAATTCTTTCATGGCGCCGTCGCGCTGGACACCGAGCGTTTCATTACGAAGGCAGGCATTGCTTCTTCCACGGAGGCAAGCGGCGCACCTGCCGCAATTGTTGTACGGAGAAACCGTGACGTTCAGACCCGCGCGCAAACGCGCGGGAGCTCCCTTGCCGGCATCGACGATGGTGGCTGCAATCTCGTGGCCGGGAATGCGCGGGTACGAAACCAGCGGATTCTTACCTCGAAACGTACTTAAGTCGGTTCCACAGAAACCGACCATCCTTGTTTGCAGCAGCACCTCGCCATCGCCCGGCGCGGCCGGCGCGATTTCGCCGATCGCGCTTTGCCCGGGAGCTTTTATGATAAATGCCTTCATGGCTGCGAGTTTACCGAATCGGCTAGCAGTCCCCGGTAAGTCGTGGACGAAATAGGCGTGGGCTTCAGAAGAAAATTGCTTGGGCCAGCATCACCAGAACGATTCCGACAACTCCCATAATCAGCTTCATCACCGACCAGCTTTTTAAGGTATCGGCGACACTGAGCCCCAGGTATTCTTTCACGAGCCAGAAGCCTGCGTCATTCACGTGAGAGATGCTGGTGCCGCCGCAGGATACAGCCAGGACGAGCAACTCGGGCGAGACGTGCGCAAACTGCTTCATCAGCGGCGCCAGGATGCCGGCGGCGGTCACAATAGCCACCGTCGCAGAGCCTTGCGCGGCCCGCAACCCGGCGGCCGTGACAAAGCAAACCAGCAGAGGTGAGATCGAACTTGAGGCCAATTGCTGTCCGGCGTAGGCGCCGACTCCGCAATCGACGATGATCTGCTTCAGAGCACCGCCGCCGCCGATAATGAGCAGCAGCGTCGCTAGGGGCGCAAGAGATTTGGTCGCGGCCTTGGTAATCTGCTCTGGGCTAAGACCACGCCGCAATCCCAGAAAGAGCATCGCGGCCAAAACAGACAGCAATAGCGCCGTGAACGGATGTCCGATGAACTCGTAGACGTCCCTGCCTGGCATGTGAAAATGATCGGCCAGTGTCGCGATGAAGATCAGGATCACTGGAAGTACCAGCACCATGACGACAAGGGCTACGGATGGCGGCCCCAGATGCGAAACCTCACTCATTCCGCTTCCGTCGCCCGCAGGAGCAATGGGCGCAGGCAGCAGTTTGCTGATCCACTTGCCGTAGACGATGCCGCCGAGGATCATCAGCGGAACCGCGAGAACGGTGCCATAGAGGATAATGTGCCCGACATCGGCGCCGAACAACTGCGCCGCCACAGAGGGAGCGGGATGCGGGGGCACCAGCGCATGCAGAATGGTCATAGCGGCGGCGAGTGGAAGAGCATAGAGCAGGACGGAGCGTTTGGACTCCCAGGCAATGCTCCAGGCCAGCGGCACGAGAATAACGAAGCCAACTTCAAAGAAAACCGGCAACCCGACAAGAAACGCAGCCATAAGTACTGCCCACTGAGCGTGATCGTGGCCGCTTTTGAGCAGCAGCCAGTCGGCAAGCGCGCGGCCCCCGCCAGAGTCTTCGAGAAAGCGGCCTATCATGGCGCCCAGGCCGATAACGACAGCGATGAAGCCGAGCGCGTCGCCAAATCCCGTCTGCATCGACTTAAGAACCTTCACCGCCGGCATACCAGCCGCGAGTCCCAATAGCATGCTGGTGATAAATAAAGCAAGAAACGCGTGCATGCGCGCGATCAGGATGAGAACGAGAAGAAACCCGATCGCGGCAATGGTGATGAGAACGAGATAGGGTCCGGGAGCCAAACGGTCGAGTATATACCGGATGCTCGCGAACCCTGATAAATCGAGGGTTACAATCCGGTTTGGCCTCTACACGATACATTCGTGTTCATAAGCGCGACAATGTCGCGATTGTGGTGGACCCCGAGGGCATGCGGGCCGGCGCAGACTTGGGCGGCGGACTCGCCACACGTGAACACATTCCGCAGTCGCACAAGATTGCGCTTAGCGGCATCGAGCGCGGCGCCCCCGTGTTTCGTTACGGGCAAATCATCGGCCGCGCCAGCCGTACGATTCCCGCAGGCAGTTGGGTTCGCGCAGAGATGCTGGATTTGCCGGCGGCTCCCCCGCTGGACCGACTACCGCTGGCAACAGAGGTTCCCGCGCCGCTTCCTCCGCTTGAAGGTTGCACATTCCAGGGATTCCGCAACGCGGACGGCAGTGTCGGCACAAAGAATATCCTCGGAATCACGACGACAGTGCAGTGCGTGGCGCCGACGGTGGATTACGCCGTCCGAAGGCTGAAAGCCGAGGTTCTACCGCGGTATCCGAATGTAGACGACGTTGTAGCGATCACGCACACATACGGATGTGGCGTCGCCATCGACGCGCCCGGCGCCGCCATCCCGATTCGTACGTTGAAGAACATCAGCCTCCATCCAAACGTCGCGGGACAGCCGCTGGTGGTCAGTTTGGGTTGCGAGAAATTGCAGCCTCAGCGCCTATTTGCGAGCAAACTACCGGTGATCGAGGATTCGAATGTCATTCGCCTTCAGGATCAATGTGGATTTGCCGAGACTGTGGCGGCGCTCATGCGGGCAGCGGAAAAGCGGTTAAAGCTTCTGAACCGCCGGGAACGCGGGACATGCCCGGCTTCGGCATTGATCGTCGGCCTTCAGTGCGGCGGCAGCGATGCGTTTTCCGGAGTGACATGCAATCCCGCGGTGGGTTATGCCGCTGACCTGCTGGTGCGGGCCGGAGCCACCGTTCTCTTTTCCGAAGTGACGGAAGTGCGGGATGCTGTGCATCTTCTTACCCCACGCGCCATAAACGAGAGGGTAGCGCTGGATCTGATTCGCGAGATGCGCTGGTATGACGAATATTTGGCCAAGGGCGAAGCCGATCGCTCGGCAAATCCCACGCCGGGCAACAAACGGGGAGGGCTGGCCAACGTAGTGGAGAAGGCTCTCGGCTCAGTTGCGAAGGCGGGGAGTACGGCGCTGATGTCGGTTGCGAGTCACGGAGAAAAGGTGACTGCGAAGGGACTCGTCTTCGCGGCGACCCCCGCGAGCGATTTCATCTGCGGGACGCAGCAGCTCGCCTCCATGAATCTGCACATTTTTACAACAGGCGAAGGCAGTCCTTACGGATTGGCTCTTGTTCCCGTTGTGAAAGTTTCATCTCGCACGGCGCTCGCCGAAAAATGGCCAGACCTGATCGACATTGATGCCGGCCGGGTCGCGACCGGCGACTGCACTCTCGAAGAAGCCGGGCGAGAAATTTTCGACTTCGTTCTAGATGTCGCAAGCGGGCGGAAGAAAACGTGGGCGGATCATTGGGGCCTCCACAACGCGCTTGCGCCGTTTAACCCCGGGCCGGTCACGTAAAACGGGCGCGCGAAAGCGGCAAATGGCGCATGGAGGGCAATCTCATTACAACGGCCTGCGAATTTACGAGGCAGCGACCGCATTCTGGAACCGGAACGCCTGCAGCTTGCGATAGATCGAGGAGTGCGATCCCGGATCGCTTCGGAACAAACAGAACTGGCTCGCTGTGAACGAGCCGATGGCGGCCGGCTGCATCTCCTCAACCATTTGGCGGAGGCGGTTCAACGGCACCGGACTTTTGATCCGCGCCAACGTCATATGCGGCGAAAACGGGCGGCGCTCTTTGGCGACGCCGAGCGGCGCCAGTCGGTCGTCGATCTCGCGCGCAAGTTGTTCGAGTGCCGGGCCGGCATGCACACCCGCCCACAAAACGCGCGGCGAACGTTCATTCGGGAACCAGCCAAGGTTTCGCAATTCGATCTCAATCGGCTCGCGCGGCGGTAATTCGATGAGCGCCGCTTCTAGCTCCGAAAAACGCTCCGGCGGCCATTCTCCAATGAATTTCGTCGTAATGTGCAGGTTATCCAGAGGACTCCATTTGATAATCGCCTCCGGCCGGAGCGCCGCCAACAGCCGATCCAGGCGCAGAAGAACGTCATCGGGCAGATCAATCGCTGTGAATAGCCGCATTCCAGATCACCACTCGTGTTACTGTTCTACCGTAAGTTGCAAATTCCCGACAACAACCGTCACTTGAATGATGGAAGATCGTCGATCAACGCCGACTCCTGGTCCTACGCGACGCTGCTGCGCGCCACACGCCGGATTCCAATCCCGTTTTACGAACGGCCGACCGTCGAGGTTGCGAAAAGTCTCCTCGGTTGTGTATTGTTTCACAATTTGAGCGCCGGTATGGTGGTGGAGGTGGAGGCCTATCTGGGATTGAACGATTTGGCGGCGCATGCATCGCGAGGCCTGACGGATCGCACGCGAGCCATCTTCGGACCGCCGGGGCGCGCATATGTCTATTTTATTTACGGTATGCACGAATGCCTGAACGTGGTGGCGGAGCCGGACGGTACGCCGGGGTGCGTCCTTGTGCGAGCCCTGGAACCGCTGACCGGCTTGGCCGATATGCAAAAACGACGCTCGTGGAAAGGCAAACCGTGCATGCTGACAAATGGCCCCGGCAAGCTGACGCAGGCCCTCGCGATCACGCGCGATCAATATGGCGCGCGACTCGATAGCGGGAGCCTGCAGGTGCGCCAATGGAAGTCACGGCCGGATTTTCAGATCGAAAGCTCGCCCCGGATCGGGATCACGAAACACACAGAACTGCCGCTACGCTTCACCTGGAAGGGACACCCGTGCTTGAGCCGTAGATGAACGGCAGCTATTTTGGCTTGGGAATCCGAAGGTCATCGGGAACCTTTCGCGCAGGAATTCAGTAAACCGGCGTTTGGCCGCCGCTTGAAACAGCGCCGCATCGTAACATTGACGCTCATTTTGCAATTTCTCCCAGAACACCCTTCACCACGCGCAGATAATCTTCCGGGCTCAATAAAATCTGAGAACCGCGAACTCCCGCCGATACCGAGATCACGTCGAACAAGGTGGCTGTCTCATCCACGTAAACCGGGTATTCTTTTTTGCCTGCGAGCGCGGTAACACCGCCGCGTATGTAGCCCGTCAAGGGCTGGACTTCCTTAAGCGAGACGAGATCCATGCGCCGGTCGCCCGTCAATTTCGCCAGGGCTCGGAGATCGAGCTCACAATTTCCGGGGACAACCGCCAGGCATACTCCCGCTCGGTCTCCTTTCACAACGAGGGTCTTGAAAACCTGTTCTGGGGGTAGGCCGATTTTGGCAGCCACACTCCCAGCCGTCAAATCGTCTGGGTCTACCTGATACTCCCGGATCTCGTGCGGAACTTGCAGTGTTTCGAGCAAACGCGCCGCGTTCGTCTTCATATCCTCAGGCTAATTCGAACGCCCGCAAGAGATCGCGCACTTTGAACAACACGGCACGCTACGGGCAGACAGCGCCTGAAGCTTTTTCCCCGTTCATCGCGGCAGGCATGCCGAGAAAATAGCCCTGCGCCGTGTCGACGCCGATAGCGCGGACGGCATCGAGTTGGGCCTGCGTCTCAACGCCTTCCGCCGTCACGCGCATGTTCAGAACATGCGCAAGTGACACCATGCTATTCAGCAGCGGCAGAGTATGACGGTTCTCTTCGATATCCCGCAGGAACGACCTGTCGAGCTTTACGCCGCTGACGGGCAACTCTTTCAAGTAGCTGAGGGATGAATACCCAACCCCAAAATCGTCGATCACAACGCTGATTCCGTAATCGCGCAGCCGCGAAAGCTCTAAAACCGATTTCTCAAAGTTCGCCATCAACGCGGATTCTGTCAATTCGAGTTCCAGCAATTCACCAGAGAGTCCAGTCTCGCGCAGCACGACTTCCACAGTGCCGGCGAAATTAGGTTTCGCCAATTGCAAAGCCGAGACATTCACCGCGACGCCAATGCCTGCGTCGTCGGTGTGCTGCCATTTCCAAGCCGCGAGACAAGCTTCCCGAATCACCCAAGTCCCGAGCGGCACGATTAACCCGGTCTCCTCGGCAACGGGCACAAAACGGGCCGGCGCGATCTGCCCCCGCTGCGGATGAAGCCAGCGCAGGAGAGCCTCCCGCTGGACCACGGAGCCGGTTCGAAGATCGATTTCCGGTTGGAACCATAGCGCAAACTCGCGCTTGTCGATGGCGTGCCGCAGCATCCACTCCAGTTCCAGGCGCGCCCTGGTTTCTTCGCTCCGCTCTCGATCGAATACCTCGACACGGTTAGCTCCCTGCTGCCCCGCTTCGCCGAGAGCGATGGCTGCATAGCGGATCAGGTCCACCGACGAACTTGCGTGAGTGGGATAGAGACTTACACCGACATTCGCCGAGATGCCGACCGGATGATCGGCAAGTTCGAAGAGATTGAATGTTTCACTCAGGATGTCCAGAAAACGGTCGGCGACTATCAGCGCATCCTCGGCGGTATCGAACGGCTCCAGCGCGACCGCAAAATAAACGCCCCCAACTCGCGCCAGGATATCGGTCTCACGTACAGCCGAAAGCAGCCGAGCCGCAGCCTGACGGATCAGGATATCGCCGAATTGGACGCCGAAGCTGTCATTCACACGCTTGACGTCGTTCAAACCGACATACAAGACTCCTGTCAGCCGGCCATGCCGCCGCGCTTCCGACACCCGGCCACGCACTTCCTCAAGAAAGCTTTCGAGAGTGAGCAGCCCAGTGAGCGAGTCGCGAGATTCAGCGCCGCGATTTACCGGAGCGGCTTCGCCATCGGCAGCCACATCCTCTTCGCAGGAATTAGCCTGCTTTGTGTTGTTCGCCCGCGGTGGCTTCGAATCCCGTTCCCCTCGCAAACGGTGTGAGGCCCGCTTCGATTTCATGCTCATTCCATTTTTTTGCGCAGGCCGACAGCCGAGCCTTTATCCACAGCTCAATCCAATTTCTCGAAAATCTGTGCTTTCTAGCAAATCATACTAGATTGAAACTATTTTTACATCAGTTGCCCTAAAAATCTGCCCACGCTGCTGGCTGGAGCCTCTTGCCGGATCATGCCAGCTCAGCCGCAGACGGCGGACGGAGCGTTCCTCGCGCCCATCTCGATATGGCGCGCAGCGAACCGCATTTACGGTTACAATGCAAGTTCTGGCGCCTATGCCTTACCTGCTGAAAACGGAGGCCGATCATTACTCCTTCGCGAACCTGGAACATGATCGTGAAACCCTGTGGGATGGCGTGACGAACGCGGCCGCCGTGAAGAACCTTCGCGAAATGAAGCCCGGCGATAAGCTAATCGTCTATCACACCGGTAATGAACGCCGTGCGGTGGGCACTGCATCCGTAGTGAACGTGGACGCGTCAAACCCCCGCGAGCCACAAGTGCGGATTCGAAGCGGTAAAGCGATCTCCCAACCGCGGACCTTGGCGGAAATCAAAGAGTCAGCGCTCTTCGAAAATTCCTCGCTAGTCCGGCAGGGGCGGCTCTCGGTTGTCCCGCTCACCGACGCTCAATACAAATGGCTCGTTGGCGAGTAGACTGGCCCGGCAGAAACCCGCAGAATCAACGGCTTACGAACCGGTCGAGTAAAACGTTAGTTCACCGCGGTTAAATGTTTACCTGCTATCCTGAAGGTTAGGATGTGCTCGCTGCGCATCACGCCTGGAGTTAATTCCCGCTTGAAAATCGGTTTTGTAAGTTTGGGTTGCCCGAAGAATCTCGTCGACACCGAGGTAATGATGGGGCAGCTTGTTTCCAATGGCCACGAACTGACTCCTCAGCCGGCCGAGGCGGACGTCATTGTCGTCAACACCTGCAGTTTCATCGATCCGGCAAAGCAGGAATCGGTAGACACGATTCTAGAGATGGCTGAATACAAGAAATCCGGGAGAGCACAACGCCTGGTTGTCGCCGGCTGCCTGGTAGAGCGCTATCGGGGAGATATTCAGCAGAATATTCCGGAAGTCGACGCGGTGCTGGGCACAAATGAACTGGACAAGATCACGGCGCTTTGCGAGGGCCTGGAACCGAAGCCAAATCCGATCGAGCCGTACCTGTATCACGATCTGACTGCGCGGGTGTTCACGACTCCACGCCACTCCGCCTACATCAAGATCGCGGAAGGCTGCGATCACCCCTGCACGTTCTGCATCATCCCGCAATTCCGGGGCACGTTTCGCAGCCGGCGCTTTGAAAGCGTTGTCGCGGAAGCCACTCGCATGTTCGCCATGGGCGTGCGGGAAATTAATCTCATCGGGCAGGACACGACGTGCTACGGGGAAGATCTTGGCATGAAGGACGGCCTCGCGCAGCTACTCGCGCGCCTGGCGCAAATCGAAACGGTTCTTCCCAAGTGGGTCCGCTTTCTTTACGCCTATCCGAACAAAGTCACGCAGCGGCTACTTGACACAATCGCCGAACACGAAGCGTTGGTGAAATACATTGATATTCCGCTGCAGCACGCGAGCGCGCCGGTTCTGAAGCGCATGAAGCGCGGCGCTCACGCGGATATCTTCCTGAAGTTGATTGAGAGAATCCGCGCAACGATCCCGGGAGTAGCGATTCGAACAAGTATGATCGTCGGTTTTCCTGGCGAGAATGAACAGGATTTCCAGGAACTTTGCGGATTTATCGAAGCGGCCCGGTTCGACCGGCTTGGCGTCTTTTCCTATAGCGACGAAGAGACGAGCCACAGCTACCATCTCAACGGCAAAGTCGACGCGCGAACGATTTACACTCGCAAACGCAAACTGATGTCTCTACAGCGCAAGATTTCGAAGATGAAAAACAAGAGCCTGATCGGGAGAGAGTTACCCATCCTGATTGAAGGCATATCGGAGGAAACGGACCTTTTGTGGGAAGGCCGCCTTGCGACCCAGGCCCCCGAAATTGACGGCGTTTGCCTGATTAACGACTTCGGCGGAGACGCGCCGAAGCCTGGAGAGATGCGGAGGATACGTGTTACGGAGGCGCACGATTACGATTTAATCGGAGCACTCATCGATGCTCGTGAAGATCGTCCGACGGCTTTAGTGAATCCGGCAGGCCCCTTCGTAATCCTACCTACGGCTTCGATTCCCAAATCTTTCCCCGCGGCTCGCCTCTCGTCGGAGACACGCGCATAGTTTGGAGGAGTAGTTTGGAAGACTGGATGTCCGGCGCGAAAACGCCTCTTATCAAGTGTCCCATTTGCAAGAAAGACGTTCCGTTCGACGGTCCGAACATGCCTTTCTGCAGCGATCGTTGCCGAATTATCGATCTGGGCAATTGGGCGTCTGAAAAATACGTGATTTCATCGCCAGCGACAGACGGCGAACTCGAAAAAGAATCTGGCGAGATCGAATGACGCGGATCGCTCTTGCGATTTCGACGTTCTTCGGGTGTGGCTATTTTCGAAGCGGCCCCGGGACCACCGGATCCGCGGCCGCCATACTGGTTGCTTGGCTGCTGCATAAGTACGCGCAGTTTGGCCCCGCTCAAATTTTGGTGCTCGGGCTGGTGCTACTTTGGCCGGCCATTTGGGCAGCGACGAGAACGGAGCGATATCTCCGGAAGACCGATCCCGGAATGGTGGTCATCGATGAGGTGCTCGGGCAATGGTTAACGTTAGCCGGGGCAGCGGTCTGGAATTGGAAGGCTTACCTGGCTGCTTTCCTGCTCTTCCGCCTTTTCGATATTTGGAAGCCTCAGCCCGCAAGATGGGCTGAAGGACTGCCGGAGGGAACAGGCATTGTAGTAGACGACCTCGTGGCGGGCCTGTATGGAGCGCTTATCTTATATTTAGGTGGTTTGCTAAAAATCTACTGACTATGGCTACCCGAACAGAGGCGATTCAAAAGCCCAGGATTTCGGGCGTTCATCCGAGCGCCGCGATTGCCGGGGGCGATCTGCAGATCCGCGGAAGTGGCTTTGCCGCTGGCGCACATCCTACGGTCACCATCGGAGAGGAATCCGCGCACCTCGTCGTGGCCTCGGATTCCCACATCGTCGTTCGCGTTCCCGAGACCGCAACCGCAGGCGACCTCATTGTCGCAAGCGGAAACGCTCAGAGCGATGTCTGGGAAACGCATATTGGTGTCCAGATTGCCGACAGTCTGCATCCGGTCGCCAATCCGGCCGTGGATCCCGAGGGGAACATCTTCAGCACATTTAGTGGAGCTCGCGGACAGAAATCGCCGGTGTCGATCTACAAGATCGATACGAATTACAGCGCTCGTCCCTTCGTTACCGATTTGATGAACCCGACCGGACTCGCGTTCGACCGAGCGGGTATTCTCTACGTGTCGAGCCGCTACGACGGAATCATTTACCAGGTGACGCCTACCGGTAACATGTCCGTCTATGTGGAAGGAATGGGCGTCGCCACCGGGATCGCGTTCGATTCGGAGGAGAATCTGTATGTCGGCGATCGGAGCGGCACAGTCTTCAAGATCAGCCGTTCGCGGCAAATCTATGTCTTCGCGACTCTCGAACCGTCCATTGCCGCGTACCACCTCGCATTCGGGCCCGACGATTATCTGTACGTGACCGGCCCCACAACATCGAGCTTCGACGCTGTACACCGGGTTGCGCATACGGGCGAAGTGGAAGTCTTCTACCGCGGCTTGGGCCGGCCCCAGGGACTGGCGTTCGATGCCACGGGACGCTTGTATGTGGCTGCTTCTTTCCGCGGGCGCCGAGGCATCGTCCGGCTGGACAGCGCGGCTGAGCCGGATCTGTTTCTCTCCGGCCCGGGTATTGTCGGTCTTGCGTTTACGCCTTCGCGTGCGTTGGTTCTTGCTACGAATAGTGCGCTCTACCGCGCCGATGTCGGCGTCGCGGGCCGGCCTCTCCCCTGACCGTAATCCGTCCCTATGATCCGTGCAGAAATCATCGCGATCGGCAGTGAACTGCTCACGCCGTCACGCACCGATACCAATTCTCTCTTCATTACCGATGAATTAAATAAACTTGGCGTCGATGTCGTGGAGAAGCATGTCCTGGGGGACGAGCGCGCGCGGCTGACCGAGGCAGTGCGCGCGGCCATTCATCATTCGGAAATTGTAATTTTGACCGGTGGCCTTGGCCCGACCGAGGACGACGTCACACGGGAGGCGGTTGCTGCCGCTGTGGACCGCGTGTTGGTGTTGTCGCTGGAGCAGGAACGCATTCTGACGCTCCGGTTTCAGCAGATCCATCGCGAAATGGCCGATAACAACCGTCGCCAGACGTTTCTAATTGAGGGTGCCGAGGCTCTGCCCAATCCTTATGGAACCGCGCCCGGCCAGTTCTTCAAAACCAAGAGCGGCGGTTTGTTTCTGTTGCCAGGGCCGCCGAGAGAACTAAAGCCGATGATGCACGAGCAGGTCGTTCCCCGGCTGAGGCCCATGCTCCCGCCGCAGGTCATCAAGACACGCGTCTTCCGCGTAGCCGGGATGGGTGAATCCGACCTTGACGCTCTGGTTGCGCCGGTCTACACGAAGTACGCGAATCCGACGACGACGGTCCTCTCCGCTCCGGGCGATTTATCGGTCACGCTATTCGCGCGATCCTCATCGGAGGCGGAGGCCGATGCGCTCCTGAAAGAAGTTGGAGACCCGGTTGCACAACTGCTCGGCGAGCGCGTCTATTCCACTGAAGATGCACCGCTCGAAGTGGTCGTTGGCAACCTTCTCCGTCAGCGGCGCGCGACCGTCGCGACGGCCGAGAGTTGCACGGGTGGGCTGATTGCCACTCGTCTGACCGAGCATGCCGGCAGTTCCGATTTCTTCATCGCCAGCTATGTAACTTACAATGACCGGCAAAAACAGCAGCTTCTCGGGATTTCCAAGGACCTGCTTGAGGCGCACACCGCCGTGAGCGAACCCGTCGCGCGCGCCATGGCCGAAGCGGCAAAGGACAATACCGGCGCGACATACGCTCTTTCGACGACAGGTTATGCGGGACCGGATGGCGGCGACCAGGAAAATCCCGTTGGAACGGTGTTTATCGGGCTTGCGAGTCCACAGGGGACCACAGTGCGTCGAATTCACTGTGGTCTTGATCGCGCTCGCATTCGCTTGTTTGCCACACAAGCCGCCATCGATCTGCTCCGGCGCGAACTACTGCACGCCGGCTGAGGCCGTTTGCCCCGCGGGGCTCAGATATTGGCCGAGCCAGTCGAACACATTCCGATACCAGAACCGGCTGTTCTGCGGCTTCTGAATCCAATGCCCCTCCTCGGGAAACAGGATCAGCTTCGAGGGCACTTTCAATTCCTGAAGCGCCGTGAATAACTGCTGGCTTTGCCCGACGGGCACGCGGTAATCGATTTCCCCCTGGGTGACCAAAGTTGGAGTCTTGAAGTTTCTGACGTAACTAGGGTTACTCGGGGACCACTTCTCGTACATATCGGGATTGTCCCAGGGGAAACCACGAAATTCCCACTTCGGAAACCACAGCTCCTCGGTGGTTCCTGTCTCGCTGCGTAAATCGTAAACACCCGCGTGAACCACCAATGCCTTGAACCGATCCGTGTGGCCGAGAATCCAATCGATCATGTATCCGCCGTATGAGGCGCCGGCGGCGCCTATCCGGGTCCTGTCCACGTATGGCAACGCCTGCACGTAATCGGCGGTTCTCATAATGTCGTCGTACGGGATGCCGCCCCAGTCTCCATTGACAGCATCGGTAAATCTCTGGCCATAACCCACGGATCCGTGGGGATTTGGCATGACTACGACATAGCCCGCGCCTGCGAACACTTGTGCGTTCCAACGATAGCTCCAGCTTTCGCCCCATGCGCCCTGCGGGCCGCCGTGGATCAGCAGCAGTGCCGGATATTTTTTACTCGGATCGAAACCGGGTGGCTTTACGAGAAAGCTTTCGACTTTGCTGCCGTCTACCGCGTCGACGGTGAAAGATTCAAGCGGTGTCAATTGGTACGCGTTAATCAGACCGGCATTGAGATGCGTCAGCGGCACGCCTGGGCCGCCGCCGGACGTGGCTTTCGAGATTTCGAGAGGCTTCGACCCGCTTTGCTCGCTGTAGATCATGGTCTTGCCGTCCGCCGTGAACTGCACGTCGCCAATCGTCGTTGGGCCCTGCGCAATCGTGCTCACTGGGCCTCCAGCCGCCGGAATCATCAGAAGGGGCTGATGCCCATGATCTTCAACGGTGAAAAAGATGCGACTCGAATCTGGAGACCAGACGTACGAGTCCACCCATCGGTCGAGACTTTCCGTCAATATGTTCAATTTTCCTGTAGCGAGTTCCAGAATTGCGAGGCGCCACATGTCGCTCTCATAGCCGGCCCGGATTTGCATTCGGTAAGCGATGAATTTTCCGTCGGGTGAATAAACCGGACCTTCATCGGCGCCGGGATTATTCGTGATACGCCTTGCGCTGCCTCCATTCACGGACACAGTGAAGAGATCCGAATTCGTGCTGCTGGCGAGATCCGGATCGGTATCGGAGACATATGTCACCTCTGTGCTATCGCGCGAGAACGCATAGGGCTCCGGTCCCCCTAACGAAAACGGCGGCACTTCAATATCCCCCGGCGTGAAATCTCGCAAATCGCCTGTCTGGATATTCTGAATCAGCAGATGGCTGCGGCGGCGCCCCTGATAGTGCGTCCAATGCCGGTAAAGCAAATGAGTGTAAACCCGCGCGTGCATCTTGCTCGCGGCGTCTTCGTTGAGATTCTTCTGATTGCAGCCTGTGTCATAGAGAAATCCTGGAATCGCCGGAGTGGGCGCGCAGCCCGGATATACTTTGCTCGCAAACAGCAGCAGTTTCCCATCAGGAGAGACGATTTCGCCTTCGGCCTCCGTCGGCAGTGTAGTGACCTGGGTGGGATCGCTGCCATCCGGGTTCATGGACCAGATTTGCGAACTCTTGCCGCGGTCCGAAACAAAGAATATCCGTTTGGAATCGGGCGCCCATCGAGGCCGGCTATTCTCCACGCCCGCATGTGTTATTTGAATCGCGCTGCCGCCGTTCACCGGAACGACGTAGATTTGCGTGGGCTTCGTGTTCGTGTCCATGTCCACGGTCTGCACTGTGAAGGCGACCGTCTTGCCATCCGGCGAAAGCTGGGGATCGCCGAGACGCGAAACGAGCATCATTGCATCGAACGTAAAAGGCGTCTTGTTCGCCGCAAAGAGCGATGTTACGGACCCGGCCAACAGCGCGAGCAGAGCAGCATAACGCATGATCCTCATTCTAACGGCGAATGTTACGATGACAGTACCGGAAGCAGTGAGTTTGCCCGCTTTTCACGCATTTCCGCACGCGGGCGGTAAGAACCGGTTCAATTCACATGATCCGTACATTCCGCGGGAAGACGCCCCAGATTGCGGCTTCCGCTTACATCGACCCGAGCGCTCAGGTGATCGGCGACGTGATTGTCGGCGAACGATCCAGCATTTGGCCGAACACATCGGTGCGCGGCGATGTTAACTCTATTCGTATTGGGGACGAAACGAGCATCCAGGACAACTCGGTTCTTCATGTCGATTACGAGGAGGAGCTGAAGTTGACAGTCGGCAATCGCGTTACGGTCGGGCACCGCGTCGTACTGCACGGCTGCACGGTAGAAGATGAAGCGCTGATCGGAATCGGAGCAATCGTGTTGAACGGTTCACGCGTCGGCAAAGGCTCCATCGTGGCTGCCGGCGCATTAGTGCCGGAAGGCATGCAGATACCCCCGGGAAGCGTGGTCATGGGCGTGCCGGGAAAGATTCGTCGCGAGGTAAGCGCCGCCGAACGCGGGCGCTTTCGAGAAAATGTGGAGCACTACGTTCTGAACACAAAGCTTTATCGGGAAGAAAAATCGTGATCCGCGCAGTCAAAGGAACCCGCGACATTTTGCCGCCTTCGAGCGCCATCTGGAACAAGGTCGAGGAAGCGGCGCGCCGCGTTTTCACGGTTTACAATTATCAGGAAATTCGCACGCCGATCCTGGAAGAAACGGCTTTGTTTGCTCGCAGTGTCGGTGAAGACACCGACATCGTCAGCAAAGAGATGTACACGTTTGAGGACCGCGACGGTTCTTCCCTGACCTTGCGGCCAGAGAGCACGGCTTCCGTCCTGCGCGCTTATATTGAACATCGCCTGGATCAACAGCCCGGCTTGCAGAAGCTCTACTACATTGGTCCGATGTTCCGGAGGGAGCGGCCGCAAAAGGGCCGCTATCGCCAGTTCTATCAGATTGGCGCGGAGGTCATCGGTTCGGAGTCGCCCTTCATCGATGCCGAAGTCATCGAGATGGTGATCGCGATTCTGCACGAACTCGACATCCGCGATTTCCAACTACTATTGAACTCCGTCGGCTGCAAGAAGTGCCGGGCGAAATTCGTCAAGGTGCTGAGCGAACGCTTGAAAACTGTCGCTCCAACCATGTGTAGCGATTGCCAGCGCCGCGCCGAAGTGAATCCGCTTCGCGTTCTCGACTGTAAAGTGCCGGAAGATCAGCCGGTCATCGACTCGCTTCCCTCGATTCTCGATTACCTCGACGAACCCTGCCGCCATCATTTTCGACGTGTACGGGAATATCTGGAAGAGCGGCAGATTCAGTTCGAGATTAAGCCTAGGTTGGTCCGCGGGCTCGATTACTATACCCGGACAACGTTCGAAATCACGCACGGCGCATTGGGCGCCCAAAATTCAATTCTGGGCGGCGGCCGCTATGACGGGCTCGCCGAAAGCCTCGGATCGAAAACACCCGCGCCGGGTATCGGCTTTTCGATTGGAGAAGACCGCCTGGTAATGACGGTGGAAGAGAAGCAATCCGTTGAGGAGTCCACGCTCGACCTGTATATCGCGCCGATGGGCGATGCTGCCCTACGACACTGCGGCGTGCTGGCCGGCGAGATCCGTAAACTCGGGGTTTCCGTCGAGGTCGGCGTCGACCACAAGCTGAAGCGGATGATGGAGCTTGCTAATAAACTGCGCGCCCGCTACACGCTCATCGTGGGTGACAACGAGATCGTGTCGAAATCTTATGCTCTGAAGGATATGGCGTCTGGTGAGCAGGTTGTGCTGAGCCACCAGGAACTGATGCATCAGTTAAGTCCGGCAGGGAACCGGAGCTAGCAGTGACCGCTGGCCGTTCCAAATCCGGGTCGAGCAGACCCGGGCCTTCACAAACAACAAGAAAAGAATAATGGCTGAAGTAAAACTGGATTTTTTGGGCGATCTGCGCCGCACGCACAGTTGCGGCGCGCTCCGGGCCCCGGACGCGGGCCAAACGGCTCTGCTCATGGGATGGGTGCACCGGCGGCGCGATTTAGGGGGAGTCATTTTTATTCATCTCCGCGATCGCGACGGGGTAACTCAGCTTGTTTTCAATGAGAGCGAGAACGGCGACGCGCACCAGCGGGCGCAGGAACTCAGTTCGGAGTTCGTCATCGCGGCGCAGGGCACAGTGAAGCTACGCAGCGCCGATACAGTAAATCCGACAATTGCGACCGGCGAGGTCGAGATCGCCGTCGACAAGATTTGGATTCTGAATGAATCGCGGACGCCGCCGTTTCCTCTGGAAGAAAGTGTTGACGTAAAGGAAGACGTTCGCCTGAAGTATCGCTACGTGGATCTGCGCCGGCCGCACATGCAGCGCAACATCATCATGCGCGCGAAGATCGCCTTTGCCGTGCGCCAGGCGTTGTACGAACAGGGCTTCCTGGAAATTGAAACGCCCTTTATGACGCGCTCGACGCCGGAAGGCGCCCGCGATTATCTGGTGCCAAGCCGCGTGCAGCCGGGCAATTTCTATGCCCTGCCCCAGTCTCCACAAATCTTCAAACAACTGCTGATGGTGAGCGGGTACGAGCGATATTTCCAGATCGTTCGCTGCTTCCGCGACGAAGATCTGCGCGCCGATCGCCAGCCCGAATTCACGCAGATCGATCTCGAGATGTCGTTCCCACAGGAGGAACAGATTTTCGAGGTGATCGAGCCGCTGATATTCCGGGTTTCCGAAGCGGCGGGGCACACAATCGACAAAGCCATCCCGCGAATCACGTTCGAAGAGGCGATGCGATCCTACGGCAGCGACAAGCCCGATCTGCGTATCCCGCCCTTTCACTGTGTTGAGGATCTATTCCCTGGCTCGGGACTCACACCCCAGGGATTGCCGCTCGTCGCCATTCACATTCCGAAAGTCGGGCAACTCAGCCGTAAAGAACGCGATGAGCTGAAGGCGTTCGGGCAGGAGCGCGGCCTGCGCGTCTATGACGATCTGAAACGGCTGGATCGCGACTTTGCCGAGGCGATGGCAAAGGTACGCGAGCGGGTGAAACCCACGGAAGGCGATCTGCTGATGCTGGCAGGCTGGGGCGGTGCCGTGGAGGGCGCTCTGCCTGCGCGCACAGCGTTGCTCGCTTGTGGGCAACTGCGGCTGCAAATTGCGCAGAAATATAACGACCGCCACAAACTGCTCGATCCAGCGGTCCTGAAGTTCCTGTGGGTCGTCGATTTCCCGATGTTTGAATGGAACGGTGAGGACAATCGCTGGGTTGCCGCGCATCATCCGTTCACATCGGTTCATGACCACGATCTCGACAAACTCGAAACCGACCCGGCACACTGCCATGCGAAATCGTACGACCTCGTTTTGAACGGCGTGGAGCTTGGTTCCGGCTCCATCCGTATCCATCGACGGGACGTGCAGACAAAGGTCTTCGCGGCTCTCGGCTTCAGCGAAGAGGAAGCCAAGCGCCGCTTCGGATTCCTGCTGGAAGCGCTTGAATACGGCGCCCCGCCGCACGGCGGAATCGCCCTTGGCCTGGACCGGCTCGTGATGCTGCTGGCCGGCGAGAGTTCCATCCGCGAAGTGATTCCCTTCCCGAAAACGGCCAAGGGAACGGATCTGATGTGCGAAGCGCCATCCCCGGTCCCCGATCGTCAGTTGCGGGAACTCGGCATCCGGCTGGCAGTAAAACAGCAATAGAGAACGCTCATTTAGGCAAGAGCTTCTCAAAATCGCTTGCTCGGGCGCCCGGCTCCGTTCCGAGCCACGACCGCAAGGGAGTGGTCCTTTCAAAATACGTACTCGTAGTTACGAACAGGCGTACTTAAGACCGCCCCGCGCGCCACCATGGCATACTGTGGCCATGGCGGCAGGCACGCAACTTTCCGTGGAAGAATATCTCGCGACCACGTTCCGGCCGGACTGCGATTACGTTGACGGAATACTGGAGGAGCGGAACGCGGGGGAATTGGATCACGCCTGGATTCAGGGCAGACTGATCGCATATTTTTCTAACCAGTTCAGGGAAAGTGGCCTAATTGCAATACCAGAGCTGCGCGTACAGGTGCAAGCAACTCGCTATCGAATCCCCGATCTTGTAGTCACACCGAGCAAACCCAACGAGCAAGTCCTCACCCACCCGCCGCTTCTCTGCATCGAGATCCTCTCGAAAGGCGATACGATTTCGAAGATGAACGAACGGATTCGCGACTATCTGGAATTCGGCGTTCCCGCTGTGTGGGTTGTCGACCCGCGCGAAAAGCGCATTTGGATTTATCGCAGCGGCGGTCTCGAAGAAGCGGCCGGGAATGCGGTAACAGTTGACGGAACCGATGTAACCATTCCATTCAGCGCAATTTTCGATTGACACCTTTGGAAACGGCTTCCTACACTGAGAGCCGTGCCTCTGACGATTGCCGAATACACGCCTGACACATTTGCTTCGCGGATCGGCGAGTGCTTCCGATTCATAACCGCGGACGAACGCGCCCTTCGCGGCCTCGAATTGAATTTGACCTTGCTTGATGTTCGCGGACCCAAACGGCCGGATGCCAACGAGCGCCAGCCGTTCTCCCTGCTGTTCGCCGCGCCGGGAGACATCCCGTTTCTACAAGGGCTCTGCCTGTTGCAGCATCCGGACTTCGCAAGCGAGCAGGTGTTTCTGACGCGCGTGATGCCGCCGCGCAGGAAATCGTCCGAAGAGTACGGGTCTTATTACGAGGCTGTGTTCGGCTAGTGTCCCCGGAGCAAATGCCAGCGCCGATCTTGCGGCCTCAGACATCGGCGGACGACGCCTTCTTGTTCGAGCTGTACTCCAGCACGCGCGAAGAAGAAACCGCCGCCTTCGGTTTCAACGCCGAACAGAGCCGCCAGTTTCTGCGGAGCCAGTTCGAACTTCAGGCAATTCACTACCAGCGTCATTACGAAGGCGCCTCATTCAACATCATCGAAGTGAACGGTGAAGCCGCGGGCAAGCTATATGTCCATCGCGGCGCGGGAGAATGGCGGGTCATGGATATCGCTCTTTTGCCGCCTTATCGAAATCGCGGAGCCGGAACGTCGCTGTTGCGCTCTCTCCTGGCAGACGCGGACCGGGCGGGCGTCCCTGTGACCATTCACGTCGAGGAATACAACCTGGCGCGCCGATTGTATGAACGGCTTGGCTTCCGGACGAAAGAACAGCAGGGGATGTATCTTCTGCTGGAGCGAGCGCGGCGTGCCGCGCCCCTACAAGAACCGGGAATTACGGGCTAATCGGGTGGTCCTGCGAACGCCAATTCTCGGCGTCCCAATACTTCACCTTGTTGTCGCGATAGGAATCGACCGCAAGACTGATCAGCACCTGCGCATGAGCAGCGGTCTCGACATCGAGATGCGACTTTTCACGCGTGCGCATACAGTGCAGGAAGTTGCCGACATGGGCCATCATCATGTCGCTTTGCTCCACCGGGATGCGGACCTCTTCTTTTCCATACTTATAGTCGGGGAACGGGCCCTTCTCGTCGCTGTCGGAAAGGCGCACGATCTCAGGCTTTACGGTCAGGTACGGGCTGTAGCGCTCGAACATGCCGTGCTCGACCATGACGAGAGTGCCTTCGTGGCCACGGATGAGGCCAGGAATGTGCTGCGAGTTCGCCATCGACGAGCTCAATACCAGCGAGTGTCCCTCCGGGTATTCCGCAAGCAAATGGAACGTGTCGGGCACTTCGCGATCGTGAAAGGCGTAGATGCCGCCGGACGCTACCACGCGCGTCGGAAACTGAGGCTTATCCCAACAAATGTTGAGCGGAGCGACCACGTGGAAGAAAAGGTCCGTCGCGATGCCGCCGGAATAGTCCCAATATTTGCGGAACCGGAAGAAGCGGTCCGGGTCCCAGGGCCGTTTAGGAGCGGGTCCCAGCCAGGCCCTCCAGTCAATATAATCGTCGCCTTTACCGTTCGGACCGGCGTTCGGCTCGATGGGCCAGTTCCACTCCCCTTCAATCGAGTTGCGGTGATACGAGCCCTGGCTCATGATCATCTTGCCGATCATGCCGTCGGCGATCGCCTTCTTTGCTTTCCACCATTGATCCGCCGAAGTCGTCTGCGACCCCACCTGTACGATACGCTTCGATTCGCGCGCGGTGTCTATCAGCTTCTTCGCTTCGTCCAACGTATGGCACATCGGCTTCTCGAGATAGACATCCTTGCCATTGTCGAGCGCCTCTAACGCAATCGTGGCGTGCCAGTGGTCCGGAGTCGCCACAATCACCGCATCCACGTCGGGCCGGGCAATCAATTCACGGTAATCGGCGTAATCTTTGCATTGGTGGTTCTCAGCATTGATCCGGCGCCGTTTCGTGTAGACGTCGCAGACCCCCACGATCTGGCACGCGTTGTTGTTCTCCCTGGCATACTTCGCGAACGACTTCCCGTCGGACGTCCCACGGCCGCCGCAACCGACCAGGCCAACGTTAATCCGGTCGTTCGCTCCAATGACGCGGCTGGGATTCAGTTTCTTTGGCGATCCGAAGGCCCGCCCCGCCATCGCAAGTCCTGCGCTCACGGTGCTCGCCTGCTTCAAAAATTTGCGCCGGTCGACATGTTCAGACATTGAAAGGGTTCTCCTGGTGAGGATATTTCGGAAAGACCGCTCGCCGGGGTCTTCAAGGCTGATTATGAGTGTACCCCACAGTTGAGCGCTTGGGTTTTAGCGCTTCAGTCGCCGCAAGAAGTGCGCGACAGCGGTTCCTGTTCCAGCGCTGTCTCAAAGCGGGACCGCGCGCGCCGCTCGCGTCCTCCGCGAGGCCAATCCAACCGCATATCGCTACAAATCTCATCCAGCATTTCGATAGTGGTAGCGCGCTGTTCCATCGCGAACGCCGTCACGAGCAGGTTATCGCAAAGCGCATTGACGATACGCGGAATGCCTGCGGCGCGCGTGTAAATAGCATCGATCATATCGGGCGAAAAGAGCGTCTGGTCCGCCATGCCCGCCCGAGTAAGCCGCGCCTCGATATATTCGTGCGTTTCCTCGCGGCTTAGTGGGTTCAACGTACAGCGCAGCACAATCCGTTGCTTCAGTTGGCGCAAATTGGCGGTGTCGAGTTTGCGATCCAGTTCCGGCTGCCCGGAGAGGATAATCTGCAGAAGCTTCCCCTGCCGGTTTTCCAGGTTGCCCAGCAAGCGAATCTCTTCGAGGACATCCCATTCGAGATTATGCGCCTCGTCGACAATCAGGACAGCGGTCCTGCCCCGCTCCGCCTGTTCGATCAACAGCGCATTCAGGGCGAACAACACATCCGTCTTCGATTTGCGATCGCACTGCAGATCGAAGTCGTAAGCGATCATTTCGAAAAACTGATCGGGTGTCAACCGGGAATTGAAAACGAACGCGAATTCGAATTGCTGCAGATCAAGATAGTCGCGCAGGCATTCGAGCATCGTGGTCTTGCCGGTGCCAACCTCGCCCGTGAGAGCGATAAACCCCTTGCGGCTCCTCACCCCGTAAATGAGGTTGGCCAACGCCTCCTCATGCTGAGGGCTCCGGTATAGAAACGCCGGATCGGGGCTCAGATTAAATGGATTCTCGTGAAAACCGAAGTACGCGTTATACATAGCGCGAACCGCGCCGCTTAAATACTGCTTCCGCCGAACTAGCACCATCATATCCCGAATGGGGCTGAATTCTCCCGAAATTCACGATTAATCCGTCCCCTATCCTGCCTTCTGTCTCCCGTCTTCTGTCTCCTGTCTCCTGTCTCCTGCCTTGCCTTCAATGCCCTGCCCGGTACGCCTTCACGGCCAGATCATGTTCCTTGAGCGTTGACGAGAACGTGTGATGGCCGGAGCTTCCGGGCCGCGCCACGAAATAGAGGTAATCGGCCTTGGCGGGATCGAGGGCCGCTTTGAGAGACGCAATCCCCGGGTTCGACACGGGGCCAGGAGGCATCCCGGTGTGGGTGTACGTGTTGTACGGGTCCGTGCTGGTCAGGTCGGATTTGTAGATCGTGCCGCGGTACCGATTCTGGCGCAGCGAGGCGTAAACAACCGTGGGATCGCACTGGAGAGGCATGTTCTGGTGCAGCCGGTTCTCAAAGACGGCGGCGATCAACGGCCGCTCGTCGGGAATTGCCGTTTCCTTTTCCACCATGGAGGCCATGGTCACTACCCTGTGGACATCCGTGCCGCTCCGGCCCTCGGTCAGGCTGCGCCACTGGCGGCGGAATTCCGCAGTCATCAACCGGCAAAGCTCGACGGCTGTTGTTTTTCGAGTAACGCGATACGTGGATGGAAACAGATAGCCTTCCAGCGTGGGCGCGGCCGGATCGAGATCGCGAATCGTTTGCGGGTCGGTGGCGGCCTTTAGGAAATCCTCCGGCTTAACAGAATGCAGATTTTTCAGCAACGCCGAGATATCGTACATGTTGCTGCCCTCGGGGATCGCCAGTTCCTCAAAGTAAATTTGGCCCCGGTGAATTTTTTCGAAGACATCGCCCGGCGTGAGCGGCTTATCAAAAAAGTACTCGCCGGCCTGAAGTGTCGTTTTGGGATGCAACGCGCGCCAGATCAGGAAGGCGTAGCGGGAGCGGATCACTCCTTCGTCCTGCAGACGATCGGCAAGCTGTTTGGTGGTCGTGCCCCGTTCCAGCTCGACAAAAACGCCGCCGGGATTTCCCTGGTAAGGCACAAGGAATTCCCAGGTGGCTAATCCGAGGATTCCGGCGATAACCAGAAGGATAATCAAGCCGCCGAAGAACCACCGCGAACATCCTCGATTACTCAAATTCGCCTCCTGGCGGCTGGCTGATGGAGTCGAGATAGCTTTCGAGCAACAGAACCGCGGCCAACCGGTCCACTGCCTTCTTGCGTTGCTCGAGGGTAGCGCCACCCGCGCGCAGCACACGTTCCGCTTCCACCGTCGTCAGCCTCTCATCCCAATAGACGACCGGAAGACCGCTTTTTCGGCGCAGGCGTTCGCCGAATTCGACCGTATATTCACCTTGGCGGCTGTTTTGGCCGCTCATATGCAGTGGCTTACCGATAAGAAGCAACGTGACTTCGCGATCGCGCATCAATTCGATTAACCGGCTCAAGTCTTCGCGAATCCGCGTACGGGCAAACGTCGGCAGTCCTTGGGCAGTTATCCCAAGTGCGTCGCTGATCGCTAGCCCGATGCGCTTTTTGCCGACATCGAGGGCTAAGATGCGGCCGAAGCGTGCGCTTTGTGCGGAATCTGGCAATCTAAATTATAGGGGTCGTTCAAGCGGGAAGTACTGACCTGGAATGTAGCGGAATACTGTGGCTCTCCTTACTCCACCTCTGCCTAGCCAGAGAATTATCAATATCGGCACCGGCGTGGTATCGACGGCTGTCGTGGTTGCGCTGTTGTACTACGGCCGGCCATTCTTCGTTACGGTCATCCTTTCTGCGATGTGCGCCTTCTTGCTCGACCCCGCCGTGCGGTTGGTGATGCGTTTGCGGCTGCCCCGCCCGGCGGCAACGGGCGTCGTCGTCGTAATTGCGCTCGCGGCGTTATATCTCGTCGGCGTCGTAATCTGGGCCCAGGTTTCGAAGTTAAGCCAGGACCTACCCACCTACACATCTCGCGTTAGCGAACTTGTAGACAAAACCAGCGCCAAGCTAGATGCAATGGAGAACAGCGCGTTAGATGCGATTGTCCCGAAACGGCTTCGCGAGCAGCAGCAGGAGATCCAGCAGAAACCCCAGGAAGCCGCAAAAGCGCGCCGGCGCCGGGCGGCAGTACCAGTGACGCCAGCCCAGCCGCCACAAGTTCAGGAAGTACACATCAAGACCGAACCCCGGCCGGCAATCGCCATCGTCTATAGTTACGCGTCACGTTATTTTCGCGCCATGCTGATGGCTTCGTTTGTGCCGTTCCTCGTCTATTTCATGTTGAGCTGGAGCGACCACTTCGCAAGGCGCATAACACAGCTATTTCGGGGCGAGCAGCGATATTCCGTCGGGAAAAGCTGGGAAGATGTCGCGGAATCCACGCGCGCCTTCATTCTGGGCAACGTAGTGTTGGGAATCCTGCTCAGCATTGTGAGCGCGATAGTTTTCTTCTTCTTGGGAGTGCCGTACTGGCCGCTGATCGGCATCATCAGCGGGTTC
>JAICLJ010000035.1 GCA_025927575.1 Bryobacteraceae bacterium | reverse complement strand
GTCGAGATACACGATCCGCTGGCAGTCCATGCCAAACTGTTGCAAATTTACACCGACACCGAGATGCATAACGTGCTGGCGTATTTGGAGACGTTGAAATGAAGCGCAGGTCATGGCTGCTTGCGCTCGTGTTGACAGCGGCGCCGCTTCTCCTCTGCGGCCAGGGGCTCGATCCTGCCAAATTGTTGCAACCACCCACAGATACGTGGCCGTCGTTCCACGGCGATTATTCGGGAAGGCGCTACAGCACCTTATCTCAGATCAATGCTTCGAACGTACGGTCGTTGTCGCTGGCCTGGGTCTATCGGGCGAACTCAACCTCTATCAAATCGACGCCGCTGGAAGTCAATGGAGTGCTCTATTTCACGACTCCCGATAACGTTTGGGCGATTGACGCGCGTACGGGCCGCGAGCTGTGGCACTACGTCTGGAAGTCGTCCGGGGGCGACCATATCGGAAATCGCGGTGTGGGCATCTACGGCAACTGGCTGTTCTTCGAGACGCCCGATAATCACCTCGTTTCGTTGAATATCCGGGATGGAAAAGAGCGCTGGAATAAGCAAATCGCCGATCTGAAGCTCGAATACTTTTCGACTACGGCTCCGATCGTCATTCGCAACCACGTGCTGATCGGCGTCAGCGGCGATTCCATGGACGTCCCCGGCTTTTTAGAATCGCGGGACCCGGAAACGGGCGATGTGCAGTGGCGCTGGAATTCGGAGCCGCGGCCCGGTGAGCCGGGTTCGGAGACATGGCCTAATGCCGAAGCCATGCAGCACGGCGGTGGAATGACCTGGATGCCGGGTACTTACGACCCCGAATTGAACCTGCTGTACTGGGCGACCGGCAATCCGAATCCAGTAATGGCGGGGCAAGGTCGCAAGGGCGATGATCTGTGGACGTGCTCGATTGTGGCGCTGAATCCTGACACAGGAAAGATGGTTTGGTATTTTCAGGCCTCGCCGCACGACACGCATGACTGGGATGCCGTGCAGATACCCGTACTGTTCGATGCCGAATTCCAAGGCAAGCGTAGGAAACTGCTTGCGCAGGCCAGCCGCAACGGATACTTCTTCGTGCTGGATCGCACCAACGGTGAGAACTTGCTAAGCGTGCCTTACGTGAACATCAATTGGTCGAAGGGAGCGAATGCGAAAGGCAAGCCCATTCGCGACACCGCGAAAGACCCGGCGACCGATGGGCGGCTTCTTAGTCCCAGTGCTCATGGTGGAACCAACTGGCAGACTCCGTCGTTCGATCCCGAGACCGGTTTGTTTTATCTTCATGCGGAGCAGGGGTATAGCCTTTTCTTTCTGACCGACACAGACGCGAAGCCCGAAGGATGGGGCGGCCGTGACGACAAGCTGTGGGCGCGGGAGTTCATAGAAGCGATTGATTACAAAACCGGCAAGATCCGCTGGACGCACGAGATCGGGCAGGGCAGCGCTTACATGGGAGTGCTGAGCACAGCGGGGAACCTGCTGTTCACCGGTGACAACTCCGGCAATGCGCTGGCATTAGATCCCGCAGAGGGCCGAACGCTTTGGCACACGAATCTCGGCGGGGCCATGGACAACGCTCCGATCACATATGAATTAGACGGCCGTCAGTACGTGCTGCTCGCCGCACATGACAGTCTGTTCGCGTTCACGTTGCCGCAATAGAGGAGAACGACATGGAATTGATCATCGGACGGCGTGAGTTCCTGGGGCTATCGCTCGCGGTAGCGGCGGCCACCTCGTTGCGGGGTGCGAACCCTGCGGTCAATTTCCCCACCGATCCTCGGCAGAGACTCGCGGTTTCTTCCTATCCGTTTCGTGCTCAGATCGTTTCACCGCGTAGCCGCGACAAAGGCACTGCCGAGAGCGGCATGACGCTGCCGCAGTTCGGCGAGTATATTGCCAGCAAGCTCCACGTGCCCGGCATTGAGCCTTGGGGCCGCCATTTCGAATCGCTGGAGCCGGATTACGTACACGACCTTGCCCGGTCCTTCAAACAGACTGGACTTCGTGTCGTAAACATTACGGCCGATGCACGAGTACGGATTTGCAGCGCAACGCCCGAGGATCAGGCCACCGGTCTGGAGGCCTATCACCAGTGGGTGGACGCCGCCGTGATCCTGGAGTCGCCGAGTATTCGAGTGCATTTGCCACGACCGCAAGCGCCCGGCGATATCGATTGCGCGGTACAGACGTTGAAGCGTCTCGCGGAGTACGGCGCCCGGAAGAACATCGTGATCAACCTCGAAAACGACAATCCAGCGAGCGAGGACCCTTTTCGAGTCGTCAAAGTGATCGAAACGGTCAATACGCCGTTTCTGCGCGCACTGCCCGATTTCTGTAATTCCATGCAAATTCAGGACGACCAGGAATACGACAATCGCGCTCTACGGGCACTGTTTGCGCACGCGTTCAATATCAGTCACGTGAAGAACGTCGAGCATCACGGAGGCAAGACTTTGCGCGTCGATGTAGACCAGATTTTCGCAATTGCCAAGAAGGCCGGCTACCGCGGCTATTTCTCAATGGAGTGGAGCGGTGGCGGCGATGCGTATGAACCCACGAGAGAGTTGATCGAAGCGAGTCTGAAGAATCTCTCGTGAGGTAGCTAAAACGGACGATCCGGAAGGACCAGGTTCGAGTGTAATCGGCGAGAAAGGGTTTACCGCAGACGGCAAACCCGATTTGGAGAGTGAGGGGAGATATGGTGCGGCGATTGATTGCTGTCTTTTCGTTTATGCTTTTCATGGTGCTTACGCTGGGTTCACCAGTGGCGAGCGCCCAGGTTCTTTATGGCTCGATAGTGGGAACCGTGACTGACCAAAGCGGTGCGGTAATCCCCAAGGCTGACGTCAAAGCCGTTAACCCGCAAACCGGCGAAACCCGCGAAGTCACCACAGATGCTGCCGGACGCTTTACGATCGGCAACGTTTTACCGGGCGTTTACGAAATCCATGTAACGGCCACAGGATTCAGCGCGGTAACGACGACCGGCGTGACAGCCACTATAAACACCGTCACCCGCGTCGACGTGCAGATGCAAGTGGGCTCTCAGGCTCAGAACGTCACGGTAACCGGAGCCGCTATGGCATTGCAGACCGATAAGTCCGATACTCATACGGAGCTTAGCCCGCACGAGTTGGCGAATCTGCCGCTGCCCAATTATCGGAATTTTCAAAGTCTTTTCAATCTGGTGCCAGGCGCGACGCCCGCGGTCTTTACGAACTCCATTACCGATACTCCGCAGCGCCCGCTCAGCACAAACGTGAACGGAACCAATCGGAATAACAACAATACGCGTGTCGATGGAGCAGCGGATGTCTTCGTGTGGCTTCCTCACGCGACGCTGTATGTTCCGCCGGAGGAGACCATCGAAACCGTCAACGTCACCACCAGCAGCTTCGACGCTGAACAAGGCATGGCGGGCGGCGCGGCGGTGACTATCACGACGAAGTCGGGAACGAACGAGTTCCATGGCGTTGCATTCGCGTACTGGGACAACAGCATGCTCGAAGCACGCAATTTCTTTTACTACGGTAAGGGCAAGCCTTTCAGCCTGCACAATATCGATGGCGGCACCCTGGGCGGACCTATCGTCAAGAACAAGCTCTTCTTCTTCGGAAGTTGGGAGGGCACGCGGGAACGGACAAACTATTCCACGTTGGCTACGGTTCCCACGGCCGCACAGCGCCTGGGAGACTTCAGCAGCTATGGAACGTCCATCTATGATCCACTCACCGGGGACTCAACCGGAAAGGGCCGGGCGCTGATTCAATCGTCCGGGCAGAACAACATCATACCTGCGTCCAGAATCAACCCGATTGCTGCGAAGCTTCAAAGTCTGATTCCTATGCCGAATCAGCCAGGAACGACCTCCAATTATTTCAGCTCCGGCACGCAAGCTTTGGATCGTGACAACATCGATGCGAAGATCGATTGGAACCGCACACTGAGCCATCACATATTCGGCAAGTACAGCGTCATGAAGGCGCTGGTGGATTGTCCCTTCAGCTTGGGCGCGGCAGGCGGCACGGGACTTTGCAACGGAAATGGCGCGGAGACGGCGCCCACACTGACGCAGTTAGCGACGCTTGGTCACAGTTGGATCATCACACCCAATCTGCTCTTCGATGAAGTACTCGGATTCAGCCGCATGGGCCAGCACGGCACGGATAGCTTTTTTGGCACGAACGTCGGACTGGAGCTCGGTATTCCCGGTACGAACGGCCCGGACATCCGGCAAAGCGGATTCCCGATTTTCAACATTACGGGCTTTAGCAGCCTGGGCCAAACGGCGAACTATAGTCCCTTCTGGCGCAACGATCAAACCTGGACAAACAGCCACAACCTGACGTGGACTCATGGCGCTCATGAATTCCGGTTTGGGTTCGATATGATTCGCTTTCAACTCAATCAATGGCAGCCGGAAGCCGGAAATTTCGGCCCGCGTGGATTGTTCACATTTGATGGTGCGGTCACCGGCCTGAATGGCGGCAAATCGCCGAATCAATTCAATGCGTATGCCGCGTTTTTGCTAGGCCTCGATCAATCGGTCGGCAAAACGTTGCAGAATCAATATCTGACGGGCCGCGAATGGCAGTTTGGCTGGTATGGCAGGGATCGCTGGCAGGTTACTCGAAAACTCACGCTCGACCTTGGATTGAGATACGAACTGTATCCACTCGTTCGGCGCACCAACTCGGGTCTGGGCCGTTTCGACCTGGCGACCGGTAATATCATTATTGGCGGTGTCGGCGACAACGACGAGAATGCCGGGGTGACGGTCAGCCATAAGATGTTTGCGCCGCGCGTGGGCCTCGCCTACCGGATCAACGAATCCACAGTAGTTCGTATGGGTTACGGCATCAGCTACGATCCATTGCCGATGTCGCGTGTCTTCCGCGACCCCTATCCTCTGACGATTCCGCAGAGTTTCACCGGGCCAAACAGCTACACTCCGTATGCATCCATTTCAGCGGGCATTCCTCCGGTTATCGTGCCTGATCTTTCGACCGGCATCGCTCCGGTCCCGACGTCGACCGTAATTAGCCGTAGCCCGTTCCCCGGCTTACTGCACCGTGGCTACATCCAGTCGTATAACTTCACAGTCGAGCGGCAGCTTCCCAGTAAATTTGTGGTGAGCGCCGCATTTGTCGGCACCGCCACGACGCATCAGTTTGTCGATCATGAAATGAACGCCGGGTATCCAGGTAGCGGAACTGCTGGACTTCCTCTGAACGCGACGCTCGGACGCAAGGTTTCGACCCTGTTTGAAGACGGTTGGTTGAGTTCGCATTACACTTCGCTCCAGATCGGCATCAATCGCCGCTTCTCCAACGGTTTGATGATTAAGGGAGCTTACACGCGGTCGAAGTCGATTGACATGGCAGATGACGACGGGCGCGTTGGCTTACTCTTTAACTACGCTCCGGAAATCGCTCGAAACAGAGCCGTCTCGGGCTTCGACATTCCGAACAATTTCCAGATTGGCGGATTGTATGATCTGCCGTTCGGGAAGGGCAAGACCTATTTCCAGAATGGGCTGGCAAGCCATGTCCTGGGTGGATGGCAAGTCAACGGCACACTCAGCGCTTACTCCGGCCTTCCTTTCACGGTGACGGCTTCGGGCGCTTCGCTGAATGCTCCAAGCAATAGCCAGACTGCCGATCAGATTCTGCCTACGGTTGCGAAGTTGGGCGGAATTGGAGCCGGTCACCCATACTATGATCCAAAGGCCTATGCGCCGGTAACGGCCGTCCGGTTCGGCACGTCGGGCCGCAATACTCTACGCGCTCCTGCAACCTACAACGCCAACGTCAGTGTGTTTCGAACGTTTCCCATCAATGAGCGATTTAACCTGCAGTTCCGCGCCGAATCGGATAACGTATCGAACACTCCGCATTTCCTCGCGCCGAGCGCAAACGTTTCTTCGGGAAATTTCCTCAGCATCACGAGCGCGAACATGGATCAGCGCCAATTCCGATTCGGGCTGAAGCTATCGTTCTAAGACTATGAAAATCGCAATGACCAGACGTGAATTACTTGCGGGGTTGGCGGCTTCTCCTTTCCTGGTGGGAGAAGCAGCCCATCCGCCGTTCGAGCGCATCGATACCCACATTCACTTGAACCGAAGCGCGCCCGAGATTTTAGCCGGCTTCCGGCAGACGCGATGGAGAGCACTGACGATTTGCGTTTCAAGGGCAACCGGCGATGAGCCGTCCGACCTGGATGAACAATTGCTTGGCGCCGCAAAACTGCACCGGGAGAGCAATGGGCTGGTGTCCTGGGCTGCCTCGTTCGATGCACGTCCATTCGAACGGCCCGATTTCGCCGAGACCACCATCGCTGGTCTGAAGGGCTGGTTTAATCAAGGCGCCATCGCAGTGAAAATCTGGAAGAACATCGGCATGGGAATTAGAGCGAAATCGGGCGCATACCTGATGCCCGATAATCCTGCGCTGTTTCCCATCTACGAAGCGATTCAGAAGCAGGGCAAGACTCTCGTCGCGCATCTCGCCGAGCCCGACGGGGCATGGCTGCCGCTCGATTCGACCAACCCCGAGGTGGGATATTACAGCAAGCATCCGGAGTGGTATCAATACGGCCGCAAAGGAGCGCCCGCGAAAGAAGAGATCCTGGCCGCGCGCGATCGCGTGATTGCGAAATATCCGAAGCTGCGAGTTGTCGGATGCCATCTCGGCAGCAATGAAAGCGATCTGCCGGCGTTGGGCAAGCGGTTGGACAAGTACCCGAACTTTGCGGTGGATATGGCTGCGCGCGTAAGATATCTTGCCGCCGGAGATCACAAGGCAGTGCGTGAGTTCTTGAACCGTTATCAAGACCGGATCACGTACGGCACCGATTTTGTCTGGCGCACCCAGACCGAGCAGCAGGCATGGCAATCGGTCCAAACAGCGCACGAGCGGGATTGGAATTTTTTTGCGCAAAGCAGCGACATGAGCTATCACGGCCACCCAACGCAGGGACTAGGGCTGCCTGAAAAGCTGCTCCGCAAGATCTTCTATGACAATCCCGTACGCTGGTTCCCTGGCATTGTCTGAATAACGCTGCGCGGTGTTGGCCGTGTCTGGTAAATAGCGAGGACGATGATTCAAGTTCTCAGACATCAATCATGAATCGCCGATCGCTTTTGAAGGCCGCCCTTGAATCTCGTAAAGAAGCTGCTGAATTGCGACTCTATCGCCTGCGAACTCAAGAGCAGTCTGGCTACTCGAAAGCCTACACTGACATTTGCACTCGACAGCAGAATTCGAGATAGTTTTCTAGAAACGGAGTTTTTAATCATCATGAAGAAGTTCATCCTCGCCGCATGCGGTGGTGTTGTGTTGCTGTGCGGTACTCTGCCGGCGCAGACGACGCAACCGGCAAAGCCTTGCCCGGCGGAAGGATTTAGCGGGGGATTCAGTCATGGCTGCCCGCAAAAACAATTTGCGAATCCTTCTGATATCTCGGCGATGATGGCGGCATTGCCCGACAAGCCGCTGGCGTCACCTCAAACCCTTCGTCATGTGCTCGTATTGTGCAGGGCCAATGGCTGGGTTCATACGTCTATTCCGCTGGCGGCGAAGATGGTTGAGTATCTGGGAGACAAGACCGGCGCGTGGATGACGACCATCACGTACGACCCCGCGGCGATCAATGCTGAAAATCTGAAGCAATATGATGCCATCTTTCTGGATAGCACCACGGGACAGTTTTTGGATGACCCGAACGATAGAACGGCCACCCAGGAGCGCCGGCAAGCGCTTCTCGACTTCGTCAAAGGGGGCAAGGGCCTGGCTGGCATTCACGCCGCAACCGATTCGTACCACACAAGCGGGCGCCCCACTTCGCCGGGGGCGGCCCCCACGGCTGAGACGGGCACGTGGCCGGAATTTAATAGAATGATCGGCGGCTTTTTCAAATTTCACTGGAGCTATCCGACTCTGATTACCGTCAAGATCGACGATCCAAACAGCCCGCTGACTTCCATGTTTCCGGCTGGCGGCTACGTGATTGTAGACGAGACGTACACCTTCGCGCAGGATTCGTTCAGCCGCAAGCGTGTTCACGTGTTGACCAGCATCAACTACAAGAAAATGAGTGAGGAAGATAAAGCCAAGGAGCCTGCCGCTACACGTCGCACCGATGGTGATTACGCATTAAGTTATATCCAGCGCGTCGGCAATGGCCGTGTATTCTACGAAGCGCACGGCCACGAGGAGAACGTGTATTTCTCGCGGCCGTTCGTGGAGCACATGCTGGCGGGGATTCAGTATGCGCTCGGTGATCTTAAGGCGGACGATAGCCCAAGCGAGAAATAGGATTTTGGCGAAACTCGTCCGGATCGCTATGATCTGTCTGCCGATGGTGGGGTGGTGTGCTGCCCTGCCAGGAGCGCCGCTGGCAGTCTTCCCGATCAATGAAGAATCGATCGCGCACCTGCGCAAACAGCATCCGCTTGCTTCCGTTGAGGTGGATGATCCCGTCTATAAACGGAAGCAGCGATATCAGGGTTTCTGGCTGCGTGACGTGTTAAAGGATTTAGACTCGGGCGGTCATGCAAAAACTGACGTGTACGTGCGCTTCCGCTGTAAGGACGGATATCTTCCGATCATGCCCCTGGCTCGCGCGGTGCAAGCCAAGGGGTTGATTGCGATTCGTGATGCCAATGCTGCGCAAGGTGCAGACTGGCAGCCGGCGCCTGGGAGCGGAACCTTCTCAACTCCGGCGCCGAGTTACCTGGTCTGGGTGTCGCCACCAGGCGGCCCCGACGAATATCCATGGCCCTATCAGATGGATGCCATCGAATTGGTTTCGTCATCCGAGGCCTTAGCGGGCTTGGATCCCGGTGGATCGAAACCCGGTCAGGCGCTGTTCGTCACGCACTGCCTGAAATGCCACGCAGTCAATGGCGTTGGAGGAACATTCGGGCCAGAACTGAATTCGCCTTGCGGCGTAACGGAATATTGGAATCCGCGCCTTCTGCGCCAATTCATTATGAATGCAGGCAGCGTTCGAGCTGGAACCAGGATGCCCAATTTTGATTCGCTGCCGGCGAAAGACATCCAGTTAATCATCGAGTATCTGCACTTCATGGCCGGCCACAAGAAGCCTGGCGCCGTGTGTCCATAACGTTAGGGGAAATTGGCGGACGAAGCGCGCTCATTCCAATCTCGTTGAGATCACGGTACGACATCGTCGGTGGATTTGCCAAATTGGCGCCAAGAGAACGGGCGAACCGAGCGCTCCGTACCATCTAGTACCCTTGGTACATTAGTTGGTTAGACCTGTACGCAGTCGTGATACATGTAGTGTAGCGCATCGGACAAAATGCAGATCGTTTTCACAGCGGATCTGGCCGGCGCCGAGGGCAAATTTAATGAGAAATTGGCTGCCGCCATATGCAACCCGACAGGAGAACGGGCGTTTGGGCTCCCTGGAAGATTCGTTACTATTTCCCGCGCACGACACTAACAGGATTGTCGCCAATACGATTCCGATCCGGAAAACACCCAAGCAGCGGCTGAAGGAAATCCTTCGATCTCGGATCGCTAGTCGCGGTTTGCGTGCACATCATCGCCGGCTCTCCACAGATAAGCAGACTAGGCTCTACGCCGCTCTGAAGCAGCACTACTTCAGTGATCCCTTCTATTATCGGGAAGCGCCGGATGCTTACCTTGGAACACCCGAAGGTGAAAAAGATATGGCCGAGCACCTGAGCAATCGGCTCGAGGAATTCAGGAGCCTTGTGATTCCCTGGTTGAGCTCATTCCTTTCTCTTCGTGGGTCGCGGATTCTCGAAGTGGGGTGCGGTACCGGTGCTTCTTCCGTGTCGCTTGCCGAACAGGGTGCTGATGTAATCGGGATCGATGTGAGCGAGCCTGCACTGGAGGTCGCGCGCTTCCGATTGCAACTTCACGATCTTCGAGCCTCTTTCGTTTGCGCCAACGCTACCGAATTGGAACGAGTTGCATCCGGTCAAAACTTCGAGGCAGTCATCTTTTTTGCCGTCATGGAACACATGACTTGGAAGGAACGCTCCGACTCTCTCCTGCAAACATGGCAACTATTGCGGCCCGGTCAGTATCTGGTTATCGTCGAGTCGCGTAATCGTCTTTGGCACACCGATTCGCATACCAGCCATGAACCATTTTTCCTCTGGTTGCCGGACGAGATCGCGATACCATACAGCCGCTACTCTGAGCGGAAAGGATACAATCAAGCATTCGACGGTCAACATATAAATATTAGTGAGGATACAAAGGTTCGATTCGCACGGTGGGGCCGTGGCGTAAGTTATCACGACCTCGTGCTCGCCTTGAGTTTCTCTCGCCCCGAACAGCTACCCGTTGTGAGCGCCATGCAAGTGTACCTTAACAGGCGTTCACCGGAACATTTCGTCAGGAACCTTCGATCAAGGGCCTACCGTGGATTTCTACATAAATTGGCGCCCAAGGTGCATGCCGGATTTCTCTACGAGGAGCTGTACATCGCACTGCGAAAGCCTTAAACATGGATTCGATCAATGCGCGTGGCGGCGATTACCGGAAAACGGTGACGGGAAAGTTGGCCACTCATTTCTCAATTCTGCAGAAATCACTACGACAGCTTCGGTCGATTGCCGAGGTTGACGCCGAGAGAACTCCTCCCGGAGTTGTCCGGAAGTCGGCATTGCTTAAGAATCACCGCTCCCCGTTATTCACCCGCGACACGGTCGGCAACAACGCCTCGCTCTCGCATTGCCTGGTTCTTTAGACCAAGTACCCGGACACGGTTATGAACAGCGTGCCCGTGTTGCCGGGACCAGCGCCACTCACGGTGAGAACAGTGCCGGGGTCGGCGTACAACCGGACGGCCTGCATGCCGACGTAAAAGTCGAAGCCGGTTCCGGCATCGGTGTATGCGTACGTTAACGGCACGAAGAGCGTGACAGTGTTGCCTCCGCTTGTGTAGGTCACGAATGCCGCGAGTTTGCTCCTGAGGGTGACACATCGAGCTGAACGCTCAACGTTTCGACGACCAGATGCTGTCCGGCCGGCACTGCGATTTGAGGGGATCCGGTTTGGCCGAAGGGATTGGCTGGCAAACCTGATATGGTTGTGACCACCTTGGCGGCATTGGGCTTCATGATAGCTGCTCCTAAGCCGGGATTGGCGAGGCAGGTAGAGCTTATCACACGGTCCAGAAGCGCAAAGGCAAGGGGGCGGAATAGATGCCTGTTGATTTGCCGAGATTAGCGCCTGGAGAATAGATGAAATCGCTCCCTTCCCGAGTTGCTGTTGGCCGCCTGGCGTCCGGCTTGGATCGCTTCGCGTCTCGATCCGGTGACCGCGCTTCGCCACGAGTGAGCGCGAGCCGCTTCACTCAAAAATGCGAGCGACGTCCAGATCACCCTGGAACATCGGTAGCGGCAACTTGTCGCCAGTTCTGAATACGCTCACTTCCGCTTCGCCGCGCGCCACCGTGACTGTTTTTCGTTTTGGATCGACGATCCAAAACTCCCTAGCTCCCGTTGACAGATAGAGTGCGGCTTTCTCCCGCATTTCCGCTTTTGTATTTGAAGGCGAGAGGATTTCAATGACGATTTCGGGCGATCCGCGCAGGTTGTCATCGTCAGGCGTGGCATCCCATCTTTGCCGGGAGACGAACGCTACATCGGCTCCGCGCAGATCGTATTCCGGGAGGGCTCGAAACGCGACTTCGGACTCAACTACTCCCAAATGCTCCACCTTTGGGCGAAGAAGCCGGACCAGCCGCGATTGAATTTTCGCGTGCCCCATCTTTGCTCTCGTCAGCGTAATCACCTGTCCCCAATGCAACTCCTGGATAACATCTTCACGATCGGGGAGTTGGCGGTACTGCGCTACGGTCATCAACAGTGGTTCGGCTACGGCAGCCATGCAGTGCCTCAGATCCTATTATGATGGTTGCCGCTCAAGTGCAGGAGCTATTCTATGCGCCCGGCGAACGCTACTCGTCCGCCCGGTCGGCCAATCCTTCGAAATCCGGCACGTCGTCGTCGGTCGTTTGCGCCGCAAGGAGTTGGGACATCAGTGCTTCCAGGCCCTCCCGATCATCGTCGTCGAAACGATCCTGCTTCGCGCTATCGACGTCAAGCACGCCGATCAGTTTGCCCCAGTTCAGCAGGGGGACCGCGATCTCGGCCTGTGACGATGGGTCGCAGACGATATGGCCTTTGAACTGGGTCACGTCGCCGACGATGAGCGTCTCGCGATCTGCGGCGGCTTTGCCGCAAACGCCCTTGCCGATTCCGATCCGGCTACATGCCGGGCGGCCCTGGAAAGGGCCGAGGACCAGTTCGTTCTCCCGGAAGAAATAGAATCCCACCCAACTGACATCGGGCAGTAAATGATAGAGCAAAGCCGCCGTATTGGCGGCGTTCGCGAGCAAATCCGGCTCACCCTTTATCAGTTCGGCGAGCTGAATATAAACCTGCTGGTAGCTTTCAGATTTGGGAATGCTAGCCGAAACCGGGACAATCGTGTGCATATCGATCCTAAACAGTGTAACGCGCAAATTAATATAAACAAGTCGCTGAATTTTCGGCCTGAGTTTTAGGCAACGCGCAGAGGCAGTCCGGTTTCCTTCTCCGCCGCGAAAACGCCGTTTCTCTACCGCTTCAGCTCTGTGCCGATCCAGAGCCGTTTCAGGCACGAACATTTGAGAGATCAGGGGAAGGGGCCACTCATTCACCCCTTCTCCCGGCATGCACTCCCGCAAGAACGCAAGAATAGGGAATCGACTGAAGCCGGTAACGGGATGCTGTGAGACTTCGTGCCTTACGCTACGTGAGGATTAGCCTCCGGAGGCAACGCTTCCTCGATCTCGGCGAATTGCTGCTTTCTGTGAATCGAGTAGTAAACCCCCAACAGAACGACAAGCAACATCCCGAGAGCGACCATCAACAACGCGAAACGAATGACCGGCTGGAGCGCCGCCGTGGCCACGCCCTTATCCTGCGAGACGATAACCGTCCAGCCAAGATTGCTGAAATGTGGTTTCAAACCAACGCCGGCAAAGCCGATGATGTGGGCTCCTGAGCCCAGGTTTGCCACCAAGTAACCGCTTTGCATGCCCTGCACGGTGCCAATGGAATCGTGAATGGCAGAAAATTCGTGCGATCGTGCTCTGGTAAAGACATCGATCCCGGCGCCGCTGATAATAGCTCCGTCCTCATTGACCAGCAAGAGTCTGGCGCCGTCAACTTGCGGATGCTGGAAGCGCCCCAACAGAGTGGAGATGTTCACCGCCGCGCTCAGCACACCAGCGAGGCGGCCGCTACCCGGTTCGGTCACCGGGACGCCCACGTCGACATAGTGCGCTTTAGCGAGATCGTCGTAGAGGATGGGCGATATCGTAATGGCGCCTTTGCCGGAGGCGTAGACCGACTGCCATCCTTCGTTGTCCGAATAGGAATAGCGCATGGCGCGGGTTGTGGACCCCACGGTGACACCGCGCTCGTCAGTCGCGGTCAGCCGCAACAACAGAGGATTGATCTCCTGGTGGTGGGTTAGAATTTCGGAAGCCTTGGAATCCAGAATGCTCTTCACGGCTCCGCTGGATGCAGGGGTGCTCCAGGTCTTCCCCATCTTGTCTATCTTCGCCGCAATTGCGGATTCGCTTTCCCCCGCATAGCTACGATCCGATGACAACACACCATCAACGACGACGGGGTCCATGGCAATTGTGGCCACGTCGGATACGCGATCATAGAAAAATCCGGAAACTTCCTGCCCATATAAGCCCGCAACGGTCTTGAATTGCGTGCCGATGGATTGGTTCAAGGCGGTATCGGTTCGCGTTGCCAGATAGAGGCCAATAATGCTCAACGGAACAACAACGATAATCAGGCCGAGCAGCACCTTCTTAACGGAGACTCGGACCTCAAGGCGATCAAGGGGCATTTCACTCAGCTCCTTTCAGTACCGTCTCACTGGAAGAAAGCCACCTTTAGAGCACCCTTCAGGCAGGTAAGTCCGCCAGCCAGGTCGACGCATGGCTGCTTCCGGTTAAAGAATACTCCGATTTCAGAGAAAAGAGGAGAGTTTTTTACAAGTAGCTAGTATGAAGTCACTAAGGAACGAGCATCGAAAATTAGTGAACGAGGCGAATTACGGTGATGCGTGGCAACTGTCCGCTGCAGGCCGCGCCAAGGCGGGAGGCATTTCCTCATGCACGGGCCAGGAGATGGCGGCGTGGACCTCCGTACCGCTGCCAGGCGTTGAGCGGAACGAAACTTGCCCGCCCAGGAGTTGTGCCCGCTCCTGCATGCTCACGAGCCCTAGACCTTCCTTAAGTCGTGCCGCTTCCGGGTCAAAGCCGGGACCGTCATCACGAATGGTCACGCATAATTCCTTCGGTGTCTCAGACAGAGTGACAGTCACGGCTGCGCCGGGAGCGTGTTTGGCTGCGTTGGACAATGCCTCCTGAGTAATGCGGTACAGCGCGCCAGCCATGGGAAGCGGCACCGGGCGAGATAGATTGCCGCCAATGAAACGCGGCGCCTTGTCGGAGGAGTGTCCGTATTCGCCGACGACATCTTGCAGGGCCGCCTCCAGCCCGAGGTCGTCCACTATGCTTGGGTGCAGACGGTGGCTGAGGTCGCGCACCTCGTTCGCAAATTTGGTTACCTGGTCCCTTAGAAGCGCCAAATGCGAACCGACGCGCGACGGGTCGCCGGCGCCGGCCGTGTTGCGGCTGACCAATTCCAGATCGATTTGAAGTACAGCCAGGCGTTGGGCTAGGTTGTCGTGCAGTTCTCGCGCGATCCGGCGGCGCTCTTCCTCCTGGGCGAGGGTGACTCGGCGCAGAAGACGTTTGCGCTCTCCTTCAATGCGCTGCCGCTCTTTCAGTTCCTTCTGCAAAGCGGCATTCGCCTGCGATAGTTCGGCGGTGCGCTCCAGCACGCGCCGCTCAAGGTCCTCGCCAGCCTTCCAGAGCTGCCAGCCCGCCGACGCGAAGGACGCCAAGGTTCGGAGCATCCGTTCGTCTTCGCGATCAAACTGCCGATCGAATTGGTGCATGACGGCCCATACCGTACCGATTGGCCGTCCCTGGAAATGGAACGGTACCAGTAAAGCTTCCACAAAGCGCGGGTCCTTGGGAAGAGCGGGAAAAAGACGGTCCGACAAATACATTAATTGCGCTGCATCCTGATCGAGGCAGACGCCGCAAGGACTGGCCGCGCGGGGCATCTTGCGATTAAGAGCAGACGCAAAGACTCCTGCAAGCGCTTCCCAGCGAAACACCTCTACACCACCGTGCGTTTCGAGAAGGCTGATGCCCGCTGTATCGGCTCTACACAGAACAAGCGCACTTTCAGCGAGCTTCTGCAGCATATTCCGAGGATTCTCGATAAGCTCTGCTGCGAGCACGGAGAGCGCGGTGGTTTCGCCTTCATAGTCCCGGGGACGAGCGGGACGCGATGAGAGTGCGCCGTAAATGTCGATGGCGTCAAAAGTGACGGGGGCGTCTCGGGCGATTAGTCGTGATTGCGGAAACAACTCGGGAGGCATACCTACTTTTCACCTTCGGCGAATTGCGCGATTATATTCTCGCGCGGGAATCTGAACGTTAAGCCAGTGTAGACCTTCCAGGCTACTAGAGCGGGCTCCTTTTAGCGTAACCGTTATTTATTGTTGAAGGACCCGAAAAAGTAGAACAAACGCGGGAGTTATGTAATTTAGTTCGCACTGCGAATAGTGCTTAACTATCACAGTGGACATCACTTGACATCCGCGTTCTTATTCGATAGTGTTACCGGCATTCGAGAATTATTTCTCTTCAGCGAGGTTGGGCTTGACTATAAAGAACGTCATTGTCACTGCGGTGCTGGCGGTCTGCGCCAGCGCCAGTCTTTGGGCCGATGTCACGGGGAGCATTCTTGGTTCCGTGCGGGACTCGTCTTCGGCGATCGTTGTCGGCGCGCAAGTCGTCGCGACCAACGTCGACACCAATTTCACAAAGCAGGCGGTATCGAATACGGACGGCGAGTATCGCCTTCTGGCGCTGCCGCCGGGGCACTACAACATCACGGCTACCGCGCCCGGCTTTCAGCAATTCGTCGAATCGGGCATCGAGGTCAAGGTGAACGACCGGCTTCGAATCGACGCAACGCTGCAAGTGGGAACGTTGAAAGAAGCCGTGCGTGTGGAAGCGAACCCTGTCCAAGTCGAAACCGAGAGCACCCAGCTTGGGCAGGTGATCGACACCAAGCAAATTCTTTCTCTGCCGTTGAACGGCCGCAGTTTTATAGACCTGCTCGGACTGCAGGCGGGAGTCGCGCCGACCACCGTTGGCTCCATTCAACAGGATCGCCCCGTTTCGGGAATTCTCTCGTCGGGTAATGTCTCCGTGAACGGACAGCGTGAAACTGCGAACGCGTTCCTGGTGAACGGCGGGGACGTCAGTGAAGGACGGAATAATGGCGCCGGCCTGATTCCCAACCTGGACTCTATTCAGGAATTTCGTCTCATCACGAACAGCTTCGATGCGGAGTACGGAAAATTCAGCGGCAGCGTGATGAACGCCATTACGAAGTCCGGCACGAACGGCTTTCATGGCGACGTCTTCGAATTCCTCCGCAACGACAAATTCGATGCGCGAAACTTCTTCGATCCTACGAAAGCGGAGTTGCGGCGCAACCAGTTCGGCTACGCCATGGGCGGCCCATTCTGGAAGAATAAATTGTTCTGGTTTACGGATTACCAGGGAACCCGTCAGGTTGCGGGCGCAAGCACCGGGCTGGTGAGCGTGCCTTCGGCCGACCAGCGATCCGGCAATTTCGACCCGTCTGCCTTCGTCGACGCCAACGGGGACGTTCAGACGGTGAAGGGCGCCTATTGGGCGCAGACGCTTTCGCAACGTTTAGGCTATCCGGTTCAAGACGGTGAGGCATACAGCACTCCCGGTTGTGCGTCTACCGCCGGCTGCGTTTTTCCAGGCGGAGTCATCCCGCAGCGAGCGTTTGCCCGGCCTGTCGCCGGGATATTGCCGTACATTCCGCTGCCGAACCAGGCATCGGGCGGATTCGCCGATGCCAGCCAGAAGAACAGGGTAGTGGATGACAAGATCGGGCAGCGTGTCGACTTCATCAACGAGTTGACCGGGAACTGGTCGTTCTACTATCACTTCGACGATTCGACCGTGGATAATTCACTTCCGGCGGCGAGTGTTCCGGGCTTTCCATCGACGACTCCGACGCGGGCGCAAATGGCCGTGATGAGCAATACCAAGACGTTTGGCGGAACACAAGTCAACGAGTTCCGTCTCAGTTTCTTCCGCACCGCCACCGTGACGGACGAGCCGAAGGGCAGTTTTGCCAAGTTGGCGGACCTTGGATTCGTGACGGGCCCGGGTACGCTTGGAATTATCCCCTCGGGGCCAGCAAACTTTCCAGAAACTGTGCCGCCCATTTATTTCAACGATTTTTCGATTGGCGTGCCCACGCTCACGACTTTCCAACCCAATAACACGTGGATGGTGCAGGATGGCTTCTCAAAGATAATGGGCTCCCACTCGGTGAAGTTCGGCGGCGAATTCCGCTACCTGCAGATTAACGAACGGAATACGTGCGCGCCGAACGGAGACTTCACCTTCGACGGCAGTGAGACTGGCGTCGATTTTGCGGATTTCCTGATCGGTGCCCCTGTCAGCTATAACCAGTGCAGCCAGCAATTTCTGGATTCGCGCACACGCTATGGCGGGCTCTATATACAGGATTCGTACAAGGTCAAGCCGAATTTCACAATCAACGCGGGGCTACGCTGGGAAGTCAGCATGCCGTGGTACGACACGCAAGGCAAAATCGAGACCATCGTTCCCGGCTTGCAATCGACTCAATTCCCAACGGCGCCCCTAGGCTGGGTTGTACCCGGCGATCCCGGTATTCCAAGCACGCTTGCTCCGACGCGCTACAACAATTTCGGTCCTCGCATTGGGATCGCTTACTCGCCAAACTTCAGCGACGGCTTCCTGGGCAAGCTCACGGGCGGGCCCGGCAAGACCAGTATTCGGGCCGCGTTCGGCCTTTTCTATACATCCATCGAGGATCTTAATTTATTCTACGAAGTCGGCGACGCCCCCTTCGGACTGTATTGGGTCAGCCCGGAGCCGGTCTCGTTCGATCAGCCATTCCAGACGCGATCAAGTGGCGAGTCTCAGGTACAGCGCTTCCCGTTCACGATACCAACACCCGGCGATCCGGCGAACAAGAACCTGGATTACTCGGTCTATCTGCCGATCTCGTACTCACCCGGCTATTCCATCCACAATCGGCTTCCCTACGCGGAAGATTACAACTTCACGATCCAGCGTGAGCTTTCAAAATCGACGGTATTGACGGTGGCTTTTGTAGGTACGCAGGGGCACCGGTTGATTGCGCAATACGCCGCAAATCCGGGCAACCCGGCGCTCTGCCAGCAGTTGAACGCCCTCGGCGCGACCCCGACGTGCGGGCCCAATGGCGAGCAAACTACTTATACGCTGCCAGACGGGAGCCAGGTGTTCGGGACGAGAAATTCTCTTGGGCCTGCGTTCGGGCAGGGCAACTCATTCACGGCGAATATCGCAAACTCGAATTACAATTCGCTCCAGATCTCCGCCGAGCGGAAAGCTTCGGATGTCACGTTCCTGCTGGCCTATACGTGGTCTAAGGCGATCGATAATTCCTCCGGGTTTAACGATTGGGTCAACTTCACGAACTATCGTTTGAGCAGATCGCTGTCTTCCTACGACCTTACGCATAACTTCGTTGCCAGTTACAACTGGGCGGTCCCGTTCGACCGCGCCTTTCGCACACTACCAAGACGACTGACACAAGGATGGCAGTTCATTGGAATCAGCCGGTTCTCCACGGGATTCCCGATCACTATGCGACAAAGCTCGGGGGATCTGTCTCTGATTGGCGAGAGTTCGACGGACACACCGGACCGCGTGGGACCAGTTCAGATACAAGATGCGCGCAATCCCGGACCAAATGGTCCGAACACCTATTTCCTGCCGGATGCTTTTGCATCGCAGCAATACGGCCAGTTCGGGACATCGAGCCGGCGATTTTTCCATGGGCCGGGCATCCTGAACACGGACTTTGCGCTGCTGAAGGATACGCGCATCACGGAATCGATGGCGCTCGAGTTCCGGGCGGAATTCTTCAATCTTTTCAATCACACGCAATTCAATAATCCGAGCGGTAATTTCAGCAGCGGCAACTTCGGCGTAGTGACGAGCGCGCGCGACCCGCGGATTGGACAATTCAGCATGAAATTTCTGTGGTAGAAGACGCTCGCGTGCTAACGCCAATACCGCGCCGTTTCAAGGTAACCTACAAACGGCGCCGCCGCACGTAAGTGCGCGAATTGTGCGGTTGTCCGAAAGAACCGCTTGCTGACGCAAGGCGGCTCTGCGTCAGGCAGCCTACAATCAGCTATGCGCCATCTGTTCTGCCTGGTAGTGTTCGCGACTGTGCTGGCGCCAGCTGCTGCTGGAGCCGAGAGCGCCGCGGATGACCGCCAGCAGGCTGTCGCGTATTCTCAACTAAAGCAGTGGGATAGAGCGATTGAGTTGTATCGCCGGGCGCTCGCCTTCGAACCCCAAGATGCCGACACACACTATAATCTGGCACTTGCGTTGAAATACAAGGGCGACGCGGCGGCGGCCATTGAGGAATTCGAGCAGGCGGTGAAACTGAAGCCCGGGTGGTCCGCCGCGCACTTCGGGCTGGGGGCCGCCTACCATGATCGCGGCGATGCCATCGCGGCGAAATCGGAACTCCGCCGAGCCATCGAGATCGACCCCGCGAATACGGCTGCGCGGCTCTACCTTGCCGGCATCCTGATGAGCTTGAATCAGACCACGGAGGCGATCGGGCAGCTCGAAAGCATGCGCAAGCTCCATCCGAACGATCCGGCCCCATGCGAGCAACTTGGTCTCGCGTATCTTGAGAGCGGAACTCCGTCGAAAGCAATTCCCGAGTTCCAGCGCTTTCTCGCTGCCCATCCTACTGATGTGGCTGCTCACTATCATCTTGGCATTGCCCTTGGTCAGGATGGCAGGCTGCCGGAAGCGCTTGCTGAGTTTCGCCGAGCGACGACGCTGAACCCGAGCTTTGGGCCCGCGCATGAAAGTATCGGTGTTGCGTTGCGGCGGCAGGGCGACAATCCCGGAGCGCTTCGCGATTTTCGAGAGGCCGCGCGTTTGATGCCGGACAATCCGATTGCGCTGTGTGACCTAGGAGTGGCTCTGAAGGAAGCGGGAGATATGCCGAACGCCATCGCCAGCCTGCGCCGCGCTCTGGAGTTGAAGCCCGACCTGGAACGAGCCAAGTATACGCTGGGCATTGCGCTTCGAACACAGGGGCAAACCGCGGAAGCCGCCGCCGAAATGCGCGATATTCGCCAACTGCATCAATCGCGGCTACAACTCGCGCAAAGCAAGAAGCTCATCCTCGATGGAATTGAATTGCTGAAAAGCAGGGAGTGGCAGAAGGCCGCTCAAGCGTTCCAGCAATCGGCACAGTTGAGTCCGGACTTACCCACCAGTTATTACTATCTGGGAGTCGCGCAGGAACGGCTTGGCGTTCTCGAACAAGCTGTTGCCGCTTACCGGAAAGCGCTGGAACTAAAACCGGATTATGCGGAAGCTCATATGAACCTCGGCGTCCTGTACGCGCGGGACCAAGACGCGGGGAATGCGCTCGATCAACTCCGCCAAGCCGTTCTGAGCGACCCGGATCTCGCGGAAGCGCATTACAACCTGGGCATGATGCTCGCAAATACGAGCAAAACCGGCGAAGCCGCTCGCGAACTTACTGAAGCCCTGTCGCTGCAGCCGGATTACACCGAGGCGCGCATGCTGCTGGGCAACCTTCTGGCGGGACAGAATCAAATTGCCCGCGCGGCGGGTATGTATAGAGATGTGATCCGGCGCACTCCTCAATTCGCCGAAGCGTATAACAACCTGGGCCTGTTGTGGCTTCAGGCCGGCAAGTTAGCCGATGCGAAATCGGAATTTCAGGAGGCGATCCGCCGCAAACCGGATTACGCTGCCGCGCATTACAACCTCGGCCTGGCATTAGAAAAAACGGGTGAAGTGGAAGCGGCCCGCACGGAATTTCAAACTGCGCGGCGGTTAGATCCAAAGATTCCTCGTTAGTTCGTCCTCAAGATCCAAGCGTGACGGGCATGCCGTCTCCCACATGCATCACACTGGTTCTGCGAATACGTAAAAATCGAACACCGGGGTTTTATCGCCGCGGCCCCAGCGGATAGCCTTCCACTGGGCGCGCACATATTCGACCTCGGGATGCTGCGATAAATCGACCACAAGCGACGACACGCCAACATAAAATTTCTCTGGGAACACGGCCAGGCGTTCGGTCCAATCGCTTCCGTTGCGTGAGCCCTGGATAAAAACGTGCAGCAATTCCTGCTCGATGGTTTTCGTGATGCCGAGTGTGATCAGCAATGAAGGCGGCCGATCGGGACCAATGGCCAGCGCGGGCCCATCGCCGTTCGCATGGACAGTCACAGGAGAAACGAGAAACGACGCCTCCATCAGCGTGACAACCTTGCGAGGCGCTCCGCCGCGGCTTCCAAAGTTTCCGGTTTCTTTGCAAAGCAAAACCGAATCCAATCCGTGCCGAGGGCGGGATCCGAAAAGAAACTGGAGCCGGGGACGGCGGCGACACCGATCTCCTCTACGAGATAGCGGCAGAAATCGACATCGTTTCCAGCGTTCAGACCCACAATGTTCGCCATAACGTAATAAGCGCCTCGCGGAACTGAGCAGATGAACCCGTGCCGGCCAAGAATATCGAGCAGCAGGTTGCGTTTCCGCTCGTACGTGGCCGATAGATTCCCAAAATATGAATCGGGGAGTCCGAGCGCATGAATTCCGGCTTGCTGAAGAGGAGCAGCGGCGCCGACGGTCAGGAAATCGTGAACTTTGCGGATGGATGATGTAAGAGCGGGTGGTGCGATCACCCAGCCGACACGCCATCCGGTCACCGAAAACGTTTTACTCAAGCTATTGACCAGAACTGAACGCTCACGCATCCCAGGCAAGGTCATGATCGGGACATGGCGGGCGCCATCGTACACGATGTGCTCGTAGATCTCATCCGTAATCGCGAGGGCATCGAATTCCCGGCAAAGGGCAGCGATGATCTGCAATTCCTCAACTGAAAACACACGGCCGGTTGGATTGTTCGGGCTATTGAGAACCATTGCCCGCGTTCGTGGCGTAAAGGCCGCTCGAAGCTCATCGGCCTCGAAAGTCCAGTTCGGCGGCCGCAACGGCACGTAGCGAACTCTGGCCCCGCTCAACTGAGAATCGGGCCAATAGTTCTCGTAAAAGGGTTCGAAGACCACGAGTTCGTCGCCGGGATTCAGCAACGCGAGCATGGTCGCAGCCATGCCTTCGGTCGCGCCGCAACAGACCGCGAGTTCAGATTCCGGATCGATACCAAGACCGTAGAAGCGTTCGTAGTATCGCGCGATAGCGTCGCGAAACGGCTTGGCGCCCCACGTAATGGAGTATTGGTTGATATCCGCTTCGATCGCCTCGCAGGCGGCACGCTTCACTTCAGGCGGGGCAGGGAAATCGGGAAAGCCCTGCGCGAGATTAACGGCCCCGTGGTGGAGGGCCAATCGCGTCATCTCACGGATGACGGACTCTTTGAACTGAACAGTGCGAGCACTCTGAAAACGGGTAGCAATCACGGTTAATTGTGATTTTAGCGTTTGCGGACTGTCGTCCTTCGGACCGGTGTCTTCGCGGCACGCTTCTTCACAATGGATTTTTTCTGGACAGTCGTTTTGTGGGCGGGCGCCTCGACGCCATCCAGATCCGGCACGCCCGCATACAGCCGTTGATAAACCTCCGCATTTCGCAGAACCACCTGGACGTATTCACGAGTCTGCGTGAATGGGATCGTTTCGATAAACTCGGCCGGTTCGCTGAACGGGCCCCACGTACTCCACAAGTCGACGCGACTTTTTCCGGCGTTGAAAGCGGCCAGCGCTTCTTCAGGGTGATCGCCGACAGAGTCGAGCAGCCAGCGGAAATATTTCGTTCCAAGCTGAACATTGCGGTCGGGAGTGAGCAGTTGGCGGGTTGTAAAGTGGCGAATACGCAACTGGCGCGCAAGATCGCGGCCGGTCGTCGGGCGCACTTGCATCAGTCCATAGGCGTGGGCGTAGGAAATGGCTTTTGGATTGAATTCGGACTCCTGCCGGATTAGAGCACAGACAAGGAAGGGGTCGATTTTCTGCGCGCGGCTGTAGCTTAGGATGGCTGTGCGGTAGGGCATGGGAAACGCCATGCGCCAGAAGTCCGGAGGCACGTCATTGGGCATCAGGCGGAGATAGCCAGGGGCATATGCTTTGATGTACCGGATGGCCTGATCGGCATCGCCGCGCTTGCTCGCGATCTTAGCTAACTCATAGGCATAGACGTACGGTTGATTCCCGTCGTTTTTGGCGCCGAACGTCAACTCGGTTTCAGCCCATTGATCAAGCAGCGCAAGCCGCAGCAGGCGGGCGCGCTCCAACCGTTTTTCAGTGTCCTGATCGGGTTCAAGAGAAGCGAGGCGGCGGCGGCTCGGCCACTTGATTCCACGAAGGAATTCGAGCACCAGCGGTGAGGGCTCGGCCGCATGAAGTTGCTTCCGCTTCAAACGCTGACGCGCCTGAAGAGCATAGTAGGTGTTCGGATAATGATCGAGTATCGCGTCAAGATAGGCGCGAGCAGAACCATCGTCATCTTTCGATTCCGCGGTCCGGGCAAGATAATACAGTGATGCGTTTGCATCGTCCGAGTCGGGAAAGGTCGTGAGAAACGCGCGGAGCAGATCGACCATTCCGGCGTCGTGCCTCCGGTATTTCTCAAACGCAACGCGCCAGTGGCAGCGCTCGGCGCCTTCATCGTCTGGAAAGCTCGCCGCGCAAGCGGAAAACAGGGGCATGAACGTTTTTGCGTCGTTCTGCACCAGGGCCATGTTGGCGACTGTCATCAGAACATCGAGCCGCCACTTCGATTGAGGGTACTTCACGCCAAGAATCTGAAGGTAAGCTTTGACATCTGCGTCGCTGTCGATTTTGAGGACGCTGCGAATCAGGTAATCGAGCCGCTCCGCGTCGGCGTCGGGATCGTTCACCTGTAGCCCGCTCAAGTAGTTCTTTGCGGTTTTATAATCGCCATGCAGGAAATCGACTTCGCCAAGCCGCACACGAGCTAAATCGAGCTGAGTTCCGCCTAACTGAGGGATGGCGGCTTTTAGCTCGCTTCGCGCTGCCGGATAATCGCGCGCATCGATCAGCTTCATGGCTCGCGCCAGCATAGCGGTCGGCAGCGGCGGCGGATAATTCTCTGCCAGGCGTGTCTTCAGATCGCTAAGAGATCCTTCGGCGTCCTGGGCGCCTTGCGACTTCGGGTAGTTGTAATAGACCCGCTGGAAGTACGCGGCCGCCTGGGGTAAGTCACCGCTTGCCTGGAAACAGCGCGCAAGCAGAGAATCCGCCTGCGGTTGTGGAATGCGTTTGTAGTATTTGCGGATCAGGTCGAGCGCGCTCTTCGGCTTGTCCGCCTCAAGCGAAGACTGCACGGCAAGCGCGGCAGCCGCCCCCGTTAGAGGAGAAACGGGATCGTGGGTGAATACATGGGCGACGGCTTTGTCGACTTCTTTGTAATGCCGCAGCTTGTACTCGGCCTCTGCCCGGACATAGTTGGCGTAGTCGTCCAGCACGGGCGCGCGCTTCGAGGCTTCCTGCGCGTATTCGGTAGCCGCGGTGAAATCGCCCTGATCCAACTGGCGTTGAGCAACGGCAAGAATCGCGGCGGCTCCTACGGCTTTCGACTTCTCGGGTCGTTGGGCTTTTGTCGTACGAGATTTGGAATGAGACCGCCGTGACGGGGCGGCCGCGGAGGCTGCGGGCGAGAACGCCAGAACCGCAGCCGCCAGCAGGCTAAACCATCTGACCAGGATAATCCGCTCCCAATCGTGTTTCGTCGCTCTCTGCCAGAGTGCCGACCAGTTCAAGGTGCAAATAGTCGACGATGGTGGGCGTCGTCATGAATTGATTCCGAAATACTTCTCGCGCGTTATCGATGTCCTGTTTTAGGTATAGATACAGATTGTTCTGCCCTCGCCCGGCATTGCAAGCCTCGGGCCGGTACAACTGCATTTCGGCGACCTTCACGCGGGCGAAACGCCGGGCGCGAATGTGAATGGCGCGGTCCCGGTCGGGCAGCGTTCCCCAAAGCGGCAGGGTATGTTCGGTGGTTTGCGGCGCGTCCGCCTTCGCAGGAGGAGCCGGCGCAATCTGGACGTGAACCGGATCTTGCGACCGTCGTTCGAGTACTGCCGCCGACATAGTGGCGACGAGTTCGAGCGCGTTCGCGTCAAGTTCGCCGCATGCGAATAGAATGGCCGCTACCCGCTCGCCCGAGACGATAGGAGCGAGCCAGGCGCGATCCCCCGCTTTCGACGCCAGCGATTTGGAGACTTCAGCGTGAGTCCGAAGAGCGACGACCGTGTCGTTTGACTCGACGGCATTTTGGAACGCCGCGGCGGCGGCTAACGGAAAGGAGAGATCCGGAGCAAGTGCCAAATTTCGCGCGCCTCGCAGCACTGCCTGTCCATTTTCGACAGCAAACAGCGCGATTGCTCCGGCAAAGCGCTCGGCCCCGTCCAGCACGGCATCCCGCCAATCCGTTTCGGTCCGATACTGTTTTAGGCGTCGGGCGATCTGGTTCAACTGGTCCGTTGTTTCTGCACGAGCCGTCCGTGCAGCCTGATTTTTGGCAGCGTCAAGCTCGCGGATGACTGCCTGCCAGCCGGGTTCGAGAGAATGCATATCCGCAATTTGATTCTAACGAAGTGCGACGCGGAGAGAGCAGAAATACATTGAGAAATCGGGACTCGTCTGGGTGCAGGAGGCGAGAATGTGATGACGATAGCCGTCGTCTCGAGAAATGATGGCTATTCCTTCTCTCCATCCGTTTCGTCGTCAAACTGCACCTTGGATACAGCCACACGGTTCAACGCGGCGGCTCGCGAGATCACGCGTCGAGCGTAGCTCGCCACCATTTCGACGCCGGCCGCGTACTTGAGATTCGGATTGCGAACGCCGCCGTTATAGGCGCCGGCTGCCTTCGCTACGTCACCCTGGAAGCGGTCCAATAGATCGCGCAGCAGTAGCCCGGCGTACGTCGTCAAAATCTCCGGCGCCACATCGTTCACGTCGAGGCGCTTGGGCGGGCGCAGGCGGTCGGGTAACTCGGAATAATCGCGTTTGTCGCGCAGATAGAGCGAATGGGCATAACGCAACGAGTGCCGCGTGATCTGCCAAACGCCGGAGGCGTAATCGACTACCAGCACCTGCCGGTGCTTTCGTTCCAGAACAATGTCGCCCGGATCGGGGCGCCGCTTCCAGATGGTGTGGTTCAGGTCGCCCGGCACATTCATGTAATCGTTCTCCATCGCGCCGACACCCAGAAAGAGATCGATAGGTATGTTGTAGAACTTCGAGACTGCGACGATGTCGGCGGCCAGCCGGGTTGCCTGCGTCCGGGTCAACGGGGAAGGAACAAGTCCTTCTCCGCTTCGAACGCGCGGATCGGTTACCGATTTAAAGCGAATGAATCGCCGCAGATATTTCTTCAATTCGTCGGGATGAAGATCGTCCAGGCTCTCGCTGACGGGCCCTGCGTAGGCATCGAGAAACAGACTTGTCTGATTCAAGTCGCGAATCATCTCGGATTCGGCAATCCAGTTGTAATCAAGCGCGGCGGTGAGCCCACTAGCTTGCAACTTTTCGAGAAGCGCCGTTCCTTCCAGGGTGTCGTTCGGAAGCCGAAGCAAAATGTAATAGACGGGTCTGCCGTCCTGCTCCCTGGAAGTCAGCATCACCTGCTTGTCGCGCAGGATGTCGAGCGACCGGTAATGATCGAACATCAAATAGGCAAACAGATCGTCGTCGAACTTTGCTAATTGCCCGACCAGGGCTCTATGGGGGAACGAAATGACGATCGCGCTTTCCTCCGCCAGCACCTCGGGCATCCCTGATGGCGGTGCGATCCGCATCTGACGCGGCCAGTAGAGGAATCCGAAGACGCCGGCCGCTGCGGAGATTACGAGCGCTAGCGCGATCCAGACGATCCGCATAAATTGTTAGGACGCTTGACGTACTCGATCCGCAAAATCGTTTCGTTCTCCCCTTCTAAAAGATGGCCAGATTATACCAGCGGAAATTGCGGCGCTATCCGCTCAACTCCGGCTTCCCCTCTTAATTAAGACGAGTGTAGTCTTCATTCGGGTTACGGCCGGCAGACACCGGGCGCGCGCGGCGCAACCGCTGCTACTTTTCGGCTGAGGTAGCGACGGGCCGGACACCTGGGGGTGGGGGCAAAAGGCTGCTGGCGACGTGAATTTGCCGATCGCCGCTGGCGAGATTGAAAATAATGCTGCCGTCCGGGCCGCTGGCTGCCGAACCTTGCCACTGTTCGCCGCCTTGAGCGGCCTCGATGTCGCTCAGCGCCAGTTGAGGCCAGCCGGCTTCAAACGACAGACGGAAATGGCCCGACAGATTGTCGAATACTGCGTCGGGCGACAGATACAGATCGCTACCATCGAAGGCTCCAGCGGCGCGTAGATTCAAAAGCGTGTCCGCGCCGGTTCCGGAGCTGTCCAGATGCCCGCTAGCGGAGATTACGCCATCGTTCCATGGAAAGCCGGACACGTCGCCCGCCAGGCGATAACGAGGGGTCGCGCCTCCGAGGGCAATGGAGCCTCGGGCTTCGATTACGCCGCCCGGAAGTTGCACGTTCAGAGATGAAAGCTGCACACTGGGCCCGATCCAGATGACGTGAGCCCGCAGGGCGCCCAACGCGCTGCCATCCACCGAAAATTTGGAAACGGCGACGTCGGCTTCCAGGTTTCGAGCCGTGAGCCAAGCCGGCAGAGATCGCCGTCCGAAGCGGAAACGCGCTAAGAATCCGGAAGGGCGCAGGGCCGGCGCGAACGTTTGCTGCACTTCCGAAATATCGGCCGCGTCGAGTTTTAGGTGAACGCGTTCAGTGCGGCCGGGACCCGTGTTATAGCGATAATCGCCGGTGACAAGGCGATCACCGGCCTTCGCCGATAATCGGGTTACGGTGACATCACTTCCGGACAAAGCAAAATGCCCGCTCAACTGCTTAAGCGGCACCGCTAGTCCGGGCGGCTGAAATTGAGCGTTCTCAAGTTGGAACTGGGCCGTCCATGCCGGATCGTCCGGCGACTCATGCTGATATTGGAGCCGACCGGTAATCGTACCTTTCGAAAAAGCCGGCAGTATCGGCGGCGTGGTAAGCCAGGGTTCGAGCATGCGGCTGAGGTCATCCACGGGCGTATCGCTCACGTTCAGGACAGCGGCAACGCGCCGGGTGTCAGGAAAATAATCTCCACTCGCTTCGAGTTTGCCTCCGAAATCCGTGTCGAGTGTTACGGGCGCGAAATGAATTTGGCCGCCTTCCACGCTGACGACGGCTTCGGATGCTTTCAGCGGCGCGAGATCCGGCAAGGTCGCGGTAAGGCCAGAGAATTCCAGTGCGCCGTTCCACCCGTGACGATTCGAATATCCCACTGCTCCGTTGGATGCTCCGGTGATCGTCATGCCGTCGGGTATGCCCAGGCCCATGCGTCGGACGAGAGGCAACAGCTTGCCGGCGGGCGCATTCTTAAACTGCGCAACGATCGCCCAGCCTGGCGCTCGCAACAAATCGCGTACACGAACATGCAGGAGCACGGGTGACCGTTGCGATGGATCGGTAGGTAAAGTATCGAGTTCAAGGCGGTTCCCGGCGAGGTCGAGCGCCCCGCGATAGCGCACCTCCCAGTCCTCTCCCGAGGACGGCATCAGATCCCAGCGGTGGACGTCCTCCAGATGCAGGTTTCCGCGGATTTTCAGGTCGTCGGCGGGGCCGGAGACGACTGCGTGAGAGTTCACATAGCCGTGAATGCCGATGTCGTAGCCTTCGACAAGGGCCGTGATGTCGCTGAGGTTGCTGCGATCGAGTGTAAGGTCCGCTTCGAGTTGGTTGGATTCGGGCGTGGCCGGCCGCAAATACCAGTTGGCGTCGCCTCGCAGCGTTCCGAATCCATGTCCGGGCCTGTCGGACCGTGATGGAGATCCTTCAAAGCCGATGCGGAGTTTGCCGCCGGCTTCCGGAGAGACAGAGAAGTCGGAGCCATCTACGTAGAACGTGCTTTTGCGATTGCCGAATTTGAAATTGATCCGTCCGTCCGAAACTTCGAACGCAGGCAGAGATCGGCGAGGTCCGCTTCCAGGGGTGCTGAGTCGATCGATCAGCTCAATGGCGTTCCAGGAACCATCGCTACGCTTCACGGCATTCAAGATGGGGTCCACAAGGCGGAGGCTCGAGAACTGGATTTTGCCGAGCAGCAGCTTGTCCAAACGAACCCGCGCCTCGAGCGTCGGCACGTACGCGCACGGTTCAATGCCGAAGCGGGGATTTTCTTCAATGGTGACGTCGTCGAGGGAGAAGCCGGGTCCAGAGAACAGCGTGTAGTGGACCTTTCCGATTTCGACGCGGCGGCCCAGCGATGCTTCCAGCGCTTCTTTGATTTTCCGGCCGTACTTGCCGACGCTAACTAGGGGCGCGACAATTCCCGCCACCAGAAGAACCACAACTGCGATGAGCGCATATTTCGATAGCCGGCGAAGAGCGGATCTTGCAGCCGTTGCGGGCGGTGTCTGGTTCACTTTCACGTACGTTGAGCCGGCTCGCCGGCATGGCTTGTCGATTGATTATAGCGTTGAGAATGGTCTCAAAACCGCCGGTCGCTAGGCGCTCCGCATGCTATCCTCATCGCCGTGAAGGGTTCTCATCCGCCGCCGGCCTTTTTGTTTGATATGGACGGCGTATTAATTAATTCCATGCCAATGCACATGCAGGCTTGGGAGGACTACCTGCAGCCGCTCGGTGTACGCGTAAATGACCTGGAGAGACGTATGCATGGCCGCCGAAATCCGGAATTGGTTCGCGATCTGTTCGGCGAGGGCCTACCGGACGATGTCGTGCTCGAACACGGAGTAGCCAAGGAGCGGCTATTTCGGAACTTGCTGGCGAACGATATCGAGAGATTCCGGATTCCGGGCGTCGTTTCGTTCATCAAACGCCACGCGGATGTGCCGAAAGCGGTCGGCTCGAATGCGGAGCGGGCGAACGTCGATTTCATCTTGGACCGGCTTGCGCTCCGGCCGTACTTCCAGGCGATTATCGACGGTTCGGAAGTGGCTCTTCCAAAACCCTTCCCCGATATCTATTTATTAGCGGCAGAACGCTTGCACGTCGAGCCGTCGCGCTGCATCGTGTTCGAGGATTCGCCGGCGGGGGTGGAAGCCGCGCTCGCCGCGAAGATGCGTGTCGTCGCTGTCGAGACCATTCCTACCGAATTTAGCGGCGTGGATCTGGTTATTCGAGACTTTGAAGATCCGAAGCTGGAACCGTGGCTGCGGTCGCAAACGTCCAGTGAACTAGAGACACCCGTTTCCACGGGCATGGAGCGCTGAACGCATGCTCAATCGTAGACAGATTCTGGCAGCACTGGCGGGAGCCGCCGTGGCTTCCCGACCCGGTATAGCGGCGGACGCCTATAGCGGTCCCGTGCCTCCAAAGAAAGATGTTCCCTATCTGCTTCATGCGGATAACCTGGTCGAAACAGAAGTTGTCAACGCATCGGAGTCGTCGCAGAAAAAAGACGTGACATTCTCGGTGCCAGGTGAAACCTCGCCGGCCAGAACGCCGCTGGGGGAACCCATTTTTTTGTTTGCCTCCGACCGCATATCGCCTGACAGCCTGGCGCTTTATCAGTTTGACGTGAAAGATGGACGGCGCGAAATCAAGATCCCGAGAAGTAAGGGCGGCGTGAAGGCGTTTCACACCTCGCTGCGCACGCTTGCGTCGGGCCTGTTCCGGATCGAAGCGGCGGAATATCTGGAGAACGGCGAATACTCGCTATCGCCCGAGGGGCAAAACATCGCATTCTGCTTCACGGTGTATTGATTCGCGCGTGCCATTGAAAGTCAAGCCGTCACGAAAACGAAGGTTTTGGTGGATGATGATCGTCGTGGCGCTCTTCGCCGTGTCGTGGTCCTGGAGTGTGGCGGAGAATCCCGCAAGCAACCCAAACGGAACATTAGAAGCGAAGTTGCACCCGCCGCCGCAGGTGGAAACGATATTGCGCCGGTCCTGTTACAACTGCCATTCGAACTCGACACACTGGCCATGGTTCGTTCATTTCCGCCCGTTTGCCTCAAAAATCCGTCGGGACGTCGCGGACGGCCGCAAGGCGCTGAATTTCTCGGAATGGCAGGCGCAAACTGGTGGGAATGCACAGTTAGAGAGCAGGACGCTCGCAACATCATGCTCACTGATGGAAGCGGGCATGATGCCGCCGCGCTATTACGCATATGTCCATCCCGGGGCGGGTCCGTCAAGCGCGGAGGTGAAGCGTTTCTGCCGGTGGGCAAACGACGAAGCGAACCGGCTCGCGGCGGCGAAGTAGCAGGGGCGATGGGCTCGAACTAGACGCGTTCAGTAGAGCGAACACTTTCGCGACGCGGCATTACCGCACGACGATATTCACGAGTTTGTCCGGAACAACGATGGTCTTTACGACTTGCTTGCCTTCGAGAAAAGGCTGAACTTTATCGTTGTCGAGCGCGAGCTGCTTGATTTCATCTTGTGGCGAGCCAAACGGAGCCTGCACACGCCCGCGAACTTTGCCGTTCACTTGCACAACGATCTCAGCCAGGTCTTCCTTGGCAAGGGCGGCATCGAAGCGCGGCCACGATTCGCGGAAAACCGGAGATCCGTGCCCCAGGTTGTCCCATAGATCCTGCGCCGAGTACGGAGCAAACGGCGCGAGCATCAGCGTGAGCCCTTCCAAAATCTCACGGAGCGCCGCCGGCGACAGCTTCTCTTCGAGCGAATACAACTCGTTGACAAGCTCCATCAGTGAAGCAATCGAGGTATTGAAATGCCAGCGGCTATCGAAGTCGCCGGTAATTTTGCTGATGGTTTGATGCAGTTTTCGGAGCGCCTGCCGGTCTGCTTCGTTCAGTTCGCCTTGGGTCTCCCGGGCGAGATCCGCATTGCGAGTAACGAACCGATACACGCGAGCTAAAAAGCGATTGACGCCCGACACGCCTTCTTCCTGCCAGTCCAGATCCCGGTCCGGAGGCGCAGCAAATAAAGCATAAAGACGCGTGGAGTCGGCGCCATAGCGTTCCACCATTTCATCCGGCGAAACCGTGTTGCCCAGGCTCTTGGACATCTTAGCGCCGTCTTTCAAAACCATGCCTTGTGTGAACAGACGAGTGGCCGGCTCTGAATTCCGGATCAAACCCAGATCGCGCATCATCTTTGTCCAGAAGCGTGAATAAATCAGATGCAGGATCGCGTGTTCGACGCCCCCGATGTATTGATCGATCGGAAACCAGTGTGCGATGAGCTGCGAATCGAACGGCCCCTTGTCGTTGTGCGGATCGCAATAGCGATAGAAATACCAGGACGAATCGACGAACGTGTCCATGGTGTCGCTTTCACGCCGCGCCGTGCCGCCGCACTTCGGGCACGGAACATTGATAAACGATTCCACCGATTCGAGCGGGGATTTGCCTTGTCCTGTGATCGAGACGTCGACAGGCAGGGCGACCGGAAGGTCCTTTTCAGGCACAGGGATCATGCCGCATTTCGGACAATGAATGATCGGAATGGGCGTTCCCCAGTAGCGCTGCCGCGAAATGCCCCAATCCTTGATACGAAAGGTGATGGATGCTTCGCCGAATCCGTTTGCCTTCGCGTAAGCAGTCATCCTGGTGCGAGCTTCCTCGCTCGGGGTCCCCGACCAATCGCCCGAATTCATGACGATGCCGTATCCGGTGAAGGCTTCCTTCATCGCTTCGCCATCGGCGATCGGGCCATCGACCGGGCGGATCACGGGAACAACCGGAATGCCGTACTTGCGGCAGAATTCGAAATCCCGCTCGTCATGCGCGGGAACGGCCATAATGGCGCCGGTGCCATAACCCATCAGCACGAAGTCGCCGACCCAGATCGGAACCTTCGCGCCGCTGAACGGCTGGATGGCGTACTGGCCTGTAAACAGCCCTTCTTTTTCGATATCTCCGGGGTCTTTCCGCGCCGCGGCGTCGATCATCGCTTTCACGCGCGTCCGATCGATTTCGTTCGTAAGGAGTCGATCGACAAGAGGATGCGCGGGTGCCAGGATCAGGCAAGTGGCGCCGTAGATCGTGTCGATACGCGTTGTGAAGATGCGGATCTTTTCGCCGGTTCCTTCGAGCGTGAAATCGACCTCCGCGCCTTCGGAGCGGCCGATCCAGTTGCGCTGCATCGTGAGCACTCGTTCCGGCCAGCCGCCCTCCAGCGCCTTCAATCCGGCCAGCAATTCATCCGCGTAATCGGTGATCTTCAGGAACCATTGCTGCAGCGCGCGTTGTTCAACGCGAGTCGTTTCATGACGCCAGCAGCAGCCGTCAATGACTTGCTCGTTCGCGAGCACGGTCTGGCACTCCGGGCACCAGTTCAGCAGCGCTTCCTTGCGATACGCCAGTCCACGCTCGAACATCTTGAGGAAAAACCACTGATTCCAGCGGTAGTATTCCGGTTCGCAGGTCGCGATTTCACGGTTCCAATCAATCGCAAAGCCCATGCGCTGCATTTGCGTCTTCATGTGCGCAATGTTCGAGAGCGTCCAATCGCGAGGCGGCCGGTTCTGTTTCAAAGCGGCGTTTTCGGCGGGCAGACCGAACGCGTCCCAACCCATCGGATGCAAGACGTTATGGCCGCGCATCCACATATACCGGGCCAAGGCATCGCCGATAGAGTAGTTGCGGATGTGTCCCATGTGGAGCACGCCGCTCGGATAAGGCAGCATCTCCAGGACGTAGTATTTCGGTTTCTCGGGCGAGTTGGCTACGTAGAGCGTCGCGTCGTTCTTCCACCGCTCATGCCATTCGCTCTCGATTCTTTGGTGGTCAAACGCTTGTTCGGGAATGGGACCAGCTCCTTCAATGCAGTCACGTTGCGGAGATCGTCACCCGGCTCATCGACCGGCGTTTCGAGGATAAACGCTTTGTCCCGCAACCGAGGATGACTGAGAATTCGGCGAAAGCCTTCCTTTCCAATATAACCAGCGCCGATATGGGCGTGACGATCGAGGTGCGAGCCGAGGGCCGTCTTTGCATCGTTGGCGTGGATCACCGGCACATGATCCAGGCCCAGGGAATCGTCTGATTCGCGAACAAACGTGGCCAGTCCAATCGCTGTCGAGATATCTCTACCCGATACGTAACAGTGGCAGGTGTCGAGACAATAGCCGATTGGAATTTCCAGATACGGACCCGCCAAAGAGCGGAGCGTTGCGAGTTCGCTGAAATCGGCGCCGAGTTGATTGCGGGCGCCGGCTGTGTTTTCGAGAAGAATCGTCAGCTTAGCGCCTGGTTTTAGAGCGCTATCGACTGCGCGCCATGACATGGCGAG
>JAICLJ010000210.1 GCA_025927575.1 Bryobacteraceae bacterium | reverse complement strand
GGGCTATGCGTCTTGTACAGTGCTGAAGAGGAGAGAACCGTTGATCCAACTTCCCAGCATTGAATACGCCGAAGCGAAACGAGTGATTGACGCGATTACCGAAGAAATTTCGCGGCGCGGAAAGGCCGGAGTGATCGCCGTTGCCGATCCTCACGGCGAGTTGATCGCTTTCGCGCGTATGGACGGCGCTCCGTACTCGTCGATTCTGATTGCGACGAACAAGGCTTACACCGCCGCCCGGGAACGCAAAGCGACCAAGGAGATTGGGGAGGCGGCCCGCCACCCGGAAAAGGGATTCGATATCGCGTACTTCGGGGAGCCTCGGTTTGTGGGATGGGGCGGTGGAGTGCCGGTTTGGAAAGACAGCAAGGTGATCGGCTCTGTCGCCGTCAGCGGGTTACCCCAAATGGAAGATATGGAGCTCGCCAAGATGGGCGTCGAGATGATTTCGCAGGGCGCCTGATTAATTCATCGTAGGGACCTGTTTGTGCAGCGTGAGAATATGCTGGCCTGCGGGAAGCAACAGAACACCATCGTCTGATTTCCCAAAGGGCGCGCCATCTACCTCGATTGCCGATGCCGCACAACCAAGAACGGCGATTGCCCGGCTGCGGCTTGTGTAACTAATGTCGAGAGTGTCTTTCTCGCTGATGACTTGTTGAATATCCGCGTTAAATTCGATCAGATTGAGGGGCGTTTCCGCGAAGCCGGTTGAAACTATGTGATGGCCCGTGGGAATTAGCACCTCAGTATCCGTGTGAACCGGCCATGGAACGCCGTCGATCTGCGCCGGTCCGCTCCATTCAATTCGCACCGGTTGAGGGCTGTCGACCACCAACTCATCCGGAGCGGGCGACGATAATTTTGCCGTGCTGGCCGCTGCCGGAAGTAGCGGCAGATCCTGGCGCTCCAACGAATTCTCGAAATAGATTGCAACGCGCGGGAAAGATTCCGCCGCCTGATGCACCAGTTCGAAGAGTTCAACGCCCGTTTGCTTTTTTGTTGGATAAACGTCTTGATATCTATCAACCACGTTGATGTCTACAGCAAGGCGCTGCCGGTCGGGCACTAAGTTGCGATATTCCGCGGCGAGCTTCGCATAACGCGCGGCCCCGAGGTTCCATAGTGGCGCAGGATCTTCGACGAGCAGAGTCAGTTTCTTCGATTCGATCATCGGCAAAGACGCCGCAATCTCGGCGCCGAGAGCGTCGCGCATGCCCGGTTCCAGACGGTCATCAATCTGAGTGAGCACGACATCCAGCCAGGGCTTGCTGGATCGAACCCGCTCCACGGTGAGCAGCCATTCAGCTTGCATGTGGGACACGAGCTCGGTACGGAAATCGAGGAAGCGGCGCAGTCCCGCCGGATCGCGCCCCATCGCATGTGAAGAAGCTGGATCGAACAACAGCTTGGGATCGAAGCCCGACTCCTGCTCGAACTTCTTCCGCACATCGTTGTTCATGGGCGTAAACCGGGCAGGATTACCGGCCCCCTCGAGCGATTCGAAATACAGCTCAGCCATGTTGACGCCGTCCCAGTCGAAGCGCTGAAGCAATTCCTGGATCTTACCTGCGACCGCCGCTTTGCAATCGGCGTTCTGCAAATTCATCAGCTTCCGCCAATCGAGCGCAGCATCTTGCCCGGTTGCGGTCTTCTCACGCCACTCCGGATGATCCGTCCAGAACTGCTCGCTGACATGCGGCAATTCAAGCCACGCGTAGACGAGGATGGCGTTGCGATGGCATGCGGCGATCAGGTTCTTGAGATATTCATCTCGCTGGGCATCGGGTTCAACGTTATGCCAGGCTGCCACGTGAAGAACGGAAATGCCCGATTCCCGCCAGCGTCGCGCGAGGTAATCCGAGTCAGCGCGAATACGGTAGGAAGAGTCAAAGAAGGCCCACAATCCGGTCGCTCGTGCCGGCAAGATCAATCCAAGGTCCGTCAAGGCTTGTAGCACATACGGGTATCGCTCGATACCGGTTTGGCCTGGGGGTGTTGCCAGCCAGAGAATGGCGCCATGTCCCGTGCGCTTTCCCGCCTCGAGCGGCGCTTGGGTCCACCGCTCGCGCGCGAACACCTGAAAGTCTTCAGGAATCGTTGTGACGGGTAATGGAACCGGTTGCTGCCAGATAATCTGTGTCTTTGGCGCATGGGCGTCCACAAGGTGACGAACGGAAATTGTCTTGGCCGTGGGCGTTATTCCGATCTGACGAGCGAGGGGCGAATCACCTTCGACCACGAGGATGTGATCCGCTGCCAGCTTCAACGCGTCTGTCTGTGCGCTGGAGTCGGCCACTATGATTGAGGCTGCGTCTGAATTTGTGGCAGCCGCTATGTTCACCGAGTTGAAGATTTTTGCCCAGGCTGCAGCGTCTGTTCCAATGGCCCGAAATGACGGTACCTGCGCGGCGAGCGGCAATGCCATCGCCAAGAGCAGCACCGGTGTGAATCGGCTTTTACCGCGAGACGGCATACCAGAAGCTCAACCGCAGATCCGTATAGTTTGGACCTCGTGGATTACCTATATTGTTTGTATAGACTCCTCGCAGCCAGTCCGCGGCGAAGTAGACGTTGGGGGGCAGCCACGGTGGATGGATCTTTGCACCTGGCCCGAACTCGACGGAGTTCGCCCAATACTGAGCCTTCACATCCCGAACATAGTTGCCGTTGCCGTAGATTTGAAGATAGTTTCCGCCGAAGGCGTGAAATGTGCGGCCAATGCGATGTTGCGAATAGAACAGCCAGTCCTTATCGAAGCGGCTGACATACACAGCATCGCCAGTGGTTTCGTAAAACAGCCCTGGCGAATGTGATCCTAGCAAGCTGCCGAATCCTTTGGCGAAATTCAGTCCGCCGCGATAGTCGGGTACGGCGGCACCCACATCGTGGCGGCCGGGCAGATACTTTATGGCTTCTCCCGCTTCCGCCCAACCAAGGAAATGATGCCACTGTTTTGTGGACAGTCCGCCGCCGACGATAAACTCGCTTTCCGAAAGATATTGCGGGCCGAGATTGCCCAGACTAACCTGTCCACGAGCGTCGCCGATGAAACGCGTTGATAAATACAGATGCACGGGCGCACCGCTGAAGAACGGCAGATCATGTTTCATCTGCCCGTAAACGAATGCGTCCTTCCAGCGGCTCGAATACATTGGAAGAGCCCACGTGGTTGTTTGTGACGCGCTGTCGCCTCGCAGATTGTGCCACGCGCGATTCGCTTCGGTAGCGACGGCGGCATTAGAAGAATGCCGCGCGGCGTCGAACCACTCCAGAGCTTCTTTGTCGTTCTTTGCGAGGTTGTACGCCCATCCGAGTTGCAGCATCACGTCGGTGTCGTCGGGATCAGTCTCATGAGCGATACGAAAATACCGAATGGCGTCGTTGATATATCCAGCCGCCAGGCTTTTGCGCCCCATGGTTTTAGGATTGACGCGAGCGCCGGTGCGGCTGACGGGCTGGACATGAATTTCGCTCTTCACCGAATGGCGCAATGTGGATAGCTGATCGGCCGAGAGCCGGTCGTGAGGATCGATTTCAAGAATTTTCTCGAACTCGGCAATAGCTTCCGGCTCCTTGTGAAGAGCCAGCAGGAGATAAGCTAATTCGCGGCGCAATGGGATGTTCTGCGGGTCGAGCTTGATCGCATTTTGGAATTCGTAAACATAGGGATAACGCGGTCCCAGGAGTTCCAGCGCGTTCTCGGCGGTGCGTGGTTCATTGCATCGCGAGGCCGCGAGAAGCGCCGCGTGCGCCGATTCGGAATCGTTCAACTGGCGCCAGACGCGGGCAAGATCGATTAACAGGGAGTCCAGCCGCGGCTTCAAACGGCGGCAGATTTCGTATTGCTCGGCGGCAAGTTGAAGTTCGTCGCGCCACTCGGCAAGTTCCGCCAGTTCCCAATGCGTGCTGTATGTGGTGGGAGCGAGCGGATTGGGTGAGATCGCCAAGGCATGCTGCCATCGAGCAATGCCGTCTCGCAGCGGAACGTCGATATTCTCGAAGGCCTTCTGAGCTGTAGCCCGAGTGGTGCCGGTCAGACCATGCGTTCGCAATCGATCGAAGGTCCGGCGGGCTTCGATCGGCTTGCGTGTGTCATAGCAAAGAAATGCATATTCAAGTGCGGCGGTGTCGTCGTGCGGATTTAGTAGCAGCGCTTTTTCGAACTGATCACGGGCCTCGGCATTTTGTCCGGCTTTCAGGAGCGTGTACGCCAAATCCTTATGGGCGGCTGCGTTCTTCGGCTGTACGGCCAACGCGCGTTGAAATGCCGTGATGGCGGAGTCGTAATCTTTTTTCGAAAGCAGCGTGTAGGCAGCGGCGAGATTCTGTTCGGCAGCCGTTTGCGCTCGTAGGCTTCCGGCGACCAACAGCGCAACTGTACAGAGCCGGGCAGCGTACATGCGATATATCTACAGCACTAGTGGCGCGGAGGGCTCGTTTTTCTCAGCCGTCCGCTGCTACAACTGGGGTCCGTCCCCAACGCTGCCGCCGCCTTTAGGGACGGACCCCAATAAATTCCGGAAGGTGGCGAGGGCCTATTTTAGACGATTTACGACTGCGGGGGAGAAGGCTGCGGGGGAATACCTCGAATCATAGGCGACGAGAATCGAAAGTCCTTAACGTCTTCGACTTGGTTTGACGGATTCGGCGAAAGACGAGCACAGAGAGACCGCTACCGGCTTGAGCAGTATTCATTTGTAAGCGGCAAAGTGAGAAGAAGCTATGCGCTGGCGGGAGAAGTTTGCAGAGGAGCCAGCCGGCGCCGCGGCTTCCAGGTCAGTTTGCGCTTTAGTGTCTTTTCCAAGCTTTGAACCCATTCAGCATTACCACAAGGGCGCGAGCCGGGCAGCGCCAAACGCAGCTCCTTTTCCGCTTCCGTATCGGTGCGCTCGAGAAATTCTCGCCATTGGGCCGCTGTGAATCGCCTACGCCCGGTCTCTTCGGCCAGCGGGACTAACGGATCTATCGTGCCGGTCAAATGCGCTTTAGCGGACGAGCACTCCCAGTCCTCTAATTGCTCGCCCAGTCCCGCTCTCCGCGGATTCACTTCTACGTAGCGTAGGGCGGTCCAATAGTGATTCTCGTCTAGAGGCGAGGAGTGGAACCGATTTTGAAAAACATGGCCGCAACGGCCCGTCCAGCGATTGAGCTTCATGGCCCACCAGGTGTGCAGACGCCGGTACAAGCGGGCAAGGCCATTCGGATCGGAAGGCGTGACAATCCAGTGGACATGATTGTCCATTAAGCAATACGCGTGCACACTGACATGTTCCTCGTCGGCGATCAATGTAAAGCGCTTCAGATATTTGCGTTTATCGAAGCCACTACGAAAGATCTGCATCTGCCCGACCCCCCGTGCGACAACATGATGCGCCACATTCTCCAATACAATCCGTGGTCTGCGAGCCATAGTCCCTTTCTGGAACCGACTGCCATTTTTGCAGGCTGCGCCGGCATGTCTGCAAAATAGTGGCTGAAGCGGGGGAATTCTCGCAGAGTAATTAGGGTCCGTCCCTACGGCAAAGGCGCTCTGATGGGGTCCGTCCCCAGCGCGAAGAGCTTGGCGCTCTGATGGGGTCCGTCCCCAGCGCGAAGAGCTTGGCTACCGGACATTCCGATGTGGCGACGATTTACTAAATCGACTCCTCCGACCCTTTCGTAGTGCCAAGGAGTGCCGAGTTCTTGTTGGAGGCTCATTTGCGAAGGCCGGTAACGCCCCAGTCCGTCGCCGTCGAGACCCGCCCTTTTCCGATCGGAGATTTACACTCCTCGATGCGAAAACGTAAGTCATTCCCCTGCACCTGGACAATCGTGTGTCCGAAAAACCAGCCATCCTCGTATCTCTTCGACCCGCGCAAATGACCACCCGCGCTGGGCATGCTCAGGTACGTGATTCCATCAAGTTCGAGGTGAAGCATCTCATGAATGTGCCCGGCGACTACATACCTTACGCCGTATTGCCTGGCCAAACGGTGCAGCGGGAAATTCGAGTTTCCGAATAACACCGATACCAGCCATGAAGGGCGATGCGACACAATCAACTTCACCGGCTGCTTCGCATGCATCTTCAAATCGCGTTCGAGGAAGCCTAACGCTCCCGGCCCAAACTGCTCGCTCCGGCTGTTGTCGAGCACGGTGACGTGTACATTGCGGAAATCGAAGCTGTAGTTGACCGGGCGCCGGGCGTATTTTTCGAACAGCTCTTCTGAAACTCGCGACCAGATATCATGGTTGCCCGGCGTCAGATAGAAAGCCAGCCTTTTGTGTTGCTCTGGAATCTTTAGTACCGCTTTCCACTCTTGCTCGGCCGTGCTGTCGTCGCCTCCTTGAATCGTGTCTCCCACGGTCATGGCGAAGGCGGGATGTTCCGCCGCCAGTTCGCGCCAGACCTGCTCAAAAACACCCGGCTGTGTTTCGCCGGTCCGATCGCCCACGATGGCGAACTCGAACGCGGCCGAACCCGGCGATCCCGCACGCATGCCCCCAAGCGCCAAGACTCCGAATAGAAGGGCGATGCCCATTCTTCGCATCCTTCATAGGTAGCATTAAAGAATAGGCAGCACTAACGGCCGGCGAGACTGAATTGAACATTCCGTGCGAATTTTAGCGACAAGTGCGCACTAGTTTCTACCGGACCTCGATTGTGCCCGCTCCACACGCACTCTACGAACACTTTGTCGCGGCATTGGCGCTCCTGTTGCTGCTAAACGGGCTGGACGATCTCGTTCCCACGCTGCTGGTTGTCTGGTCCTGGGCGCTGAAGAAGGGCCGCACCATCCGGATTCCAGAGCCGGAAGAAGAGCGCCGCATCGCCATCTTTGTGCCTTGCTGGCGCGAAGCAGCCGTCATTGACGAGATGGTGCGACGCAATCTTTCGGCCATCCGGTACGGCAATTTCGACGTGTTTCTGGGCGCTTATCCTAACGACGAAGCGACTCTCGGGGCCGGGTTCCGGCTGGCTGCCACTCTACGCCGCGTTCATGTGGCCGAGTGCCCCCATGCAGGGCCTACGTCCAAAGCCGATTGCCTCAATTGGGTTTATCAGCGCATGCTCCTTTTCGAGGAGGAGCACTCGGCGCGATTCGACACTATCGTTGTGCATGATGCGGAAGACCTCATTCACCCCGCTGCTCTTGCTCTCATTAACCGGGAGCGGCAGATCTACGACATGATCCAGGTTCCGGTGCTGGCGCTTCCCACTCCTGCGTGCGAAGTGACGCACGGCGTTTATTGTGACGACTTTGCGGAGTATCAGAGCATCGACATGCGCGCACGCCAAATCAGCCGGGCGTTTCTGCCTTCGAACGGAGTGGGAACCGCTTACTCGCGCGACATGCTGGATCGTCTCGCGGAAACCAACTCCAATCGCGTGTTCGATCCGAGCTGCCTCACCGAAGATTATGAGAGCGGCGTCCGCATTCATATCTTGGGTTATTCACAGTGCTTCTGTGTCCTGGATTCGGCCGGAGACCTCACAGCAACGCGCGAATACTTTCCAAGAGCATTTTGGAGCGCTGTCCGGCAGCGCACGCGTTGGGTGATGGGCATCGCGCTGCAGAGCTGGGAACGTAATGGCTGGCGAGGGCAGCTGCGGACAAAATACTGGTTCTGGCGCGACCGTAAAGGCTTGTGGTCCAATCCGCTGGGGGCTTTCGCGAATCTGCTGTTTCTTGCGGGCGTACTCACGTGGCTGTGGGCGTGGAAGGCGGACGAGCCCT
>JAICLJ010000052.1 GCA_025927575.1 Bryobacteraceae bacterium | reverse complement strand
TTTGGGCCTGTAGCCTACAGAACCACCGTTTAGAAGCCAGTCTTCTTTGAACGAAGATGGATGGTGGCGCGTTTGTCATGCTGGTAGCAGGTATTTTCATGACTTTGGCCGGATTCGATCCGATTGTTGAGCGTTGGTTTACGGACCGGTTCGGCTCGCCGACTGCGCCGCAAAGCGGCGGCTGGCGTGAAATCTCAACGGGGCATGACACCCTGATTTCGGCGCCCACCGGTTCCGGCAAAACGCTAGCTGCCTTTCTCATTTGCCTGGATCGGCTGGTTCGCGCCGGGCGCGCGGGAGCGCTGAAAGACGAGACGCAAATCGTCTATGTTTCGCCGCTAAAGGCGCTTAGCAACGACATACACCGCAATCTGGAGATTCCGCTCGCGGAAATAGCGGCCTTGGCCGCGCGCGAAGGCATTCCATTCATGCCGATCCGGACAGCCGTCCGTACGGGCGATACGCCTACCGGCGAACGGACGAAGATGCTGAACAAGCCTCCGCATGTGTTGGTCACAACGCCGGAATCGCTATTCATTCTCCTGACGGCCGGCAAATCCCGTGAGATGTTGAGAACCACGTCGACCATCATCGTCGATGAGATTCACGCCATGGCGGATGACAAACGCGGCTCCCATCTGGCGTTATCGCTTGCGCGGCTCGATGCGCTAACCGGAAAACGGGCGCAGCGCGTGGGACTCTCCGCCACGGTGAAGCCGATCGAAGAGGTCGCTTCTCTGCTCGGCTCGTCAACACGAATCGTCGATATCGGGCACCGGCGCGAAATGGAACTCGCCGTCGAGGTTCCGCGCGATGAGCTGTCGTCCATAGCGAGCACGGAAACCTGGAACGACATCTACGATCGCATAGCGGAACTCATTCTGGCTCACCGCACCACCCTTGTATTTGTGAATACGCGGCGCCTTTCGGAGCGCATCGCGCATGCGCTTGGCGAGCGCTTAGGCCCGGGCGCTGTGTTGCCGCATCACGGAAGTCTGTCGCGCCAGATGCGTTTTGACGCCGAGTCTCGATTAAAGAACGGCGAGCTACGCGCTGTGGTCGCCACGGCGTCGCTGGAACTGGGCATCGATATCGGAACAATCGATCTGGTGTGCCAAATCGGCTCACCGCGCTCCATTGCAGTCGCCCTGCAGCGAATCGGCAGGTCCGGCCACTGGGTAGGAGCGACGCCGCGAGGCCGCCTGTTCGTAACCACTCGCGATGAACTCGTGGAATGCGCTGCCGTCATTTCGGCGATTCGCAAAGGCGATCTGGAACACGTTGAAATTCCACAAAACGCCCTCGATATCCTCGCACAGCAGATCGTCGCCGCGGCAGCGGCCGAAACTTGGACGGAAGATGATCTCTACGAACGATTTCGCTCTGCTTACCCCTACCGCAATCTGGCTCGCGCCGAGTTCGATGCCATTGTCGAAATGCTTTCCGAAGGATTTACGACATCGCGCGGAAGGACCGGCGCGCTCCTGCATCGGGATCAGGTCAACGGGCGTATCAAGGGCAGGCGCGGCGCGCGGCTTGCCGCCATTACTTCGGGGGGAGCCATTCCGGAGAACGCGAACTATGCCGTCATCGCGGAACCGGACGGCAAGACTGTCGGAACTCTGGATGAAGACTTCGCCGTGGAGAGCCTCGTCGGAGACGTATTTTTACTCGGTACTCATTCCTGGCGAATCAGGCGCGTGGAACCCGGCCGTGTTCGAGTGGACGATGCGCACGGCGCGGCGCCTTCGATTCCGTTTTGGTTGGGTGAGGCGCCAGGACGCTCGCGTGAACTGTCGGCGGAGATGGCGAAAATCCGGGAACGCATTCTCGCCGATCCGCAACCGGCGCCGGCGTTTCTCATTGCCGAATGCGGCCTCGATGACGCCGGCGCGAGGCAGGCCTGCGCCTACGTCCGAGCCGGGGCCCGCGAACTAGGGGCGTTGCCCTCGCAAACGACTGTCGTCGCGGAGCGCTTTTTCGATCAGTCCGGTGGCATGCAATTGATCTTGCATGCGCCGTTCGGCTCGCGCATTACACGAGCATGGGGACTCGCGTTGCGAAAACGATTCTGCCGCACATTCAATTTCGAATTGCAGGCTGCCGCGACCGATAACGGCCTCGTGCTCTCTTTAAGCGACCAACACTCGTTTCCATTGGAGCTCGTGTTCGCGTTTTTGAAAGCCGCGACGGTGGAAGACGTGCTCCGTCAGGCTTTGCTGGCGGCACCGATGTTCGGGGCGCGCTGGCGATGGAATACTACTCGCGCCTTGGCCATCCTGCGATTCCGGAGCGGAGCGCGAGTCCCGGCGCCTATACAGCGTATGCGGGCGGACGATCTGCTCGCGGCGGTTTTTCCGGACCAGGTTGCCTGCGGCGAGAATCTCACCGGCCCCATTCGCATCCCCGATCATCCGCTCGTAAAGGAAACGATAGAAAATTGTCTGCATGAAGCGATGGACATCGGCGGTCTTCAGGAGGTTCTGCAGAAGATCGAAGATGGCCGTATCGGCACAGTCGCGGTGGATACGGCGCAAGCGTCCCAATTCTCGTACGAGATTCTGAACGCAAACCCCTATGCGTTCCTGGACGACGCGCCGCTCGAGGAGCGGCGGACGCGGGCAGTTCAACTTCGGCACACCCTCGGAACGGACGTCACCGGCGGCGAAGGAATTCTCGATCCGGCAGTAATCGATGAAGTTTCCTCCGCGTCTTGGCCGGAACCGCGCGATGCCGATGAACTGCACGATGCGCTGCTGACACTGGTGCGCCTGCCGCCCGTTCAGGAATGGCGGCTCTTCTTTGATGAACTGGCAGCGGCCGGACGTGCTTCAATCGTCACCCGTGCGAATGCGGAATTCTGGATCGCCACGGAACGCATGTCTGTGGCGAACGAACCCGGCAGCGTTGTCTCCGGCTGGATGGAATCGATTGGGCCAATCACGGTATCGGAACTAGCCGGCAAGCTCGGGTTCTCTCCGGAAGCAATAGAAACGGCGCTATTGAAACTTGAATCGCAAGGCCAAGTGCTGCGCGGGCATTTCCGTAACACGGTGGGCGAAATCGAGTGGTGCAATCGCCGCATTCTGGCTCGCATTCACCGCGGAACGCTCGGACGCTTGCGTCGGGAAATCGAACCAGTGACGGCCCTCGTGTTCGAACAGTTCCTGCAAGCCTGGCAGCACGTTTCACATGGAGCGCAACTGCACGGGCCAGATGGAACTCTCCAAGTGATCCGGCAACTGCAGGGCTACGAGATCCCCGCTGCGGCCTGGGAATCGGAAATCCTGGCGCGACGCATCGCAAAGTACGATCCCGATTTTCTCGACGAACTGTGCTTCTCGGGAGAAGTGATGTGGGCGAGAGTTTCGCCGCATCCGGCGATTGCGGAGAACCGTCGCGTCCGGCCAACCCGGATCGCTCCGGTTGCGCTCTTCCTGCGCGAGGATGCCGGCTGGTTGATGGCTGCGCACGCGGCGCCCGATTCATCGGCGCTGTCGCACGCAGCTCGGGATGTTCTGCTTGCGTTGGAACGGAATGGCGCAAGCTTCTTCATCGACCTGGCGCGGCAAACCGGGCGGCTGCCGAGCGAAGTAGAGGACGGCCTGTGGGAACTTCTGGCGGGAGGATTCGTTACAGGCGATGGATTCGATAATTTACGCGCACTGATCGATCCGAAGCGGCGGCGTGGCGAGGGCCGCGGCAATAAGAAACGGCCGCGGCATGCCGCGGGACGATGGGCATTGTTGCACCCTAATACAGTGGAAACCGTTCGCGAGGAACGCATTGAGCGGTTCGCGCGCCAATTACTCCTGCGGTGGGGCGTCCTCTTGCGGGATTTGCTGGTTCGGGAAACGCTTGCTCCGCCGTGGCGGGAATTACTGCCTATACTGCGACGGATGGAAGCCCGCGGCGAGATCCGCGGCGGACGATTCGTTTCAGGCTTCACGGGTGAACAGTTTGGCCGGCCTGAAGCGATTGAGCTTCTGCGCATGATCCGGCGCGACCCGGACAGAAGCGCTGCCGCCCCAGTTGGGAACGCCGATCCGTTAAATCTCACCGGGATCATTCTGCCCGGTCCACGCGTCAGCCGTCTCGCCGCCATTGAGTTATTGCGGGCATAGCCACTGGAATTCTATATTTCGGTGAATGGCAGACCCAGTACACTAAGAGCACGCTGTACTCAGAACCACTTTCATCGCATTCACAAAATCCGGCATGGCCTCGTCCAGAACGAAAAAAACACTCGTAGGCAAACTGCCTGCCTTAAGCCCGGAACTCGTCATCATCACCGGGCTAAGCGGGTCGGGAAAAGGGACGGTGCTGAAGGCATTCGAAGATCTCGGTTTTCACGCGGTCGATAACATGCCGATCGCGCTCGTGCCTAAGTTCGCCGATCTGGCCCACGATTCCAAAAGCGCCAGGCGTTCGGCGCTCGTGATCGACATTCGCGAAGGAGAATCGCTCAAGGAATTTCCCGCGATGTATCGTAAGCTACGGCGCACGATTAACGCGCGCCTTCTGTTTCTTGATACGGCAGATGACGTCTTGCAGCGCCGTTTCAGCGAAACGCGCCGCCCGCATCCGCTCGGCGTCGAGACACCCGTCATGCGCAGCATCAGTGAGGAGCGGGCCCTACTGGCTCCGATTCAAGCTCTGGCGGACGTGACCATCGATTCATCCAAGCTGAACGTCCACGAACTGCGCGGACTGATTTTCCAGCAGTTCCGTAGCGGCGATGAAGAGGGAAAGATCTTAATCCAGGTAAACAGTTTCGGATTTCGGCACGGCGTACCCCCTGACAGCGATCTCGTTTTTGACGTGCGTTTCCTGCCGAATCCGAACTATATCCCTGAGTTTAAGAAACTCAGCGGCCGGCACCCGAGCGTGGCGCGCTACATCCGTTCGTTCCCTCAGACAATGGAGTTCATCAACAAAATCTCGGATCTGTTAATCTATCTGATCCCGCACTACATCCGCGAAGGCAAAAGCTACCTGACGATCTCCTTCGGATGCACCGGCGGTCATCACCGGTCCGTATTGATTGCAAGTGAAATTCGGAAGCGCCTTGCAAACGCCGGGTTTCAAGTGAAGGAAACTCACCGCGACATTAATAAGAGCTGACGGCGTGCGCGAATCGAGAATTAGCGTCCGGCCTCTTGCGCTCCGGTAAGCAGAGCCGTTTCAGCGCGCCGGTATCCCGAGTAGTGTTCTTCTTCCCGCGTGCGAATGCCGTAAAAGCCAAGCACGCGAGCGTTGACTGCCTGCGAGAAATGAACCGGCAGCCAGACGTTTCCCTCGATCGGATCCTGATTGAGCTCGAATTGGGTTCCCGGACGAACCTTCGCGATGAAATAGCCGAACTCCACGGGTTTAATCACTTTGGCGGTCACACGTACCCAGTTATAAGTGGCCTTATCAATCCACATCCGCCCGTTCATTCCGGTCAAAACTCGCGCCTTTTCTACCGGAGGCTGATAATCGGGCTTCGGAAGCGCATCCAGCACATAACACGTGTGACCTCGAACCACTTCCTCTCCGGCATACTTGAAATGAAACGCCGAAGTCATCTGAGTCATCAGCAGATGCTCCTCGGCGCGCCCGCTTTTATATTTCTCGATACGAGCCTGGGTTGCGCTCTTCGTTTCGTGATTCCGGCGCTTCACCTCGGCCTTGAGTTTGCTCTGCTCCTGCGCTTTCTGGGTCACTGACAGCGGCTCGCCATCGAGGCGAATCAGCTCGTTATAGGGCGATCCGTTGATCATCAGCACGCGGTACATCTTTTGCTGTTTGCTAACTACTCCGCCGGAATCGTCTAACTTCATGCTGACGTCCTGTTCGTTGTACGAGTAGTTCGGCGCTGCCTTCCATGACGCATCGTTGACGGCCACCGATTTCTTGACAATCTCCTCGACGTTTGGTTGTTGCGCCGCGGAGTAGCCGGCTTGCGCGGTGAGCAAGAGACCGCCTATCGATGCCGTGAGTCTCCACGTTCGCAGGATATTTCGCATGTCTTCGCCCGTCCCTTCCAGATATAACAAACTCCTCACCCTCGCCGGGTGCGGAGGGAGAGCATTAGTTTGGCTAGCATAGTACTCGAGAGAGGCCGTGAGGCCCCGCCGGGAAGTTTTGCCGCTCCGCTTAACGCAGCGTGCGGCCAAGGAGCCACGATCCGCAAATGGTGGCAGCGACCGCAGCAAGGTGGGAGCCGAATACATGAGCCGCGTTCAATAACGGGCAGTAAGTAGTCAGCACCAGCAGCGCGGAACACGCGGCTAAAATGCCGACAATTCTAATTCCCGCCGCCCTGTCGAGCCAGGCGCCGCGCCGCGTAATGACCAACCCGAGCACGAGCGTGAGGGCCGCAATCTCCACGCCGCGCAGGAAGCAACCCCTGGAAGCTCTGGAGAGGTCGATGGCATATTGATGGTGGAAACTCATTCCAACCACCGCCACGAAGACGAGAGTGGCGATTGCGGCGGCAGGTTTTACCAAGATGCTGCGCCGCGAGCCGGGGATCATCTCACGGGAAAGCGCGTACCCAGCCAGGCCGGCGGAGACGGAAATTGCGCCGAATAGCGCTACCCTGGTGGCCGCTGTCTGTGCTTCCCATCCACCGATGCCCCACATAGCGATCCCTACCGCCAAGGCGATAGCGACAGGTATCAGGTAAAGCAGCGTCAGCACTGGTTCGGGCGGCATGGGCCGCACCGGTTTGAGCTCGTCCAAAATTTCGCGAGGAATGCCGGACGGGGCAAACTGGCCGCGGTCAATCGACTGCTGCATCGGGCGTATTCGAGCATAGAGATCTCGGCACCGGCTGCATTGCGCGAGGTGCGCCTGTGCTTCGACCGGCAGGGGCGCGATCCCGGCCAGATCGAGGTAGGCGTTCATGTCCTGGCAGGTCATGATTTATCACCTACCGCTGTTGGCCCAGCTGGCGGCCTTTCCAGAACGGAGCGTAGCCGGTCGTAGGCACGGTGCGCCTTTTGCTTTACCGCGCCTGCGGTCGAGGAAGTCACGCGAGCCACTTCTTCGACGGTCATTCCCAGTACTTTCAACATCGTCAGGACCTCACGCTGGGATTCCGGGAGATAGCCCATCAAAGTTTCGAAGTCGCCGGTGCTCTCCGTTTCCGCTGGCGGGGAAACCGCCCTTCTCTGCAGGATGTCCGGGTCCACTGCCTCCTCGTGATGAACGGTCCGGCGCTGCTTTCGGTAGTAGTCGACGCGTACATGGCGTGCAATGGAATACGCCCAAGGCAGCACAGGTTCGTCAGGCCGGTAGGTGTGCCGGGCGCGGTGGATGCGTAACAGCGTTTCCTGGACAAGGTCGTCCGCTGCACGTCGCACATCGGACATGCTGAGGAAAAATCGGCTCAAAACTGGCATCAGCGCCTGCATCAGTGACTCCGCGGCTATCCGATCCGCCTCCTGATAGCCCCGCATCAGCTGTTCAAGCGAAGGAGGTGCGTCATCAAAGGGCGATACTGACTCCCCACCAGGTATTTCGCTCATGCGCGCCGAATGGTCACCCCCGCCTCAGCCTCGCACCAGCTTACCCTAGTTAAAAATAGGGGCGGGCACTCCTACCAGAGCCGTTCTCGTGGCACATACACGCGGAAGGTTAGCCAAGAAATTTCCGGCCCAATTGCGCAGCCCGCGATGGGGACGGACCTTTTCCGGCTTCGCACTGGGGACGTAATCCGTCTTATCCGCTCCAATTTGCATGTTCCACGTCGCGGCTCGATAAAAATCACTCCGTTTTGTACCAAGTACGAACTCATACGCTCCGAATAACGGTTTAAAAACCTGGGCAATCGCGCGAATATAGCTAACTTTGAGGGGTGATGTAAAACTGTAGATCTGGCAAACCGAACGGAAGTGGCGCAGCTTAGTGAGGCCATTGCCCGCTATCACGAGCTTCTTGAGAACCAAGACGCCCGAGATCTTGGTTGGGCAGAGGATTTGCAGGAACGAATGCGGAAGGCTCGGCTGGTGCAATCGGGTCGGCTGGTCGCTCCCATTCTGCGCCCGCACTTTCTCGGTAAACGGCAGCAAGCATCCTTAGTACGCGCCGTCGAAGCCTTTTCCGCGGCAGTGAACGAGATCGAGGCTCTCGTCGCATCCAGCCCAGCGCTCATAAGCCGTTTGCAGATGCTGCCGGCAGAGAAACTCCTCGCCCAGATACCCGTCCGGCAATCGCGGTTTAGCATGACCGGCATGATGGATGCGCACCTCGCTAACGGTTCCGTACGCATCGGCGGCATTCGACCGAATTTGTTCCCGGCTGTGGCCTATTCCGCGGCGTTGTCTGACCTATTTCTCGAGCTGCCTATCTTAAAGGAGTTTAGGCGCGCCCGTTACCGAATCTCCAGGATGGGCAATCCCAAGCATCTCCTTCTCGCCGTTTTGAAAGCGTGGAAGGAGTTCGGAGGCAAGACCTCGCCTAGGATTGCCATTCTGGAGCTGAAGCAGCAATTTTCGGAGGAATCGACGGAAAGCCTGTTGCTCGCCGAATTAATCGAGCGGGAAGGCGTATCGGCGCGCGTCATTTCGCCAGATCAGCTCGAATACCGGGATCGGACGCTGCGTTCCGGCGATTTCCCTATCGATATCATCTTTCGGCTCCCCTCTACGCAGGAACTGCTCGTCAGGCACGATCTCTCGCATCCACTGCTCGAAGCCTACCGCGATCAGGCAGTCTGCATGGTGAACGGCTTCCGGTCCGAACTCGCGCGTCGGCTGGCCTTCTTCGAACTGCTTACGGATGAAGCGGTAACAAGCAGGCTCGCGGCTCCTCATCGAAAGGCGCTCGCACAACTGGTTCCGTGGACCCGGACGATGGCTCACACCAGAACGAGGCATTGTGGCGCGACCATTGATCTTCCGGAATTTGTACGTAAGAATCGGGAGCAGTTTGTGCTGCGGCCCGGCGATCATTCTGCCGAACAATCCACTTTCATTGGTTGTGAAACCGATCAGCGGCAATGGGACCGCGCGCTGAACCAGGCGCTCCGCTCACGGTACGTAGTGCAGGAATATTCGCTGGTGCCCAAAGACATTTTCCCGATTTATCAATATGGAGATCTGCACATGCGCGAAATGCAGATCTTGGTTCATCCCCACGTCTTCGCGGGGAAAGTGTACGGGTTCTCGGCTCTGCTGCATCCCGCTTCGACCAACGTCACGTCGCCCGCAGCGATAGCGCCGGTGTTCCTGCTCGAAAAGATCTAGTCCCGCCGTGCCGGGGGCCTCGGTCAAAACACTCGGCGGCGAAGGCGGCTGATGGAAAATTTGGCCGTATCCGCCACCGCCATCACAGCCATCACGCCCGCCTGCACTGGATCGGTGACAACCAGATCGGATGCATCTGGTACGCTGCCGGCCATATTTAAGCTGATGACCAGTGTGCCCTGCGATCGAATTTCACGTACCGCGGTTTCGATGTCCCCGCCCATCAGCGAGCCGGCTAGAACAAGCGCCCGCACTCTGGGGAGGCGCCGAATGGCGCGGACCGCGGAAGCCAGGGTTTCCTCCCCAACGAGCGGTATGGTGTCGATGGAAATGTGCTCGCCTCGAATGTTGTGGCGATCGGCTTCCGAGATCGCGCCCACCGCAACCTGGCCCACCTGAGCGCCCCCACCCATGATGATGATGCGCTTGCCGTAGATTTTCTCAAGCGTCTGCACAACCTCCGCAGAGCGAACCACCTCCAGCTTCGCCAGATCGCCCGCGAGTTCCTGGGCTGAACCAGGCAAATCGAGCTCAAAGTAGATCCGTGTGTCCGGCGCAATCTCTTCAATAATTGAAACCGAGTGAATGTCGCCTTGGTGCCGGGCGATTACCCCTGTCAACTGGTGCAGAACGCCCGGCCCGTTAAAGGCGACAATCACAAGGCCCGTCCTACCGCTGGCGCTATCTGTCATTGATCACTCCGTACTTCTTCAGCAACTCGTCCCAGATACCCTTGGCCTGCAGCAAATGTTCAATTATCTCGCGCACAGCCCCCAAGCCGCCTGGCGCGTCAGTGGTCGCCATAGCAACTTTTTTGACTTCAGGACGTGCATTGGCCGGGGCGAAGGTCAGCCCGACTCGCCGCATAATGATCGCGTCTGTCAGGTCGTCGCCCACATAAGCGACTTCCTGTTCGCTAATGCGAGCGTCCGCCAGTATTTTTTCAAAAATAGGGATCTTTTCGATGTGCCCCTGGAATACATAGGACATCTCTACCTGGCGAGCGCGTTCAGCCGTTGCCGGCGAATTCCGCCCGCTAATAACGCCGGTCTTGACTCCGTACCAGCTCAACCATCGGAGGGCGATGCCGTCCTGGGAGTCGAATCCTTTGGTTTCGACCATCCTGCCGTGGCCGTCCGGAAGGAGGTAGAGTCTTCCATCGGTGAGCACACCGTCAACATCCATCAGAAGCAGCTTTACGTTCGCCGCTTTCTTCTCGAATTCTTCGCGGTTCACTCGCGGGTTCAGGCGCATATAGCTTAGGGTACGTGGCGCCGCTTTCGCGGCATGATGATCATGTGGTGGGAGAAGCCGAATTCGGCCGTCTTAGTTGGCACGCCTGATCGGGACGAGCCTCTCGACCCGAGTCGAATTCCTGGCCTCGCGGCTTAAAATATTGTTATTGAAAGATCTTCCGGATCGCTTTTCCGAAGTCCTGCGCGCGCATCAAATGGTTTGCGCGGGAGATCGAATCGGAGCCGCTGTTTCAGGCGGCGCCGATTCCGTAGCTCTCCTTCATCTCTTGACGCGGGTTGCGCCCCAATTCGAGATCAACGTCGCGGCCGTCCACATTAACCATCACCTGCGAGGAGCCGAATCGGATGGAGATGACCACTTTGTTCGGGAACTGGCGGAGCGCCTGGGCGTGGACTTCATTCGGGAGGATGCCGATGTTTCGACCTCCTCTGACAATCTCGAGCAGGCTGCGAGGGATGCGCGCAGAGCGATTTTCCGTTCGCTCGTTGCCGATACACGCGTGGATCGGATTGCGACCGGCCACAGCCTGAGTGACCAGGCCGAAACCGTTCTCTTTCGCCTTTTCAGAGGCTCCGGTGTGACCGGATTGGCCGGAATGCGCCTGGTGGGTCGGGACGGACCCCTTCGGCCCCTTCTCTTTTTCGGCCGTGATGAAATCCGGGACTGGCTAAAAAACAATGGCTTAACCTGGCGCGAGGACTCTTCAAATGCCGACACGCGGTTCCGCCGGAATTACCTCCGCCACGAACTGATTCCGCAGATTCAGGCGGAATTGAATCCGAACCTTGAACGTGTTTTGGCCGGAATGGCATCCCGGGCCCAGGCGGAGGAGGACTATTGGCACGACCTTATTGAGCCGTTGTTCACCCGTTTTGCCCGCCCGTTTAAAAACGGCATCATTGGAGACGTTCTATTCCTTCAAAATCAACACCTTGCCGTCCAACGGCGACTATTGAGGCGAGCATGCCAGGTCGTGAAAGGGAATTTGCGGGGGCTCGATGGCAACCATATCGATGCCCTTCTCGCTGTCTGCGCATCGATGGAAGGCAATGATCGTCTGGTTATCCCAGGTCTGGACGCCTTGAGGTCATACGGCAAGATCCGTCTTTTGCCGGCTCTTCGGCCCGAAGATCAGAAGCGGCATTATCGTTTATCGGTCCAACCCGGCATTGATATGGAATTGCCGTTCAACGCCGGCTCCATTCGGCTGGACCCGATCCAGGAACTCCTCGAAACGCAGTCATTTTATGCTAACGTCAAGGATGAGACGGGTTATACCGAGACGGCAGAACTGAGTGTGGAAGCGATCGGGGGGCTGGCCGGGCTCGACGACCTGATCGTTCGTAACTGGGAACCCGGTGACGAATACCGGCGGCCAGGACATCTCAGCAGCCACAAAATAAAGGCACTATTTCAACAGGAGAAGATTTTTTTGTGGGAGCGCCGCCATTGGCCGATTCTGGAGTTTCATGGTGAGATTGTCTGGGCCCGCCGCTTCGGGGCTGCAGATAGTTTCTCCGCTGGCATCTCCGGCGGGCCATCGTTGCTCCTTCGGTATCGTTTGCCGTGTGAATCCAATAACCCGATGCGAACGTCTAGTTAATAAGGCCTCTTGTAGTAACCGGATATCAGCTATCCGGGCTGGCAGAATGGGACCTGGCCAGCGAAAGGTGAGTTCATGAATTCAAATGTAAAAACGGCGGTTTTCTGGATCGTGATCCTGTGCGCCGTCGTGCTGGTTTGGATGGCCGTCCGCACCGGTCACGGTCCAACGCCGAAGAACTTGGCTGTCTCCGAGTTCGTCAATCTTGCGGAGCAGGACAAAGTTAAGGATGCGAACATCACGGGAACCGAAGTTCAGGGAACCTTGGTGGACGGCACCGCTTACCACACGCAGATTCCTCCGAATTACACGGACATCTGGAAGATCCTGCAGGATAAGAACGTAAAGTTCACCTGGAAGGATTCCGCGGGTAATGGCTGGATCGGCATATTGTTCAATGCCATACCGATTCTGATTCTGTTAGGACTCTGGATCTTTATGATGCGACAGATGCAGAGCGGAGGCAACAAAGCTCTCAGCTTCGGCAAGAGCCGCGCCCGACTGCACTCATCGCAGCAGAAGAAAGTTACCTTTAAGGATGTGGCCGGCGTTGAGGAGGCCAAAGAGGAACTACAGGAGATTATCGAATTTCTCCGTGAGCCTCAGAAGTACCAGAAGTTAGGTGGCCGCATTCCGAAAGGCGTGCTGTTAATCGGACCTCCGGGAACGGGTAAGACGCTACTGGCCCGCGCCATCGCCGGCGAAGCCAATGTGCCGTTCTTCTCCATCTCGGGTTCCGATTTTGTGGAAATGTTCGTCGGCGTTGGCGCCAGCCGTGTTCGCGATCTGTTCGAACAAGGCAAGAAAAACGCTCCCTGCATTATTTTCATCGATGAAATCGACGCAGTCGGCCGCCATCGGGGCGCCGGTTTGGGCGGTGGTCATGATGAACGTGAGCAGACGCTGAATCAACTGCTTGTTGAAATGGACGGTTTCGAATCCAACGAAGGCGTAATCCTGGTAGCCGCGACAAACCGCCCCGACGTGCTGGATCCGGCATTACTCCGGCCGGGCCGTTTTGACCGCCGGGTTGTGGTGGATCGCCCTGATGTACGAGGCCGCGAGAGCATCTTAAAGGTCCATATCAAGAAAGTCCCTCTGTCCGACGATGTGGATCTCTCGGTCATCGCGCGCGGCACTCCGGGATTTGCGGGAGCTGATCTCGCAAATCTCGTAAATGAAGCGGCGCTGCTTGCCGCACGGCAGAATCGAAAAGTTGTGACGCAGTCCGATTTTGAGCTCGCCAAGGACAAAGTTCTGATGGGCGTCGAGCGCAAGAGCCTGATCATGAACGATAAGGAAAAGCGCACAACGGCCTACCATGAGGGTGGACACGCGCTGGTCGCGGCTCTCATGGAACATGCGGATCCCCTTCACAAAGTGACGATCATTCCGCGGGGTATGGCGCTCGGGTTAACGATGCAACTGCCGCTTGATGACAAGCTGTCTCATGACAAGAACTACCTTGAAGCACAGTTGTCGATTTTGATGGCCGGCAGAATCGCCGAAGAAATCTTTTTGCATCAGCTCACGACGGGTGCCCGTAACGACATTGAACGTGCCACTGAAATGGCTCGCAAAATGGTATGCGAATGGGGAATGAGCGAACTCGGTCCGCTCAGCTTCGGCAAGCAGGATGAGCAGATCTTCCTCGGTCGAGAAATTGCTCAGCATCGCGATTACAGCGAGGCGACAGCGATCAGAATCGATGACCAGGTCCGCAGGTTGATCGAAGAAGGATACGGGCGAGCGCGACGGATCATTGAAGAACATACCGACGCCCTGGTTCGTGTCGCGGAAGCCTTGCTCGAGCGCGAGGTGCTGGACGGGTCGGAAGTAATCGATCTGATCCACGGCAAGGAGCTGAAGCCGTTTATTCCAAGACCTCCGAGCGGAAACGCTGCCCAACCGGCGACACCCACGCCACAACCCGCCACGAATCCTGGTACCGTTCCGGGGATGTTAGGCGGAGGAAGCCCGCAGCCGGCCTAGATCAGTTTCAGTAGTAGAAGGAAGAAGGACGGGTTTACGCCTGTCCTTTTTCTTTTGCAACCCGGAGAGTGGGCCAATTCTCTTTCTTGCGGTAATACACTCAATGTGATCGCCAACTCCGGAGCATCGCCCGCGTGCTGGGACAGCGTCCGCGAATTTTCCTCAAGCGCAGAATCGCGACTAGGTTCCGCGGCATTTGCCAACAGGGCTCCCCCAAGCATGGCCGACTGCATTTTGCTTTGCCGGTTAATTGTCGGGGCAATGCCTTCGCTACCTGGCTGCCGGAACGTTATGGAACAGATCGTCCACTACAACCAGCGGCTGTTTCTCGCTCTGGCCGAAGACCTTCAAATCGAAATTCACTTGAGGGGAGCCGCTGGTGGTTGGTTGCTGTTGGGAAATCCACTGGTCCACGACTCCTGCAATTTCCGTCGCAAAAGCCGGCGCAGGGTTGCTGACAACCACAGCTTCCGTCGGCGGCACCAAACAGACCGGTAAAGCAATGCGCGGAAGCTGAGGCTGAATCGCGTAGGAATATCCTCCTTCCATCGACACCTCGACCGACACCGTTCCCGTGCCTCCTGTGAAGAGTCCCGCAAAGAAGACGTTCAGCAAGGCTGCCAGGTCTTGCGACGCGCCTGTATCGAGCGGATAGGAGGGGTAAACCAGCCGCGGCACAATCGGATCCGCGAAGCTCACGTTGGGGGTCTGGAATACGAAGTCGGGATTCGTTGTTGCAGGAGAGTCGAGTGGGAACAGAATCTTGTTTCGCTCCACGGCAATGGATGACCAGCCATTCTGATACAGCAAGACGTCAAGGCCGCTGACCGAAACGGTCCTGTTCGGATTATCGAGAGCGCTCTGATAGGACAGATACTCAGCCGGCTTACCGGTCCCCGCTCCCGTTCCCTTCTTCAGATAACGCCAGGTAATCGCGGCAGGCGAAACCGGAGGTGAAACCGGCTCGGGCGTATAGTTGTCCGGATCGATCGCAATCACGGGCGCGGGCAGAGTAATCGACCCGTTCGAAATAGTGTTCGCAGAAACGTCCCAGGTTGCCGCGGCATGGTCAATCTCTAAATTGAGAATGTTGGTGCGGGCGTAATTCGAAACCGGGTCGGCGTCGAGAGAAGTCTCGAAATCGATCTCCACCAATTGTGGTGCGCCCGCTGCTCGCGCGAATACGCTCGGCTGAAGTGTTGCCGCATAGGCGTCCGCTACTGCGGTGAGATACTGCTGGAACGCGGCAACGGCAGTAGTTGCTCCGTCAATGATCGTCTGATCGGAGGTATTCGCATCGATCTTCAACAGATACTCGTTGAAATCCGCGGAAATCCCGGGCCATGCGAAAGTGAATTGTGCAAGGGCAGTGAAAAGATCCGGACCCGGCGCGGGCGCCGTCAACCCTGTGCCGGAGAACTGATTGAATTTGATGGTGGTTTGGACCGTATCTTGTGCCGCGAAACGGTACAAGTACTCGAACGAATAGTTCCATTCGGTCAAATCCAGCGGCGACTGCGGTGACGAGGTCGCTTGCGTTGCGAGTTGTTGCTGAACCGTTGGCGGTGTTGGCAGGGCGCGGTTCACCACCGGGATGTCGGCGGTGTCCGCGCCCAGCTTGTATGGGAACGGCCCGTTTACGAATGCGAGCCACTGGCTTTGCACGTACCCCTCGATCCCGGGCACGTTGGTGCGGTCAAACTCCAGATGGCTGATCTGAAGATTGAGATCGATTGGCACATATGCCTGAGTCGTAATGTTCTTTGTCGTAAAGACAAAAGCCAGCCGGGGATCAACGGTGTTGGATCCATCGGCCTGGGGGCCGAGCGGAATCCGCGTAGCCGTAAATGTGAAATTTCCGTTCGCCGGAGCAGAATCGCCGCTCGAAACCACGGCGCCTTGCGGCTGTCCATAGAGATTCGGCGGGCTTGCTGGCTGCGATGGCGGCGCGCCCGAGACGTTGCTCAGGCCATAAATCACGACCGCGCCCGATGCATAGGCGGAGCCGATCTGATTGAGCAGTTGCTGGTAGAGGCATTGCTCGGCGGCCCACTGCGTTGCGCTGTCGGCCGCGCTCGTCGACAGAATCGGCCGGACGGCGCTGGCGATACTCGCCGCAAGCGATTCTTTCGCTTCGAGCACTTTGCCAAGATAGCCGTCCTTCAATGGATCCTGCGTACCCAAGAGTTCGTCGAGGATGAACGCTGATGAGGAATACTGCGGCGCCAGGAACGTATCCACCGCATCGAGACAGGTCTGGAACCACAAATTCTGATCTACTCCGGTGAAACTCATGGTGACGGGCGCGCCGTCGGGATAGCTATTGATTGTTACGGTCTTGCTGGCTAGCGTGGTGGCGACTGGTTTTGGCGTGTAATAGCTCGGAGCGCTGCCGATTTCGAAATAGATTCCCTGGTCTTTGAGATTTCCAAAACGGACCGCCCACAATTGCGCCGCCGTGCCGCCGTTCTGATCTGCGGCCGCTTTCAATCCGTCGCCTACCTTCATGTACCAGCCGGAAGTTTGGAAGGCGGTTTCGAAGGAAGTGGCGAACGTCGTATAGGCGGAGCTCTGTCCCACATCGCCCTGCGGCAGAATTGTGCCCGATACCGAAAGGCCAGCGGCCAGCGCCGCAACCTCCGGGCTGGTAAGAAGCGCCTGACGAGTGAACGTCAGTTCCACATCGAGACTGAGGATGTTGCCCGCCGTCACATCCGTTATTGCTACGGGCATGGCCAGCGTGTCCGTGGGTTGCGCCGGCAAAGGGCTTGATTGATTCACCACGGCCTGCAGGTACGTCACGCAACTGGAGACATAGTTGCGAATCGTCGAGGCCTGGCTGTCGCTGAGCGTAATTCCCGGCGATGCCAGGATCGAATTCACCAGGCTCATCGAGACGGCATTGCCGGTAATGCCCGGCACACCCAAATCGGTGTAGTCCTGGAAAAGCTGGAAGTAGATCTGCTGGTACAGCGAGAGATCCCGGGCCCCCTGATCGAGATTGCCGTCATACACCTCGACGTCGAGCGTCAAAGTGAGATTCATCGTAGGAGCGCCGGCTTTCCCGCTGTAGATGTAGCTTGCCCTCGAGTTAGACCACGCCGAGACCGGAACGAGCTTATCCGAGTAGAGGATTCGCTGCGCGGCGCCGTTTAAAGCTCCTGTATAGCCGGACGGAGGAGCTTCGAATGGAGTGATGGTGATATTGCCAAAGACGTCCTGCCAGCGGAGGGCGATCTGGCTCGTGCCGCCTACGCCGACGTAAGGATTATCGGATTGCGGCGGCAGCGGTGAATCTCCCGGCACAGCGGGGGCCGCGTTGATTTTTGCGAACTGTCCGAAGCCCAGCGCCTGACTGTAGTTGTAATCCTCGTCCTCGGCCGCAAGGAGTCTCTTACGTCGCCGGTTCGCGAGGCGCACCTGGCTCTGGAATGCGGTTGGCGACGGTGTTTCGTTCGACGAGGAGTTTTCGTCGGGCACTTGCGGTCCGAACGGAGCGCCCTGCGGACTTGCCTTGAAGAAAGCGTTCTCTATCAGCCCCGCCGAAAGCGTGTTGTACAGCGAGTATATGAAGTTTCGCGCGTAGTTCGGATCGGAGGGGTTATCGGGCGGCGCACCGTAGTTCACTTGCGTCAGTTCGAAGTTCACGTTGCCTGGTCCGAGCATCGAACGTAGATCGAACGTTTGCGCGTTCACCGTCAATGCCGAATTGGCCGGGAACAGGCCGCCGACGTTCAACGCGTCGACAGCGATGGCATCGAGCGACAGTCCATAGTACGCGGCTATAGAGCCAAACGTGTTGCCGGGAGCGGCGCCCGGAGTAGACGCCGGCGCAACCGCGTAATTGATCGGAGGAATATAAAAGACCGCTCCCAGAGCCACTGACACTCCCGGATTGTAGTTTTGAATATCCTGTGCGGAAATCGCGCTCTGAGCCCCCACCGAATAGTAAGTGGCAAGATTTGCCAGGGTCTGATTTGGGTTGCTCACATCGGACTGCGTCAGTTGGCGAACGATGTTGTTTACCGGAATCATTTTCCCGGAAACCAGCGCAAGCGAGGAGTTTTGCGCGGCAAGAGCGCCAGGACCCGCGCCGTAAACAACCGACAGGGATGCCAAGGTTTCACTGGCAGTTCCGGTCAGAGGCAGACTTGTGCCCGCCGTCGGCTGAGAAACGACCTGTACAACATCGCTTGCGGTGTCCAGCGAGTCCGTTGTGACGAAAGAATTGACGAATGCCGGAGCCGTGAGGCCAAAGGAATTCGATCCTTGCGCCGCGTAGCTGGCGGCCATGCTCAGCGTCGCGCTGCCGCTCGAATCGAAAATCGAAGACGGCAATCCGTCGCCGCCATTCACTACCTGGTAGAAGAGATAATAGCCGCCGCTGCGGACGGTGCTGAGCTCCCAGAGTAGTTTGATGAATTCGCCGGGTGTATTCGCGATCCCGCGAGGCGGGGCTGCCGTCGCCGCTCGTGCCATCAGCATGGGAGCGGGCGGATTGGTTTCCGTCGAAAGGTTGGTCTGCGTGAGGAAAGCGAGAAACTCGCTGTCTCCTAGAGTTGCCAGCCCGGCAGCGGACGATCCCGATTGCGGATATAGCAGGAAGAGATGAGAAACGATGCTCTCCCCGAGCGTATCCATGGCCGTCAGCAGCAACTCCAGGGTCTTCTGATCGTCGGCGCTGGCGCCAACCACTTCATAGACATTCGGCAGGCTGGGGGCCGAAGCCGGTCCCTGCGGCGTATCGCCCGCGCCACCGGAGGAGAGGCCTGTGACCGGCAGTTTCTTGACCTGGAAATCGATGCGTGTCGTCCAGGCCCACTGATTCAGGTTCGTGTAGTCGGTCTGGCTGGTGGCTGGCGACGTCTGGCCCATCTGCGGCTGGAACTGCGGCATCAGCGGAAGGATGTTCCGGACGCTGGTGGATAGTTTGGACAACACAGATTGCCGCGCTTCCGTCAAGCTCAGCATGGCGGACGGAAGCGGCCATAGCGTAGGTAATGCCTGTCCGGAAGAAGTTCCCGCATCGAAACTGCTAGTCCGACTTGTTAACGCCGACAGCGTAGCCATATCGGATGTGATCCAGTTGGCGAAATTGGCAGCGGCAAACGCTTGAGGCTGCACCAGGGATGGAGGCAGAGCGGTGAACGTGGGAGATGGCAGGAAGTTTCCGCCCTGCGCCCAGGTGAGCACTGTCGAGAGATTCTGGTAGGCCGTGGTGGCGTCGATTTGCGCGCTGGTTCCCGGCGCGCCGTTGAATTGAACGAAATTCAGATTGACGCCATGGGAACTGGCGCCCGCCGAGATCGAGACGGTGTAACTGTCGACGCTCTGCGGCGCCGTCGTCGGAAACTCCTGGCCGGTGAGTTGATAAAGAGCATAAGCCTGCTGCCCTGTCGGGAAAAGGAACTGCGGCGACAAGGTCAGCCCGCTTTCGTTCGGCAGGCGCAGGCCATACATCAGGAATCGCGACACCATGCCCGCAGTCTGCGCCACCTGGCTGGTGGCTTGAATGGAGCTCCAGAGACCCGCAACGTCCCAGGCGTTCAGATTCGCCAGCGTGATCATACCGTCTTCTACCGCAGTTGAGAACAGGCCTGGAACCGTGACGCTCGCCGTGGCCAGTTCCCCAACGGTGGTGGCAAACAGACCCGCGACACTCTTCAACGTGTCCGGTGACGCGGGTGAACCCGAAGCCGCCGTGTACTGAATCTCCGGAACCGTCGTCTGTTGCGCCGGCGTCAGGAGATTATCCATACCGTAGAGGACTGTCTGCTGTGAGAGATCGGTTAACGAAATGTCAAACGCCTCCGCAACAGAGTCGAAGCTGTCGCCTGCGATCGTTATGTAAGTCTTGCCCGATATCGTAAGACTGACATTCGGCTGTAGAATCCGCGCGGGACCATTCGCAACGATGAGATCAGCCGCTTGCGTTGTCCATCTTGACGGCGAATTGGAGTCGGAGAACAGTGCTGCAATGCCCGTCAGCGTGTCTTTATTCTGAATCGAGTACACAAGGGGCGGGATGGTGATCCCCAGTGATGGCGCAAGAGGATGGTCCTGGTTCGGAACCGCCACATCGCTGATCTGGAGCGTATTGCCCTTTTCATTGACTGTATCGAGGATGTTCTGAATGCTTTCGGAGGTCCCCAACTGGTAAGCGTAAGAATCCAATAGATCCCTCGCTTCCTGCAGCAACTGCCGCCCGATCATAGAGAAGTAGTCGACGAAGATGAGCGCCGCCATGGATTCCGAATCGTCGAGCGCGGCTTTGAGTTGTGGCGGATTCTCTTCGTTCTGTGCCTCGATGGCCGCTTCCACGCTTTTGAAGATATCCGCCACCGCCTCGCGATAGGCGGAGTTCGCGAGCGTGTAGGTTTCAAAAGCAATCGTCTGCGGATCGGCGCCGCCGGACACATTCGGGACGCCAAGCGACAATCCATCAAAGACCGGGAACACAACCGCGCCCTCGACAAACAATTGCTTGTCGCCGGAGCTTTGCGCGTAAGCCGGCGTTTCGACATTGAGGGTGAAGCTATCGGAGAGGAACGTCAGCAGCCCGGTAATGTTTAGCGGAGGATTGGCGAGATCGGCCAATTTCTGAATGTATGCTTCCAATTGCTCGCGCGTAACGATGGTGGTAGAGGCGGCGGCGAGATCGACTGTATCTCCCTCGGGCTGACCTAGTGCATCGATGACCCACGGGAAAAAGACTGCGCAAAGCTGGTCGAACGAACTATTTCCATTGCCCGGATTCGATACGGTAGGGGCGTCCATCGCCAGCAGGAAAGAAAAGGCCCCTTGCTGTGCTGTGTAGCTGGTGGCGCCTTCGGGAGCGAGAACGGTAAACTGCGGCGAAGCCAGCAGCTTGAGTTGCGGATTTGCGGCAGCCGCGGACACTCGGGGCTGAATGCGTTTGAGGCGCGGCCGCAACGTCCGCGCATTGCGACGTACAGCCGCGGCGCCGGCATAGGCGGTGAGTAGCGCCGGTTTCCGCTGCAGCAGACTCTTCTGATCGTCCCAGGGAGCGGTGGAATCGGAGCCGATGACGAACTTCGCCGAAACCGTTGCCGAGAACGAGAAGGACAGCATAATCGAAAACAGGCCCAAATCGATCTTGACCTTAACGCTAATTTCCACCGTAGCAGTGGCTGTGAGTGGAATGGAACGGTAAGACTCATAAGTAAGCGTTACCGACAAAGTGATTTTGACGTTGACGGAAGCCTGGATGATCGCAAAATCGACCGTGCCGTAAAGCAGGCCGATGACCCCCACTGTGCCGCTCAGTTTGAAATAGTAGTCGCTTTCGAGCGAGTCGCCGAGCGCCGTTACCGCTTTCTGGCTGGATCCGGAATATGGGTGCCAGGCGGCAATGACGCCTTCTACAATGCCGAAGACCGTGAGCGCAAAACCAGCTTTAAGCGGCCCCAGCGTGAAGTTATAGCCGAGCCCCAGTTGCAGCCCCACCCCGAAGACAATGACCGGCTGGAACGTACCGTTATTGGTTCTTGGGACCTGTGTAGAAGTGGCGCTGCTCAGCTTGCCGAAATAAATTCCACCTGAGCCGAGGACCGGCACGCCATAGACGATGGCGGCGATGGAAAACGAGCGGCTGAAGTCGAGATTATACGGAAAGCCGATGTCGATCAGGAAGTCGCCGTTGGTGTAGACCTGAATTCCGATATCGGGCAGAGTTACGGAAACAGCACCGAAGTTCAGATTGCGGACCGCATCGGGGAACGTGAATTCGATCTGATAAAGGCCGATATCGTCGGTGATCTTCTTGTAGAGGATGTCGATGACCAGTCCGGCTAGGCCGCCGACCTTGGCGCCAGCCAGAGCGAGGCGCAAACCGTAGAGATTCGGATCGTTGAAAACGACCATTGCGTCCACGGTCCATACATTGCCGACGGCGAGCAATCCAAGATGCGCCGCAACCAACCAGTTGTTGCTCTGGTTGTAATAGGGAACGCCCTTGGGCTCGTTCGGGTCGGCACCCGGATTGACCGGATTCAGCGAGCCGGTGGTTGAGGGAACTTTTTGCAGGGCGGCAATGACCTCCTGCGTGCTGTTGAAACTGGCATATCCGCTGATGCCGACGCGCTGCCCGAGAACCAGGAGGAAGAGCTTGAAGTAATCGTTGCCACGGCCCGGCACGGGAGGCATCTTCTGAACGTCTTGCCCCTTGGCCGGGTCCATGAGGTCGCCCAACTGGCTCGAAATCGGCGACGATCCATCAATCGCGAGCGTGACTTTGCCGTTTGTGTCGCGGCGAAAGATGAGGCTCTTGATCACCACGAACCCGAGATTCAGTTCGCTCGAGAGCGTGTATTTCGCCGAAAGACGATTGGTGACGTTCGAATCGAGCGAAACCGTGACGCTCAGCCCGTCGAGCGAGATCTGGTTCAACAGATCCCAGGGCGACGGCAGGGTGAAATAGGGATTGCCCAGCGTTCGCACAAGCGCCTGAATCAGAGACCCGAGACTCCAGCCTTTCAGGGAGAAGGTCACTTCATTGGCCGGACTGGTGTAAGTCGCCGTGAATCCTTCCCATTCGAGTGAAAGAGTCTGGTTTGCGCCTTTGCCGGTTCCCTCGAACGTGTAGGTGAAATTCAGCTCCAGATTGATGGCGCTATAGATCCACGTAGCGGCTACGATTCCCGAGAACTGCTGACCTGCGCTTTTCGATCCGTCGTAGTGCAGTTCGATGCTGGCGGGGTCGATGCCTACGTTCTGACCGCCTAATTGAAAAACCCATGAGAAGCTGACGCCGACGCTGTAAGCCGTGGACGTGCCGCTGGTCGGGATGGTCGCCTTGATATCGAACGTATTGATCGTCAGGTCGCCCGGCAGGAATGGAGGGAATTGATATCCGAGACCCGCCGAGAAGAATTGATTGACCAGATCGGTCAGGCTGATCGGCTGCGCAAGAGAGGCGGCCAGTGTCCAGATCTTCGGCGTAACTGTGCCGTCATAGGCGACATTGACATTGGCCATAAGAGGGCCAACCTGCAGCAGGCCGCCGATTCCTGCCTGCCAGACAGCGCCCGCGCCATTTGCTCCATCGCTTTCGGGCGGCGTCATCGCTCCGATAGAAACTTGGCCGCCGGAGACTGCAAGAATGGTGTAGCCGCCGGATGAAAGAAAGTCGCTCGTGACACCAAACTCGAATCCGCTCGAAAAGTTGAAACTCTTCGCGGTGAAATCGACGTTCAGCGCAATATCGCTGAGGCTTGCCGTAATGCTGCTCGGCAAGACAACCACGCCGTTGCTGATGCCGGAGAGAAAATCGCTCAGACTCACGGTGCCGTTGTACGCAGCGTAGAGTTGGAGCGCCGAGTTGAACTGCACCTCGAACGTGCCGGGAAAAATCCGTTGACTGATGTGAAATTCGGCTTGAAAGAGGTAACTCTGTTGCCGTGTCTGGCTGTTGAACGGATTCAGAATTCCCCATTGCAGAGAAAAGCTTTCAATCGTGAAATCAAGACCAGGTGGAGGATTGGGGATGGGCGTCCAGGAGCCGCCCGTGCTGCCAATCTGCACCGTGGCTTCGGTAATCGTAGGAGTCGAGCCGAGCGCACCGTTCACCGTCAGTCCCTGTAATCCCACGCTGGCCATGAACTGCTGCAACTCTGCGGGGGTGCCGGTAAAATAGCTGCCGCTGCCACCGACCAACTCGACGACCGATGCCGGCGTAAGCAGTGAACCCTCACCAGTCGCGTTCAGTGCGATGCTGAATCCAACCGGATCGCCGCCGGATGGCATCAGAACGGCGATCTGCAGCAGATACGGGGATTGCTCCGGAGGCGTGCCCTCCACGCCGATGAGGGAACTCACGGACAGCGTCGCCGCTTGCTCCTGAACGCCTTCTTCCGTAGCGACGGGCGCCGGGATTTCCAGCATCACGCTGGGATTCGCGACGGTCAGATAAAGAAGTTTGAACTGCCCTCCCTGAATCGTCGCCGAAAGATTGCCGACGGGCAGAAGTACAGGGCTATCCTCGGATTCGGGGTTGTATGACGATAGATCCAGCGCGCCCTGCAAAGCAAGGGTGGCGGGAGCCTGAAGGTTGCTGAACAGCGTGAGAGCCGGCTGCACAACCTTTGGAAAAGGCGCGGACGCGAAGAGGTTTTGTACCGGACCTCCTTTGACGGCGAGCCCGGACGAATTCGTCCAGGGATACGTACCGTCGGCCGTGGAAAACACGAACTGCGCATTGGTTACCGAAAGCTGGTTGAACGGCCAACCGCCCATAAACGCGAAGGAAGTAGTCCACGTCCAGTTGGCAACCGCGCTTTGCGCCTGCACGACCAGCGTGGGAGTCGCATCGGTGGTCACGGTAAAAACCAGAGTGGCTTTGGCCTGAATGGGAGCGCCGCTGGTGAGAAACGGAATCGAGGCGTTCTGCACGGTGAAGCTTTCGCCGCTCACCGGGCCGACGTCCGCAGCCGAGGCCGTCGCCATGAAATTGGCGGCCGCAACCTGGAATGCCGCCTGAATGTACTTGTCGTAATCCGCCGGCATCGTGACATCGGGATCGTTCAGCCCCGCGGTCAGGAACGCGGCATCCAACGCGAACGGTCCGCTCGCCGCTGCCGTTTTCACTACATGCTGGAGATTTTCGATAGCCGTGTCGCTCATGGATTCAGCACCTCGTTTGGATCGATCTTCAGATTTCCCGCGCTGGCTTGCCGCGCTTCGCGGGTTTAGACTGTTGCGTAAACGGCAAAATGATCGCTTGTGCCGTAGAGATACCCGTAGTTGGGCCAGGAAATCAGGTTGTTCCTGGTTCCCGGAAATATCGTCTGCGGCGCGTCCGGTTGCGGCGGCCAGGCGATCAGCGCATTGTAAAATCCGCTCAACATGTTGATTGTTCCTGGCGGCGCATTATTGGGCGGATTCGCAAACGGCGCTCCCGCGATGTAATTCATGATGGTCGTCTGGTAGTTGTACGGAGCGCCCTGATGGGGCCACACCAGAATGTTGTCGATCGAATAGAAGTTATTGACGAAGTGGCTGCCAATGTACCCGTAACCCGGATAAGGCGAGTCATTCGGCGTATCTGACCAAAGGAAGCGCGACGTCGCCGATGCGCTCGCCGGCTTCATATGCGTCGCGAAATAGCCTTTGTAACGCTCCAGATTCGCGGCCGGCGGCGCTCCGGGCGACGAGAGCAGCGGCGCATAATTGGGCAGATTGTCGTAGACGCCGGAATTGCTTCCATCGGCGGCCAGCATATTGAGATTGAAATCCCCTCCGATGACGCGGGTTTCATTTGCGCCTAGCGGGCCGGCCACATCCTCTGCCTGCGAGAGATACGTGATGAAGACGCCGGCATCGCCTGCAACTGCCGGCGAGTGGACGCCGAATATCGCGAGATTGCGCTGAACGGCGTCGTGGGCGTCCGTCTCGGTGAACGTCGCCATGTACGGAGGCCGGTAAACTCCGAAATCGAGATACTCGCCCGGTTCGTCGAGGATCTGAAACGCGGTGCGCGCCGCCACTTGATTTTCGTAACGGCCGGCATTGTGCAAAGCCCCGTTTGGGATCTGACGGGCATTGCTTCCGGGCGGCACGACCATGGCGTTGATATCCGGCAATCCAACGCCGCCATTGGGGTAGTTGTTGGCAATCCCGGCGTTGGGCTCGAAAGAAGTTCCGTTATATTGCCCCTGCCACCAATTCGGTCCGGTGAAATAACGCCGCGTCTGACCGTCGGACGACGTGCCGCTATAGAGGATCGCCACGGTTTCCGGTTTTGAGCCGGGGGTTCTGCCGATCCGCAGCGGCGGAACAAGCCGCCAATTGCGATTCGGATTGCCCTGGCGCAATTCACCTAATATGTAATTCGCCCCGGCCATTCCTCCTGTTGTCGATGCGAGATCGCTGGGCCACGTATTTCCGGATGCGACCTCAACAATAACGATGATGTCGGGAGCGGCGGCCATAAACACACGGGCCAGGACAGTCTCCCGCATTTGCGCCGCCTGCGCGCAAGTAAGACCGCCATAACCGGCCGGCCTCTTTCTGCTTGGGTCGTTAATTTTGTTGATTCCGAAAGTCTGAATATTCCAAAAGAGTATGCGCGCCATGATCAGTTCCCTCTCGCGCCCGCACCGTTTTGCGGCGCATTCGCCGGAGCCGGCAGCAGCCGGGCGGCCGGTCCGCTCTCTAAAGCGGGCGTGGCCAAACTCTGACTCGAACTCTGGTCTACGTAGGCTGCATACCAACCCGTGCTTCCGGTGCTCTTCGGGTCTCCGAACAGAAAGAACTGAATGTTCGCATCCGGCGGTAGCTTGACGATTCCGAAGATCTTGATGGCAATGTCGTCGAGGCGCAGGCAATAAAACATGTCGCCGTTGCCCCCTTGCACCGCTTGCCGCAACAGGGCGATAGACCCCACCGCGACCTTGATCACGCCCTGAAGACTGAAGAGCTTCGCGCCCGGACTGGCGCCGGGAAGGCTTAATCCGATAAAAACGGATTGCTGTTGATCTCCGGCAACCGTCGAGGGCGACCAGGCGATCAGCAGATTGGAATCGAAACCCACTGAGGACGCCAGCGCCCCCGGCCCGCCCAGCGTCACCTGATACACGACGCCGCACCAGGGAGGCGTCAGAGATTTCAAATTCAGCGGCGAGGTCACCGGCAGAAATCCAAAATCGAGCGGCGTCTTGTCGCCCGACGCATTGACGAAGCTCTTGAGCTGCATGCCAAAGCCTTTGAACAAACTGTCGGTGCGGGACGAACTGGAATTGAGATCGTAGGCCAGGTTGTCCGGCGTCACTTCGAAGACCTGGGCATTGGGAGTCGATTCATACGAACTCATCGTGATCATGAAATTCGAAAACGAGAGTCCGGCGCCGAGTTGCAAGGGGGGCGTAGCCGGCTTGCTGCCGAAGGACAGTACGTCGAACAGTCCGCCGTTTTGATCGTTTAACTGCGTGAAGTCGAATGCGCCCCAGACAGAAAAACGTGAAGTGGTCAGGCCGCTCGAGTCGGTGCCCAGAGTATTGAACTGGATGCTGTTGAAGGCAACAGCTTGCAATACGTTGCTGTTCAGGCGAAAAACAGAGGTATCGGTCTGCTGGAAAACGTAAGTGCTCGAGGCGGAGCCTGCGCCTTCCTGGCTCACGTAACTGCCATCCAATACGATTCCGTTGGCGGGCATCGGACTGCCGTTCGAAACACCAGGTCGCGCGTTACCGACGGTCTGGACAACCTTGGACCCGAGCAGAGCGTTCACCGTGAGTTGCACGTTGCTCTTGAAGTTGGCAATTTTGGCGTTTTCGAAAAGGACTTGTAAGAGCAGAACGGTGAACTGCAGATCGCCGGAGGCGGCGACTGGAATCGGCGTATTCGGATCGACGTGATTCGCCAGATTCATTTGGTACGTCGGGTCCTGATAGTCGATCAGACCAAAGAAGCTGGAAGGACCGTCCATCTGCAGCGGTGGATTCTGCGAAGGATACGGCAACACCCGGCTTACCGTGAAACCGAAATGGTGAGCGTTGAAGCGGCTGAAATCGATGCCTGCGGCAAGCCCCGCAATCTCCGGCGGCAGGTCGTCCGGAGACAAATCGGCCTGCAGCACAATCACACCGTTCCAGTCGGGATCGGTGGCGATCTGCGCAAAATTTTTGTAGAACGCGGCCGATGGTCCGCTGGCCTCGCTGATTCCATCTGCGATGTACGCCTGAAGCCACTGCGACAATCCGGCATACGCGACATCGTCTCCGCTGCCGCTCGATCCCGCCGCAAGAGAAAACTCGCTCGCGCTGGTCCAGCGGTTCGGGTTGGTGACCCGGTCCTGCAGGGAGCCGCTGCAGAATTTCAGGATCATGACATTGCGGTAACTGGTTGGCGTCACGCCCGCCCCAACCTCGGCCGAAAGCTTCCATCCGGCGACATTGGCCAGACTGGCGAAGGGCTGAATATATTGGTTGTTCACCGCCACGAGAAAGAGCTGGTTCGTCTGCAGCGCTTCTTCCAATTGCTGCGACGGATCGGTGAAAGAAAACGGAATGAACGCGCCTGAATCCGGATCGATGGACTGCGCCAGTTGCACATTGAGATAGGCGCCCGATGTGCTATCGCTAGTGACCAGAAAGCCTTGAGGC
>JAICLJ010000297.1 GCA_025927575.1 Bryobacteraceae bacterium | reverse complement strand
GGCGTGCAATCTCCTCCAAGTGAAACGCGCGCATCCGGTAGGAGGCAACGTTCTCCGGTTGGTCGACGCTTCGGCGCAAGACAATACCCGTATGAAAGAGTAGTACCCAGCCATACTGGTTCGCGAGTTCATAAACCGGCAGATAGGACGCATCGACATAAGGCTTTTTTACGAATTCGAGTTCGCCCAAGCCACGATAGCCGAGCGCGTGAAAGTCTTTCACTTGCGACAGCACGTCGCTGGCGTCTAGGTCAACGAAGCCGAATGGAACAATTTGTTTTGGGTATTGCTTTGCTGCTTCGGCGACCTGTACGCGATGAGAATATGGCGTGAGCACGCAGGCTGTAAGATTTATCCGCTGCGCCAGTCTCACCAGATCTCGAATGAAATTGGAATTCTTCTCATCAAAGTGGATGTGCATATCGACGATGCGATCAGTGTGACTGGCGGGCGTTGTGGCCTGTACTTGTGACCCTAGCCGTTCACCAGTTGCGTTACCAGCGGATCCCAGGGGAATTGCGGTCGCGACCCCTCCAGCTACCGTCAGGAAGCGTCGCCGCGAGATGGAGCCCATAGATTTCTCCCTCTATGCAGGTTAGGCAAGTTTTCCGCAGCCAGCATTATAATTTCGTCACTGGTCCAGGGGCCATCGGCGACGGGCACTCAAGAAGGAAGCGGCTTGATGCGGAAAAGCGTGCGGTTCATATTACCTCTGCCATTTCTTGCTCTCGTTACCTGTTTGTGGGGAACTCAAGATAGTGCGAAAGCTTCGGACTTTCCTCGGCTATCGATCGGGGGTGTTTCGGGTGCTATTCGAGACCAGATTCAGAAAGCTTACAACAATGCCAAGGGCCACCCGAAGGAGGCACAGGCGAGTGGGGCTCTGGGTATGACTTTGCAGACCTACGGCTTGGCCGAGGAAGCAAAAAAATATTATCAATACGCAACAGAATTAGAGCCAAGCGAATTTCGTTGGACCTACTATCTGGGAGTGGTCGAAGCCGATCAGGGACACTGTGAACAGGCGATGTCGCATCTTCACCTCGCGCTCCGCATAGATGAAAGCTACGTTCCCGCAAGACTTAAACTGGCCAACTGCCTGCTTGCCTCTGCCGAGTGGGACGCCAGCCAGGAACTTTACCACCAGATTTTGAAGCAGGATACCGACAATGCTGACGCTTACTACGGACTGGGCCGGATTCGCGCCAGTCGCCGCGATTACTTGGGCGCGGCCGAAGACTACAGGAAAGCGGTGGCGTTGTTTCCAGATTTCGGAGCAGCTCATTATGCCTTGGCATTAGCGTACCGTGCTGCCGGCGAGGCCGAAAAAGCCGAGGAAGAGCTGCGCCTTTTCGAGAAGAATAGAACGGGTGTGCCTCCCGCTAATGACCCATTACTGAGGGATATTCAAACCCTCAACCGGAGTGCGATCTTCCAGGTGCAAATGGGAATTGATCTCGAGAGGCAGGGGAAAATAGAAGAATCTGTTGCGGCGCATGAGAAGGCGCTGGAAATTGACCATCATTTGGTGCAAGCGCATATTAATTTGATCAAGTTATATGCGGAATTGGGAGATTTGCAGAGAGCGGAGGAGCACTATCGCGCCGCCATTCAACTAGATCCCGGTTCGGCGCAGGCCTACTACAATTACGGAGTGCTTCTTCTGGGTGCCGAAAAGTATCAACCGGCGCAAGATGCCTTTCGGAAAGCGATTGAGATCAATCCTTATTATGCGGACGCTCACAACAACCTGGGATATCTCCTCGAAAGGAACGGGCTCTCTTCCGAGGCGGCAACTGAGTATCAGAAGGCGATTGACAATAAACCCACTGATCGCCAGGCGCACTTCAATCTCGGTCGGGTATTGGTAAATCAGCGAAGATACCGGGAAGGAATCAGCGAACTCGAGAAGACGATTGAGCCGGAAGACGAAAGAACTCCTCGATACCTCTACGCGCTGGGCGCCGCGTTCGCTCGCGCAGGAGATCGCCAAAATGCTTTGCGCTACATTCGCCAGGCGCGTGAAGGAGCCGCGGCACGAGGACAATCGGACCTGCTCGCCAGCATTGATCGCGATCTGCACGCCTTAGAGGCGCCGAGCGCAGCGCAGTGAAACGTTGGATGGGGGCCCCCGCGAGCACGTTGCAGCCCTACAATTATGCGCGCCGTGACTTCCTGAAGTTGCTGGCAATGGGATTGCTTGGGGGAAAGAGTATTTTCGCCAGTCCTCTCGCACATCCTGAGATTCCACTCTTCCGTGACATTGCCGCGGATGTTGGACTGGCATTCCACCATTTCACAGGCGCAACCGGCGAGTACTTCATGCCCGAAATTATGGGCTCGGGTGTCGCGTTATTCGATTACGATAACGACGGCGACCTCGATGTGTACCTGATTCAAGGTTCGACCTTCGATCCGGCGCAGGATCCACGTCAGTCGAAATTTCCCCCACCGCCGGGATGGAAACCTGGAAATCGCCTCTTCCGCAACCTGCTCAGTGAAACTGGGAAGCTGCAGTTTGTTGACGTCACCGAGCAGGCCGGCGTAGGACACATCGGATACGGAATGGGAGTCGCCGTTGGCGACTACGACAATGACGGCTTCCAGGATCTGTACGTCACGAATTTTGGACACAACGTGCTCTACCACAACAACGGAGACGGAACCTTCACCGACGTAACCGAAAAGGCGGGCGTGGACGATCCTCGCTGGAGTACGGGCGCGGCTTGGGTCGATTACGACGGTGACGGCCGGCTCGATCTCTTTGTTGCCAATTATCTGGATTTCACCGTGAAGGGCAATCGGCAGTGTTTCGCTTCCACAGGGGAGCGGGATTACTGTACGCCGAAGATGTACCAACCTGTGCCCGCACGCCTATTCCATAATCGTGGCAATGGCATGTTTGAGGATGTTACCGCCGCGGCGGGAATCGGCGCCGCGATGGGACCCGGGCTGGGTATCGTTTGCGCCGACTTCAATGGCGATGGCTGGCCTGACATTTATGTCGCTAACGACGGGGCTGCCGCTCATCTCTGGATTAATCAGAAAAACGGCACGTTCAAGGAACGTGGTGCGCTTTCGGGCGCGGCTCTCAGTCCAGATGGATTACCTCAGGCGGGAATGGGCGTCACAGCTGGCGATTTCGACGGCGACGGCAACGAGGATATCTTTAAGACCAATCTGACGAACGAAGGTAGCAACCTGTACGTTAACGACGGTGCTGGCAATTTTCATGACGCTGCCACCAATCTTAAATTGTTCTTGCCAACCTTTCCTTACACCGGGTTCGGTACCGAATGGTTTGACTATGACAACGATGGCCATTTAGACCTGTTTATTGCCAATGGCGCAGTGAACCGGATCGGGTCGTTGAGGAGTGCTCCATACCCATTTGGGCAACCCAATCTGCTGTTTCACAACGAGGGCGCAGGAAAGAAGTTCCGCGACGTGACGGCTGCCGCTGGCCCTGCTTTGGCCATCTCCGAGGTGAGCCGCGGCGCGGCGTTTGGTGACATTGACAATGATGGCGCCGTAGACATCGTGATTGCGAATAACAACGGACCGGTTCGCCTCCTGTTGAACCAAAATCAGTCCATCAATCGTAATCACTGGCTCCTGATTAGCCTTGAAGCAACCCAGGGCAATCGGTTTGCTATGGGCGCCAAGGTGGAAATTCGCCAACGGACACGAATGCTCCTACGCCGTGTCCACACCGACTCCAGCTATTTAAGTGCGAACGATGTCAGAGTTCATTTTGGAT
>JAICLJ010000300.1 GCA_025927575.1 Bryobacteraceae bacterium | reverse complement strand
CTTATTTGTTGATGTCTTGTTTGGCGTTGAGCTTGTCGAGCACGCCTTTAAGCGCTTCTTTCTGCGCGCCATCGGGAGTGACAGCAATGGCTTGCCTGACTTCTTCGGCCGCGCCGTTGTAATCGGCGGCATGGGACTTGAGCCGCGCCTTGGCCATGTGTCCGAAAAGGGTGTCAGGGCTTTGTTGGGCGACTGTCCTGAATATCTCCATCGCTTCGGCATCGCGTTCCTGTGCCTGGAGGCCGCGGGCATAAGTGTAGAGCTGGACAGGTTTGGCTAGCTCCATGGCGTGTTGCCAGACTTTGCCGGCTTCGTCGGTTTTGCCCATGGCTTTGAGAATGTCGGCTTTCGTGCCGAGGTTCTCAAAACGTTCCTCCGCCTGGATGGAGAGATCAGCCCACTTGAGTGCTTCGGGCAGGGCGATCTTTTTCTCGAGACAATATTGGGCAGCCTCGTTAGGCGGTCCCCAGAAATATTGCTGGAAGCCGCGCATCTTACGGCGGATGTAGGGCAGAACGGTGTCCTGGTCATTAACGCTAATCTGGAACGGCACGGCCACTTTTTCCCAGCGCAGGGTAGCGGTGACGGAGTCCGGTTTGAGATCCTCAAAGGTATATTGGAGCGCCTCCTTCATTTCGCCCGCATGCGGCTTAACTGTGACGCGGAGGGCGTCCTCGCTCTGATTGTAACTGTAGCTGCCCCAGGAGTCGGCTGCTTTGGAGAAGATGATCGTCCAGGAATTAGTCGTGGGGATCATGTGCAAGCCATAGATGCCGGCGGGCAGGGGCTTGCCCTCGATTGAAACAGGGTCACTCACTTCAAAAGTGGTATTAAGGTTCGCCCCCGCGCGCCAGACTTTATCGTAAGGGACGAGCGCGCCCCAGATCTTGCGCCCGGCGACGAGCGGCCGGTGATAACGAATGGTGATATCGGTGACGCCGAGTCGTTGCTGGACCATCGCGGCCTGGCTGCGGTCGGGCAGCCCGAGCTCGGTTTGGCCGCTGGCGCTGAGTGCGATGAGAGCTAGGCCGAGGAAGGTGGCAAATGCGCAAGGAATTTTGTTCATATTCGATCCGAGGGGATTAGAGAAAAAACGGACGGCTGACAACTCAAAAGTGGAGCGGTGCGGCCACGGCGCAGATCGCGACGGTCCCAGGAATCACAACTGGAGCACTTGCGTGGCCAATGGTGAATACCGTCCGCCATTCTTATCGGGCTCCATTATCGGAGTCTTAGTCGATCCGATGCTGGAGTTATAAATGGTGATGCTCTCCAGACTGGTTCAAATGCTGACTGGCCTTCCGATCAGCAGGCGGAAATTCGCGCCTAACGAATGTCGAAACGTTGTTCTGCTACACGTTCGCTCTGCCCAGGATCACGTCTTCCTTTGTCCAGGTGTGAACTGCGCCGCAATGGGAACAGGTGAGGGTTTGCTGTTTTACCTCAGCCGTGAGCCATTGCTTCTCCGCGATTGTTTGCCCGGTGTCGCTCAGCTTGGCCGTGGTTGGACAGCGCACGAGCAGCCTTTTCAGGTTTGGGCCCGGCTTTTTCACGCGTCGCGGTGGATTGAAGAAAAAACGCCTCGCCATGTCAGAGTCGATACACGATACGCGCCTTGTCCGTATCGTAGGGGGACATCTCGAGCTTCACTCGATCTCCGACCGTCAGGCGAATAAAACGCTTTCGCATTTTTCCAGAAATGTGCGCGAGCACAAGATGATTATTTGCCAGGGCGACCCGAAACATCGTTCCGGGCAGCACCGTTGTGATCGTTCCCTCGAGGCCGAGCGTCTTTTCAGAGTTCATGGTGCTGGATCGTTCAATCACCCAGAGCGCGGCGCCCGAGTTGAGCGCCGGCTGGGTAATTGATCATTCTTACCGGCGACCGCCCGCGTAAGATTGCCTGGCACCCTGCGGGCGCGGCCGTTCTTCCCGTGGGCGCGCTTCGTTCACGGTCAGGGCACGGCCATTGAGGTCGCGACCGTTGAGCGCATTCTTTGCCGCCTCGGCTTGTGCGTTGTCATTCATCGTGACAAAGGCAAAACCGCGTGACCTGCCCGTCATCCGATCCATCATGAGATTGACTTCGTCGACGGTGCCATGTGATTCGAACAGATCCTGGAGATCGTTCTCGGTGCTCTCGAAGGAGAGATTACCAACGTATAGTTTCATTGTGTTTTGAAATTGGAAGAACTGACGAGCTACAGAGCCGTTCCCGGGAATCGGGTTTCAAACCACCAATGAGCGACGCTCACCTGACGATCTACCGCGCAGTGAATCTAAGCAGAGCAATCCAATAAGCGCGCACTATCGGCTGGTTCGCGCGAAACACAAACAATCATTTCGTTGCGTTCCGCGCCTTCAACGCCAAAGGACGGTGGCCGCAGTCGCTCGACTGGAAGCATTTCTGAGTTGAAGCCGAGGAAACCGACATTCCGGAGCCGGCCCATCGGCCGACGCGAGCGATTCCGCTCTTTGTCATTTTTGAAACTGCCTCAAGCGATGAGGCCCGCGGCGCCTGCGCGTCGAAACAGCAAAGCCGAGCCGGCAAACAGCATAACGAAGAAAGAATTCAGCACGAATACGCCAATCAGTCCCGCGGGTTCTGCAAACATGACTTGTGGCTGCGCGACCAGCGCAATCATGGGAACCACAGCTTGGGCGATCGCCGTCGCCAAGAGAGTGCGGGCCATCCCAGGCGGCTGCAAGCGCGCGGTGAGGGCGCCGATGATCGCGATGGCGATGACACCGAGATACATGAGATTGAGCGGATTGCTCTCGCTGCCGATGATGCCTGCGGCGCCATTTATCCAAACAAGGAGAAAGGCTGCGGCGAGTGCCAATCCCGTAGCGATTTGGTACTCACGATTTCCGGCCGTTCTTTTCCTGACGACTTCAAAGAGCAAGCCGGTAGTAAAGATAAGGGTGCCGGCAAAAACGAAATCAAACAGCGTCCAATTCACCTCATTGGTGAACTGCATTGCAATCAAAGGAAGCAGCAAGATGAACGCTGTCGCCAGCGCGATGTAGCTAACGTTCCTGTTTCTCATCAGACACATGTTATTGCTCTCTTAAGATTCTCGCAGATGTTTCGAGTAATATCCAGAGGGCATGGCCGAATAACCTTCTGCCTATTTCGTTTCCGCAATATCGTCGAACCACCGGAATGCTGAAATCCTTTGCCTCGGCACACCTCAACCATAAATCGCGCGATGGACAGCGGTCAAAAGCTTGCAGTCTGCGATCGAACTGAATCACCGGTCCGCTTGTGCGCTTGCAAGTCGAGATGTCCAGACACGATTCACTCTCTCGCGCACGGGAGAAAAGTTGCGCGTTCACGCTCGGCGGGGAGAATCTGGCCATGAACGACAACCTCCTCTCGCGATTCCTGCGTTACGTGCAGGTGGATACGCAGTCAGACGAGACCAGTAACTCGTTTCCAAGCACGCCCGGTCAATTGGTGCTGCTGGAGATGCTAAAGCAGGAGCTGAGTAAGCTCGGCGCGGCGGACGTGCAGATGACAAAGCACGGTTATGTCATGGCCAGCATACCCGCTAACACGCGCAAAGCCCGCGTTCCGACCGTGGCCTTTTTCGCCCACGTGGATACGGCGCCGGATTGCTCCGGCAAGGACGTTAAGCCCATCCTTCATCGCAAGTACGATGGCAGTGTTATT
>JAICLJ010000132.1 GCA_025927575.1 Bryobacteraceae bacterium | reverse complement strand
TGCGCGGCACATCTGCAGATAGTAGTGGCCATAAGCGCGATAAAGATCGGTGTGCTCCAGAAATGTCGTGACGGGAAGCACGAGATCGGCGTAGTCGGCTGTGTCAGTCTGGAACTGCTCCAGAACCACCGTAAACAGATCCTTGCGCCGTAATCCGTTCAGGACCGGCGTCTGATCGGGGGCGATGGCGGCAGGATTGGAATTATAAACGACAAGCGCGTGGACGGGCGGATTGTCGAGCCGCGTGAGCGCGTTTCCTAGCTGCGCCATATTGACGCTGCGCGCCTGGCGGCCGAGCGCGGACCGATGCTGCAGGTCGGGACGTTCGAGCGCTGCCTTGTTGAACTCGAAGGCGCCCGAGGTGGTCAACTGCAGGCCGCCGCCGATATCCTTCCAGGAGCCGGTCAGGACGGGCAACGCGGCAATGGCTCGCACCGCCGCGCCGCCAAACTCGCTGCGCTGTATGCCATAGTTCAATCGGATCGCGGCGGGGCGCGTCAACGCGTACTCGCGAGCCAGCGTACAGATCTCGTCAATACTCAGGCCCGTGACCGGCGCAATATCTGCGGGAGCGTATTTCCGCGCAAGCGACCGCAGTTCCTCGAAGCCATTGGCGTGCGCGTCGATATAACTCGCGTCATCCCATCCCTCTTGAAGAATGACGTGCATCATGCCGAGCGCCAGAGCTTGATCGCTCCCCGGATTGACGGCAAACCAGTGATCGGCCGCACAACCGGTGCGGTTGCGAACCGGATCGATTACGTAGAACTTCGCTCCCTTGCGTCGAGCATCGACAATGAACGGCCAGAGGTGTACGTTCGTCCCGAGAACGTTTGCGCCCCACGCCAGAATTAGTTTGGACTGCGAGAACTGCTCCGGCTCAGTGCCAACTCCGAAGCCTTGCGAGGCATTCAACGCGGCGGTGCCGGTTGCGGAACAGATCGTCCGGTCCAGCCGCGAAGCGCCGAGGCGATGAAAAAAGCGCCGATCCATACTGGCGCCGTTAAGTATTCCCATCGTCCCGGCATAACTGTAGGGCAGCACGGATTCCGGCCCATACGCCGCGACCGTCTGCTTTAAGCGCGCCGTGATTTCGTCGAGGGCTTCATCCCAGGAAGTCCGCGCGAACCGGCCTTCGCCTTTTTCACCGGTACGCCGCTGGGGGTAGAGCAGCCGGTCGGCGTGATACACGCGTTCGAGGTACTGCGCCACTTTGCCACAGAGAAAGCCGCGGGTAATTGGATGATTGGGGTTGCCGCGCAAGCGTGAGCCGCGCCCGTTCTCATCGACGTTGATGAGCAGTGAGCAGCAATCCGGGCAATCGAGCGCGCAAACGGAACGGCGGACTTCGACCATGAGTATTCATTCATTCTCCCAGGATGAAGTGTCCAGCGGGAACCGCCGAGCTTACGGCCGGCGGATCAGCAACACTAACCCGAGAAACAGTTCGCCAATGAAACGCCGATTTTCAAGCCAATCCTGAGCGAATCGCTTTCGCGGAGGCGGGCGGCGCTGATTTAGGACGATTGCTAGTTTCAAATGGTGCAGCCAGAATACCTTTTGACAAATCTGTTAGAAACTTTGGTTCTGAACGACTACCTTCAGTGTGGGAGAAATGGAATCCACCTCGACCGGACAAGCGGCTCAGGATGACCTGTATAGGGATGCGGTGGACAAGTTCGGTTCTTCACTCGAACGGCTCGCGAGCGCCTACGAAGCGGACGCGGAAAAGCGCCGCGATCTAAGCCAAGACATTCATTTTCAATTGTGGCGAAGTTTCCAGCGGTACGACGCTCGCTGTTCTCTGCGGACCTGGACCTATCGCGTCGCTCACCATGTGGCCGCTTCTCATGTCATCCGTGAAAGGCGGATCTTTTCGGCGCTTGTGAGCATGGAAGAACTCGAAACGCTTCCTGATAAGGACAATGAACACTTCTCAGCAGAACAGCGCATGAATCTTGGGCGCCTGTCGATGTTGATTCAACGACTCAAGCCGCTTGACCGGCAAGTCATTATCTGCTGGCTCGAAGACATGGACGCGGCAGCGATTGGCGAAATCACCGGGCTGTCGCCAGGAAATGTGGCTATGCGGATACACCGAATCAAGAACGTCCTGAAGCGACGGTTTCGAGAAGGAGGCAGCCATGCATGATGATTTCTCTGAAAAGGAGCCTAAAAATATCTGGCAAAACCAGCCAACGGAGCCATCTGCAATGACATTGGAAACAATTCGGGAAAAAGTGCGAAAGCTTCACACACAGACAGGTAGGCAGTTGCTGGGGACCCTCGTCGGGCCGCTTGTAGTCGCCTTCTTCTTAGTCTTCGGTCTGAAACAGTTCTCATCCCTGCGACACCTGCTGCAACCCCTATTCGCGCTCGCACTTGTCTGGAGCCTCGCCGGGTTGTACTTTCTTAGCCGGGGAAGGCGGTCCCCAAGGACGCCGGAAGACGTGGGCTTCAGCACCGGTCTCGAGTTTTGCAGGCGAGAAATCGAGCGGCAGCGCGACTATCTTCGTCGCGTGGTGCTATGGGGGTTTGGGCCGGTGATTCTGGCGATCGGCACGTTTGTTTTGGCACTGGCGTTGGCTGCCGGCAGAGGAATTTTTCCAAAAGCGATGCCCTTCATGACGCTCGTGGCGGTGTGGATAGTCGCATATTTCGTGATCAGGATGCGGCAACAGCGCGGGCTCCAGCGCGAGATCGAGGAATTGAACAAAATCGAAACGGAGAACAACTGGTAGCCCCAAAATATCTGCTTGCCGTCACCCTGATTGAGAGGGCCGGGGGCCGCCGCAGAAATACCCTAACTTATTACTGATCGTCGTAAACGTCATTCGGCGTCAACCGGAAGAACTTGCGCGCTTTCTCCGGTGCGAATTCGCGTATAAGATTGAAGCCGAAACGCGCGAGCATCACGTAGTTCGCGCGCCGCACGCCGTCGCTCAGAGGCTCGTACCGGCTCGGATACCATGACATCGAGATCATCGCGGCGCCGTAGATGCTGGCCAATTCGGGAATTGCCGGAGCAAGCTTCCCGCTGTCGGTGCGATACACAAAACTCTGGATTGCCGCAGACCCAACGTGCCCCCAGACGCCGCAAGTCGTGCACCGGTAATAGCGTGGATCCATATGGAGGGCCGTCGACAATCCGAATCCGATGCCTGCCGCGATCGATGAAGATCCAACCGTATCGCCTAACCGCTTGCCGAAGCCTGCAGCGCCCTGCCACTCCGGTGGCGTGCCGTTGACCTGATTGACGCCGGCCACCAAAACATCCGCTGCAAGGATTCCGACCCCAAACCCGTGGCGCCACCAATAGATGGCTTTCCCCCTGGTATCCAGCTCCGGAACAACCGCACGGTTCGTGGGAGTTCCCGATGGAAGTGTCTGGCTCGAAGGAGCGACTGTGCCGGGCTGAGTCACGCCCTGTGCATTAAGAGCGAAGCCGCCTGCCAGGAGGCCGAAGACCACGAAAATTTTCCACATCAAAGATTTAGCCTTCCCGACCGAACGTGTGCTTGGAGGGTAAGTACACGATCCAATTCGCGTGATTCTATTTTTCGACTCTACCAGGACGTCTACAGAGCAAGTTCCGCTCACTCATTAGGCCAATGGCAAAGCCACGCAGCTAGCGCCGCTGGCACCTCAGTAGGTTCGCTCCACCGCAGTGTTTGCGAAAAAAACTGAGCGCGGCGAAGGTTCGAACGGTCTTAGTTGGTGTACGTGCAACATGAATGTGGAGCTCGTGTCCAGAACAGCAGCCACTGAGTGGGCAAATTTGCTAGGGCGAGAGGCGGCTCGAGAGCCGGAGGCGGCGTTTGCGGTGTTGGTGGAGCGCCAGTCACGCTTCGTGTTTAGCATTGCGTATGCGGTGCTGCGGAATGTGGAAGACGCGGAAGATGCAGTGCAGGACACATTTCTAAAGCTGTTCCGAACCGGGGCATGGAAGCAAATGCGGGATGAAAGGCGATTCCTGGCACGCATGGCGTGGCGGATGGCAGTGGGCAAGAAACCGGCTAAGCGCTCGGTCCTCAAGTACGAACCGCCTGAACTTGTCTCCGAAGAGAGCAGCCCGGAGGGAGCCTATATGGTGGCAGAGCGGCGCCAAACGATTCACCGGATCATCGACGCACTGCCGGAAAAGCTGCGAAGACCTTTAGCCCTTTCATCAATTCAAGAAATGACGACACCCGAGATAGCCGCTGTTATGGATTTGCCGGAGGGCACCGTGCGGCGGCTTCTAATGGAAGCCCGAGCGTTAGTTAAAGAAAAGATGGCACGAATGGAGGGCCGCAACAATGCGTGACCAGCGGGATGAATTGGACGACGCGCTGGATGACGCCCTGGCGAGTTACTGCGTAGCGCCCGAGACTGAGGGGCTGGAACGACGCATTCTGGTCCGGGTCACCGAGCGGACGAGGCGCACGCACCCGACGAGACCTTTGGGCGATGGCAATTGGCGCAACGGTGGCGGCAGTCATAGCGTGCCTGTTCTGGTTGGTGGCGCCCAAAACGGCGGTACAAACTCTGCCAACAAATAAGACAATGATTGCTCTGAGAGAGATTGAGCCGCCCCGGATACCAAGGATACCTGTGCGCGAGCCTGCGGCTGTGCCGGCGAGTGCTGCTAATCCGGGAAGAATCCGGAAAAAACCAGCAGAACCGAAGTTACTTCAATTCCCAACGCCGGCCCCCCTGACTAGTGAAGAGCGGGCGCTGATACAGTTGGTCACCCGTGTCGCGAAAAACAGTCCGCGAGAGTTGACTTACCTTGGCCGACCGGTCAAGCCAATCCACATTACGGCGGTTGAAATCAAGCCACTCCGGCTCGGATGGAACACAAAGGAGAAAAGATGCTGCGATCAATGATGGTGCTCAGTTTGGCAGGGCTGATGAGTCTGACGTGCCTGGCGCAAAATGATGCAACCGCGTCGGAGAAGAAGCCCACGGCTACACAAACGTCAGCGAGCGCGTTAAAAACGTTTTATCACCTTAGTTTTGTAGTGCAGGAACTCGAAAATGAGCGGGTAATCAACAGCCGTTCCTACTCCATGATCATGAGTGAAATGGGACAAAGTTCAATTCGCGCAGGCGAAAAAGTGCCGTATTCCTCAACCACCGGGCCAAGTACCCAATGGCAACAGATCGATGTAGGCGTCAATATCGACTGTCGCGGGTTGCAAGCCACGGATAATGGCGTTTCTCTAAACATAAAGGCTGACATTAGCAGCGTGGTGGAAAGTCACGGAACAAACAGCCCGCCCGCCTCGCCGCCTATCATCCGAAACAATCAATGGGAATCGAATGTAGTATTACCTTTGAAGCGGCCATCGGTCTTATTCTCCTCGGACGACCCCGCGTCAAAACGGAGGATGCAACTACAATTGGCAGTTACGCCGATCCGATAAAGGATCGAGCAGCAGTTTTCAAAGGCATGAGGGGGGATGCAAATATCGTTGTTGACGGCGATCTTCAAAATGTTCTGTAGACGATCGTTCGTGTCACGCGGATTAAATTCAAATTGATGATCCTTTGGGGCGAAGCCGCTCATGACAGCGTAGAGTTCCCTCCCTGGAAATCGATTAAAGCCGTCGGAAATCAAAAGTATTGTGCGAGTCGTCGGCATACTTCCGATTGCAGTAACAAGATTTTGCAGAGCTTGGTAGAAGTTCTCGTCGAGGATTCTTGCTCTCTCGCTAAATCCGAGTAAATATCCGCGCAACCGGGATCGAGCGGCTAGGCAAAGAGGCGTGTCGGTCGTGTTGTATGCTTCACAAGCGCAGCGGTCGCAGTAAAAGTCACGCATGAAATACGTAAACTGTTGAACCTCGTGGGCTAGTTTTGCGCTCTCAATCTGATTTACTGTCTTCATGAAGTTCTTGCTTGCAATCGCTGCAAGAATCGTCGCGGAATCGCGAGTCGAATCTTGAATGACTTGAATCTGTCTTCCGAGCGCAAAAAGAGCATATTGCGAGTCGCCGGCCTCTTCCTTGTCGAAGAACTTTTGGAGCGCCTTGCGCACTCTACCGAAATTGGAAAAGCTGGAATGAAGGGTGTCGATGCAAATCAAGTAGGTTCGTTTAGGAGAGGAGGGGGGCGCCGCCTCCACATTGGATGCGCCGGTGTTTGCAGGAACGGAAGGGCTGTGAGGGACGCTCACCAATTCTTTCGCGGACGTTGAGGTAGTGAGTGAGACGAGGTCTTGCGGAACGCCGTCTTCGGCAATATGAAAATCCGATGCATGCATTCCAGTGACATGGTGACCGGCTTTGTCAGTCACCACCACGGGTACAAGCACTTCATTCACGTTCGCTTGGATTGTTGTTTGTCCACGACCGGCAGTAGTATACGCAAAACTGAGCGCCGTGACCATTAAACCCATTCGGGCGGACGACATCCGTGCGTGGCGTCGATGGAGAGGTAACTTCAACATAAGCCGATTTCCCTGCTAAACGACACGTTGCTGAGATCCTTCCGGATTCCAGCTCCCCCGCAGCCCAGCCCGTTTACGCCCAGCTATATCCGCTGCTGGCAAGCGGCAGTGAACGAATACGCTCACCCGTCGCCGCAAAGATCGCGTTGCATACTGCCGGTATCACCGGAGGCAAGGCGGGTTCGCCCAAGCCGGTTGGCGGGTAAGTCGTCTTCAGAAAATGCACTTCGATCTGAGGCGCCTGGCTGATTCGCAGCAGCATGTGCTGGTTATAATTTGTTTCGACAACCCGGCCGTCTTCGAGCGTGATCTGCTGGTGCATCAGCTCGCTTAAACCATCGGTGATGGCGCCTTGCACTTGAGCCTCTGCCCCGCTCGGATTAACAATCTGGCTGCCGACATCGCCGCACGCCCAAACCTTGCTGACCTTGATGGCTTTGTTTGGTGTGACACTGACCTCCGCAACATGCGCGAAATAGCCCTGGAAGCTGTGATGGAATGCGATTCCCAAGGCCGTGCCCTTCGGCAGCTTGCGCCGGCCCCATTGCGATTTTTCCGCCACAAGTTGAACGACCGCGCGCATACGGGCGGCATTATACGCCTCTTCCTTTTCGCCGGGGTGTGCGAGTTCTTGGTCCAGCAGATCCAGCCGGAACTGCACCGGGTCCTTGCCGGCAGCGTGCGCCAGTTCGTCGATGAAACCCTGCATGACGAACGATTGCGAATTTGCTCCCGGAGCTCGCAGCGCGCCGGTCTTCAGGACCAGCGGCATCACGGAAGAATACATCGCAAAATTCGGAACGAAGCCTGAAGGGAACTCCGATGGCTGAATTCCGGCAGAAGACGAGAACTGCTCTCCCTCGCCGTAACTGACAAAGTGATTGCTCCAGGCAACGATTTTGCCCGACGCGTCGACCGCGCCCTTCAGGAAATGGAAGCCGCCCGGACGATAGTAGTCGTGCGTCATGTCATCTTCGCGCGTCCACAGCAGCTTAACGGGAACACCGGCCGTTTTCGCGATGTACGACGCTTCCACCATGTAGTCGTTATAGAGCCCACGACCGAACGAGCCGCCGGCGCGGAGCGAGTGAATCGTGATGTCGTCCTCGGGTATGCCGAGCGTCTTTGAAACCAGATCGCGGCCGCGGCCGGGCTGCTGGCTCGTGGTCCAGATTTCAAGCTTGCCGTTATTGAACCGCGCGCTGCAATTCCTCGGTTCGAGCGGCGCATGTGAAATGAAAGGATACGAATATTCCGCCTCAATTGTTTTCGCGGCGTTTTTCATCGCCGCGGCGACATCGCCGTCGTTCTTTAGCGTGCGCGCGGGCGCCTGCTTCGCCAGTTCGCGAGCGCGCATCGCGAATTCCTGCGTGCTCTGGTTAGCTCCAGCCCCGTCATCCCATTTCACCTGGAGTTTTTCCCGCGCCGATTCCGCCGCCCACCACGTATCCGCCACAATCGCGATACCCGGTTCAAGACCCGGATCGCGTTCGATTACCGGACCAACTTTGACCGTGCCCTCCGCGATAAATGCGTGCCGCACCCCCGGCATGGCTTTAATTTCGTCCAGGTTCGCGCTGACGACTTTGCCGCCGAAGACCGGGCACTTCTGATAAACAGCGAAGAGCATGCCGGGCATCGTGAAATCGATGCCGAATATCGCCTTGCCCACGGTTATATCGGGAACATCAATACCCGGGGTCCATTGGCCGATGATCTTGTACTCGTTGGGCGGCTTCAGCACGAGCGACTTCAGATCGGGAACCGGCATGGTAGCCGCGGTCGTCGCGAGTTCACCATAACCAAGCGAGCGATCGGTCTTGCGATGGTACACGCGCCCGTTGGTCGCGTAGCACTCCGATGGCGGAACGCCCCAGATCTTCGCAGCTGCCTCAATCAGCATCTGCCGCCCGGCGGCGCCAACCTGCCGCATCGGAATCCAGTTGTTCGAGGCGGCCCGGCTGCCACCCGTGGACTGCAATCCGTATTTCGAATCGAGATCGGCCTGGACAACTTTGACTTTTTTCCAATCGACTTCGAGTTCCTCGGCGATCATCATCGGCAGCATGTTCCGAACGCCCTGCCCGATTTCAGGATTCCTGGTGACTAGCGTCACGGTGCCATCCGGCGCTATGCGGATGAAGGCCCTCGCGTCAAACGGCGGCTGGGGACGGCCCTGCGCGAGCGCTTTCGGCGCGGAGTACAGGCCCAGCATCATGCCTCCACCGGAGAGAGCAGTCGCTTGTAAGAAAGAGCGGCGGGTTAGGCGCATGACTTATAGGCCTCCTTTTTCGGCGGCGGCAGCGGGAGCCTTGGCTTGCATCAGCGCCGCTTTATGAATCGCCTGTCGAATGCGCGGATAGGTTCCGCATCGGCACAAATTGCCGTTCATACCGGCATCGATGTCCTCGTCCGTTGGGTGAGGATGTTTAGCGATCAGCGCCGCGGCGGACATGATCTGGCCGGCCTGGCAATACCCACACTGCGGGACGTCAACCTCCTGCCAGGCTATCTGCAGCGGGTGCTTGCCATCCGGCGAAAGTCCTTCGATGGTCGTGACGCGCGCATTTGCCGCGCTCGCAGCCGGCGTCATACAGGCTCGTACGGCTTGACCGTTCAACTGCACCGTGCAAGCGCCGCATTGCCCGATGCCGCAGCCGTATTTCGTTCCATGGAGGTTTAATACGTCCCGAATCACCCAGAGAAGTGGGGTATCGGCAGAGACATCAACAGTGGCGGGGCGCCCATTCACGGTGAATTGGATAGACATAGGCTTTCTCCAACAATACTCCAACAAAAAGGGTCAGTCGACCGGTCGAATGGTGTGAAAGCGACGGAGATATTTGGGATTGGTCAATGGCGACGCAAGGTTACGTGAGTACTAGCAACGTTGGATATTTGCTCACAGGTTAAGGTTGCATTTGTCGCGTATAATGCTCCACAATCTTCTATGCTTCCATCCAGACGAGCGTTACTTGCCTTGACTCCGGCCGCCGTGAGCCTTTCGCGGGCACAAGCTTCGGATGACACCGCTCCGGCTGACCGATATTGGAAGTACGACTGCCGCGGATTAGAGGCGGAGATACAAAGAGCATTTGGAGACCTGCCGCAACGCAAGTCATTCAAGATCTGGGCGCCGCCCTCAAGTCGCGGCCCTGAATTCCTGGCCCAGTTGCACGGCAACGAGAGATTCTTTTCGGCGAGCGCCAATAAGGCGTACATCCTATGCGAGCGTTTGCGCCAGTTAGACTCGCCTGACGTGCAGGAGAAGCTCGTAACCCATGAGCTCAAGTTAGATGAGGATGTTTGGTCAATTGGAAGTCCCGTTTTCAACCCGCCCAATCTCACCGGAATAATCAGCGAAGAAACCGCGATGGAGGCGATGATCTCACATAGCGATAACACCGCCACCGATATGATTCTCCGGGAGGCCGGCGCGGAGAAGGTCCGGAAATTTATCGCGGCTATCGGTCTAAAACATACGATGATTCCCGACAGTACGCGGGCACTCGCCGGATATCTGTTTGGAGCTCCGGACTATAAGACCCTTACGTGGGAAGAACTACTCTCCTGGCTCGGGGAGAGCTTTGTTCATCCCGCGCTGAACGACGTGGAGACGTTCGCCTCATCCGCCGATGACTTTGTCTCATTTTACGCGCGCGCTCTGCAAGGACGATTTTTTCGGGATCCGCAAACGTTACGGCAATTCAGGCGGATCTTGTTGCTAGGAGATATCACCGACCTGGTACAGTTCCCAATCGGAATGAGCGTGTTCGGAAAGGCCGGATATTTCGATTCTCCAGGTCAACATGCCCGTTGCATCGCGGGGGGTATGTACTTTCCGGATCGCTGGGTTTATTTTGCGACGATCTTGAACTGGGATAACCCGGAGGTAGACGATCCGGAGACCGTCACGGCCTACTTTCGAGCAACGAGAAGGGCCATCAGGCTAGTGAAGAGCGCCCTGGGCCGCTGAAGTGGACGTATCTCGTCTAAAGGCGCACGCCTGCCGTAATCAGCGCTAGAGCTTCATCCCCGTGCCGCTGAATCATCTCCGCGCTCAACGGCTTCCCGTTGCCGGGCCATATGCGTTGCAGGCGTTGCGCGGTGCAGTAATAAAAGCAGCAGGCGCCGACGATGTTGATGGCCGTATGCCAGGCGTCCATCGGCCTGAATATTCCTTGGCGCTGGCCGCGCTCCAATATAGTGGCCAACAAGTGATACAGCGACGGGAATCCGATCTTGTCATAGTAGGCACCTCGGTTCTGAATCGCCTCGAAGAACAGCATCGCGGGAACGCCTGGCTTTCGAGCCGTCAGGTCCAGAATGCGCCGGACAACACGGTCTAACGCTTCTCCCGGATCGCCATCCGGGTCCGCGAATTGTTGCAGCGATAGAAGGAGTGGGGCAAACACCTGTTCGAGCGCGGCTTCATATAGCTTTTCCTTGCTCTCGAAATAGTGATAGATCATGCCCTTAGTCACGCCGGATCGCTCCGCAATATCTTCCGTGCGAGCCGATTCCAGGCCGTGCTTGGCAAACTCCTGCTCGGCGGCGGCCAAAATCGACGCGCGTGTGACTTCACGGTCGCGACCGCGGATCGGCGTGACCCGGCGTCGGCTAACTGTAGGCGTTGACATAACTTATGTAGACTCGTTGGTCATCTTCCCGCCTCGATTATACGCCCGCTTTCACGCCGCTGGAGAGCCGGATATCTACCGGCCGGAAATGGCTTATTAACTGACCGGATAGTTAATAAAGCTGCGTCTTCCCCGCCCTGAGCAACATCTGTCTTTTCAGGTACGCTTCATGACGCTCCGCTTCAGTGATTCTTTTTTACCCAAATATTCCGGCCCGGCTTCGAAACTGCCGTGGGCGGCTATCGTACTGCTTTCGTTAACGATGTTGTTCGCCGCGAGCTGTAGCAAAGGTTACGCTGAACGGCCGGCATCCCCTCCGCCCCCTTCGGTATCCGTGGTCGAAGTTCAACCGCGCACGGTTCCTATTTACGCGGAATATTCGGCGCAGACGTTCGCTCGCGATGGAGTAGAAATTCGCGGCCAGGTTGACGGCTACATACGCAAGCGTCTTTTCAAGACCGGCGCCGATGTCAAAGCGGGAGAACCTCTCTATGTGCTGGATCTCCGCCCGTACCAGGCAGACGTTGCAAAGGCGAAAGGCGATGTTGCGCAAAGCGAGGCAAATGCCGAGTTTGCAAAGCGCCAGGTTGCGCTCCTTCAGGCGCAAGCGGATCTCGCCGAAGCACAGGCGCACGAACTGAAGGCGCGGGAAGACGTCGACCGGCTTACGCCGCTGGTGAAACAGGATGCCGCCGCGCAGCAGGATCTCGATAATGCCCTGGCGGAGCTGAAAGCAAATCGCGCCAACGTGGAGGCGAAGGAGGCGAATGTCCAGCAGACGCGCCTGTCGACGCGAATACAGGTCGCCACTTCGGCCGCGCAACTGCAGGCTAACGAGGCGCTCCTACGCACAGCACAACTCAACCTGGAATACGCCACCATCGTCTCTCCGGTCAACGGGCGTGTGGGCGACAGTTTGGTCCAGGTTGGAGGCCTTGTCACAAAAAACTCTTCACAACCGTTGACAACGGTGGTTCCGCTTGACCCCATCTGGGTGCGGTTCAAAGTGAGTGAATCCGACTATCTCAAGTTTCTGAAATATACCGGCTCCGACGATCTGCATCACTCGCCTCTGGAACTACTATTGGCGGATGGCTCTGTTTTTCCGAGCAAGGGCCATATCCAGAATTCGAACAACCAGGTCGATCCGAAAACTGGAACACTCGAACTGCAGGCTACTTTTGCGAATCCTAAGCACGTTCTGCTGCCGGGTCAATTCGGCCGGATTCGCGCGCGAATCCGCGAACGGCAAGACGCTTTGCTGACGCCTCAACGCGCTGTCGAAGAACTGCAAGGGATGCAGTCCGTGTTGACTCTGGGTCCTGGCAACAAAGCCCAGGCGCGCAGCGTCGTGTTAGGAGAACACGCGGGCCCAGACGTCATCGTCGAGCAAGGCCTGAAGCCCGGAGACCGCGTCATCGTCGAGGGGCTGATGAGCGTTCGGCCCGGCGCCGTTGTCGATCCTCAGCCATACCATCAAGCTCCCGCCGATACCAAAGGCAACTAACAGGATTGTTCATGTCCAAGCTATTTATCAGTCGTCCTGTCTTCGCAATTGCGATCGCGATCGTGATCGTCCTGTTGGGCGCCGTCGCGATCCCGAGTTTGCCGGTGGCAACCTATCCGGAAGTCGTCCCGCCCGTCGTTCAAATCACGGCAAATTATCGAGGCGGCAACTCGCTCGATCTCGAAAAGACCGTTGCACAACCTATCGAGCAGCAATTAACCGGGCTCGATGGCATGACATATTTTCTGTCGCGCAGCTCGAACAACGGAGCCCTCACCATTGACGTCACGTTCGAGCTGGGCACCGACGTAGACCTGGCGACCGTGAAGGTGCAGAACAAAGTGAGTGTCGCCATGCCGCAATTGCCCCAGGAAGTACAGCGCGAAGGCGTCACGGTGAAAAAGGTTTCCTCCGCCTTTCTGTTCGCCATTGCGGTTTCTTCCGTCGACGGCCGCTACGATTCGCTCTTCCTGAATAATTTTGCCACCATCAACCTGGTCGATAAAATCGGCAGTCTGCCGGGCGTTGGCGATGCCCGCATGGCGGCGCCGCAGAATTACGGAATGCGGCTCTGGGTAAGCCCGGACAAGATGGCCGAATTGGGCGTAACCGCAACCGATGTAAATAATGCCATTCAGGCGCAAAACCGCCAGAACCCGGCCGGCGCGATCGGACAGCCACCGGTGGGCGGCGACAACGATTTTCAATATCCGGTCAACGCAAAGGGGCGTCTGGAAACGCCGGCGCAGTTTGACAACATCGTTATCCGCGCACAACCGGACGGTTCGCTTCTACGGTTTCGGGATCTTGGCCATGCGTCACTTGGCGCTCAGGACTACGCGAATTTCAGCCGCCTGAACAGTCATCCGGCTGCTGTCATCATTGTGTTCCTCTCTCCCGGCGCAAATGCTGTAGAGACCGGCAATCGCGTTCTCTCTTTCATGAAGCAGGCCAGCCAATCGTTTCCGACCGGAATTCGATACGACGTCAATTACGACGCCACGAAATTTATTCGCACTTCAATTCGAGATGTCATTCAAACCCTGTTTGAAGCGATTCTGCTGGTCGTGCTTGTGGTGTTCCTGTTCCTGCAAAACTGGCGCGCTACGCTGATTCCGCTGCTGACGGTGCCGGTCTCAATTGTGGGAACATTTGCGCTCTTTCCGCTGCTCGGATTCAGCATCAACATGACCAGCATGTTTGGGTTAGTGCTGGCCATCGGGATGGTGGTGGACGACGCAATCGTCGTGGTGGAAGCAATTCAGCACAATCTCGACCTCGGAATGACTTCCAAGGAAGCGACTCTTCGCGCGATGGAAGTGGTCTCGGGGCCCGTAATCGCCATTGCCTGCATATTGGCCGCTGTCTTTATCCCAGTAGCTTTCCTCGGAGGCATCAGCGGCCAGATCTATCGTCAGTTTGCGCTGACCATCGCGGTTTCGGTGCTGCTATCGGCGTTCACCGCGCTCTCGCTCACTCCGGCGCTCAGCGCGATAATTCTGCGGCCGAGGCGTTCGACACGCGGATTGCTCGGGCGTTTCTTCAATAGATTCAATCAAGCTTTTGAGTGGACCACTCATCGTTATCTCGCA
>JAICLJ010000080.1 GCA_025927575.1 Bryobacteraceae bacterium | reverse complement strand
TGTACTCCCGAACGCCCTGTGGGCGCCCTGATGGTTTCCTCCGAAGGATCGTGCGCGGCTTACTACAATTACGAGCACGGCAAGCACGAGACCCTTGCCCGTACCGGCGCCACAGTCTGAGAGATGAAGGATGAACGCCGTATCCAAGATTCGCTTTCGCGACCCCCAAATCGAAATGGCCCACGGAGCCGGTGGCAAAGCGAGCCGAAGGCTTGTGGAAGGCCTGTTCGCGCCGCTTCTGTTTGGGGACCGCGTAGAGCCTTTAGAAGACGCGGCACACGTCAGCATTAACGGAACGCGCATCGCCATTACCACCGATAGCTTCGTGGTGAAGCCGCTTCGATTTCCGGGTGGATCCATTGGTGAACTAGCCGTGAACGGAACCGTGAACGACCTTGCCGTGTCAGGCGCGCGAGTGGAAGCGATGGTGGTGACTTATGTACTCGAGGCGGGATTGCCAACCGAGATTTTGGAGGCTGAGGTTCGCGCGATGAGCAAGGCCGCCACCTCCGCCGGGATCGCCATTGCTGGCGGCGACACGAAAGTCGTCGAACATGGCAAAGCGGATGGAATGTATATCTCGACCACGGGCATCGGCAGGTTGATTCCGCGTATTTCAATTTCGGCGGCCTCCGTGCGGTCTGGTGACAAAGTTTTAATTAGCGGCCCGGTCGGCGATCACGGCATAACGGTTCTGATCGCACGCGGGGAGTTGGATCTCGAAGGTGAGGTCTGTTCCGACACGCGTTCGGTGCTTCCCTTGATCGAAGCAATGGCGCGTGTGGCAGGCCCGGGAATCCGTTGGATGCGCGATCCCACGCGCGGCGGAGCGGCTACTTCGCTAAACGAACTGGCGCGAGATTGTGGTCTCGGGGTTCTGCTCTTCGAGGATGCCGTGCCTCTCCGGGATACTGTGCGCGGCGCATGTGAACTGCTGGGTCTCGACCCCTTGCATATCGCGAACGAAGGTCAGTTCCTGGCGGTGCTGGCGCCGGAATACGCAGATAGGGCGCTGGATGCCCTGCGACATACTCCCGGCGGACACGACGCCGCATTCATCGGCGAGATTCGCGAACAGCCGCCTGGAACCGTCCTCGTGGCCACTTCATACGGAGGCACGCGCGTGATCGATATGTTAGTCGGCGATCCATTGCCGCGGATTTGTTGATATGTTAGCCAGCCGCACCGAACTTGCAAAGCATGTTGAAGAGTCGCTTCTCAAACGCAACGAACACCTAACCGCGTTTTTCGCGCGCGAAGCGCAGCGCCTCGCTGTCGCCTGTCGTGAGATGTCGGATCGCTTCCTCCAAGGCGGCAGGCTCCTGGCGTTTGGCCGCGGGCCTTATGCCACCGACGCTCAGCACGTGTCCGTCGAATTCGTCCATCCTGTGATCGTTGGGAAACGAGCGCTGCCCGCGCTCGATTTGTCCTCTCTGTTCAGCCCGTGGCTCGAAGCGATCGCCTTAGCTGAGGACATTGTCATGGGCTTTGGACCGCCGGACGGTGATGGCGAAGTAGACGCGTCGCTCGAACGGGCTCAAGAGCGCGGATGCATGACGTTTGCGTTGCCGGGGCGGCAGGGTTCGTACGCGGTTCGCTCCGGAACCTCCGATGCGTTCATGCATCAGGAGACCATCGAGATTCTGTATCACACGCTATGGGAGACGGTGCATGTTTTCTTCGAGCATCGGGAACTCGGTCAAGACGTCGGTGATGCCGGATTTCTTTATCCGTTTCTCGGCCGACAAAAACAGCAGAACGCCGGAATTCTCGAAGAAGTGGCTGCGTCCATTCAAATGAAAGTCGCGGAAGACGCGAAGCTAAGGGCACAAGTCGCCGAAGAGGAATCAGAACGGATCGTCGAAGCAGCCGCCGCCATTCGGAATTCCATTGCGCGGGGCGGAAAGCTCATTCTTTTTGGCAACGGAGGCTCCGCTACCGACGCTAACGATTGGGCTATCGACTGCGTGCTGCCGCCCGCCGGTTACACGCGCGTTCCCGCCATTTCGCTCTCTGCGGAGCCGGCGAACATTACCGCGCTCGCGAATGACGTTGGGACCGAGGTGATCTTCTTGCGCCAGTTGATTGCGCAGGCGCGCCCGAACGACATCGCTATTGGAATTTCAACCAGCGGTGGATCGCGCAACATCATCATGGCGCTGGAGGAAGCACGGAAACGGAAATTGTTGACCGTGGCATTACTCGGATACGACGGCGGCGAAATCCTGCGCCGAGGCTTGGCCGACCACTCGCTCATCGTTCGCTCCGATTACATTCCGCGCATCCAGGAAGTACAAGCCTCCGTCTATCACCTCGTTCGTGAGCTTCTGGAGTCCAATGGCCATGCCAAAAACTGAGCTGTACGGGACCGCAAGCTGCCCATACACCCGCGACATGCGCGAATGGCTCGAATGCAACGGGCGCGACTTCGAAGAGTACGACGTCGAGACAGACGCTGAGGCCTTGAAACGTATGCGCGAAGCGAGCGGAGGACAGCGCACTGTACCGGTTCTTGTGGAGGACGGCAAGGCCGTGCAGATTGGCTGGCAGGGGCGTGGCTGCGTTGTCGGCTGGGGCGCGAGTGAATGACGGAAGCTCGATCCATCCGCGTGCGCGGGGTGGTGCAAGGCGTCGGGTTCCGGCCCTTGGTATTCCGGTTGGCGCTCGCGAATTCGCTCGCCGGATGGGTGCTGAACGAAAATGGCGGGGTCGATATTCATGTCGAGGGCGCCGAGCCGGATTTAGATGCATTCCTGCGCGAACTCACATTACAGCCGCCGGCCGCCGCGAGCATTGCAGGCATAGACATTCAGGCTTCCGCGGTGTCGGGACTAACTGAGTTTACGATTCGCGAAAGCCGCCGCAATGGGAATCCGTCGGTCCGCATCTCGCCAGATCTGCCTGTTTGCGGAGAGTGTCTTCAAGAACTTTTCAATCCGGCAGATCCGCGCTATCTGTATCCATACATCAATTGCACGAATTGTGGCCCGCGCTATTCCATTGTCGAGAGCCTTCCTTACGACCGTACGAACACAACCATGAAGGACTGGGCGTTGGATGATTCCTGCGCCGCTGAGTATCGCAATCCCTCCGATCGCCGGTTTCACGCTCAACCGGTCGCGTGCCGCGCTTGTGGGCCGCACTATTTTCTGGAGACGGACAATCGCGTCAGCCGCGGTGATGCAGCCAGCATAGACGCCGCCGCTCGCCTGCTCACCGAAGGACGAATCGTTGCGGTGAAGGGCATCGGCGGATATCACTTAGCATGCGATGCTCGGAACATTGATGCGGTGCGCGCCCTGCGGGAACGAAAGTATCGCAAGGAAAAACCGTTCGCGCTGATGGTGAAAGATGTCGCTACGGCCCATCGCGTAGTCGAACTATCGATAGAAGCCGAAGCACTGCTCACGTCTACTGCCCGCCCGATCGTGCTTGCGCCTGCCAAAGTCGTGCTTCCCGAGGTCGCGCCGGAAAACCCAGAGCTTGGCGTAATGCTGCCCTATGCGCCTCTACATCATCTGCTTTTCGCCGCCGGGGCTCCGGCGATCCTGGTCGCGACCAGCGCAAATCGATCCAGTGAGCCGATCGCCTTTACAGACGAGGATGCGCGCGAGCGTCTGGCCGGCATCGCAGATGCATTTCTTATTGGAGAGCGGCCGATCGCTCGCCGTGTGGACGATTCAGTTGTTCGCGCCGGGCAATTCGGGTCTACGATCTTGCGCCGTTCGCGCGGCTATGCGCCAGGGGCGGTTGCGGTTTTGCCGGCGCAGCGCCCGATCCTGGCCGTTGGCGCCGATCTCAAGAACGCGATCACCATCGTGGTCGCCGGCCAGGCATTTGTGAGCCAGCACATTGGAGATTTGGATCATTACGAATCGCTCGAATCGTTCCGCTCCACAATCAGGGCGCTCGCCTCCATGTATGAAGTGGATTGGTGTGAGCTGCTGATTGTTCACGACGTTCATCCTCAATATGCATCAACTATTCATGCCCTGGAGCTTCCGTCGGCACATGCGCTGGCCGTTCAACACCACCGCGCGCATATCGCCTCGGTTGTTGCCGAACGGCAGGCGTGGGACAAGCGCGTTGTCGGCATCAGTTTCGACGGAACCGGTTTCGGCGATGACGAGACAATTTGGGGCGGCGAGTTCTTCACCGGGAGCTTGGCCGGGGGGCTTCAAAGAGTCTTGCATCTCAGAAGTGCAACGCTGCCCGGTGGCGATGCGGCCGCCCGTTATCCAGTACAGTGCGCTGCTGGATTTTTATCTCAGCTAAATACACCGGTGGATTTCACGGCGCCGCCATTTCACTTTGATCATCGGTATCACCGCTCGGCCGAGTTGCTCAAGAAGAATGTACGCAGCTTCGAAACCACTTCTATGGGACGGCTGTTTGACGGCGCTGCCGCCCTTCTGGGCTTCACCCGTGCCATCACGTTCGAAGGACAAGCGGCGATCTGGCTGGAGCATCTCGCGCGGAAGGCCGCAAATTGCGATGCTTATCCTTTTCCGATCAACTGCCGAGAGTTGGACTTCAGGCCTCTTCTTGAAAGTATGATTCGCGATTGCCTGGATGGGCGGCCAAAAGCCGAAGTTGCGCGTGCGTTCCATATGGGGGTTGCGGAGGGCCTCTGTTCTGCCGCAAGCATCCTTTGCAAAGCGAACGGCATCGACACAATCGTTCTCAGCGGCGGTGTCTTTCAAAATGAGCTGTTACTCGAAGGTGTGAAATCGCTACTAAACGGCAAGCCCATTTTCATTTGGACAAATTCCGCTGTTCCGCCGAACGATGGCGGCATCAGTCTCGGACAGGCCGCACTAGGCGCTATCGCCTTACGTGGAGAGCGCAATGCATGAGCTTTCAATCGCCCTCAGCATTTTGGACATGGTGGACGAAGAGGCGCAGCGCCGTGGGGATGTAGGGGTAGAGGCGATTCATCTGAAACTCGGCCCTCTTTCCGGTGTGGTCAGAGAGGCACTGCTTTCCGCGTATGAGCTTGCATCCGAGCAAACCAGATTCGCCGCTTGCCCCTTAGTCATTGAAGATGTTCCGATCTCCGTATATTGCTCAAATTGCAAGGCGGAGCGCGGCATCCGTTCCGTGCAATGCTTCGCTTGCGTCGAGTGCGGCATGCCCGCATCCGAAGTCATTCATGGCCGTGAACTACAAGTATGGGCATTGGAATTAGCAGAATGAGCACTGCGCCTCGCATCGTGGAAGTCCGGCAGAATGTGCTGAAGCACAACGACGAAGTGGCTCGCGCGCTACGACGGCGCTTTCAGGAAGCAGGCGTATTCGTCGTGAGCCTGGTGTCCAGTCCCGGCGCGGGCAAGACCACGTTTTTGGAAAGAGCACTAACGTTGTTAAAACGGCAATCTCGTCCCGCAGCATTAGTCGGCGATCTGGCGACCGACAATGACGCGCTGCGTCTCGCGCGCAGCCAGACGCCCGTCAAGCAAATCACGACAGGAGCCCTCTGCCACCTCGAAGCGGCCATGGTCGAGCGAGCGTTGGAAGGCTGGAGTCTTGAAGACCTGGACATTTTGTTCATTGAAAACGTGGGCAATCTTGTCTGTCCGGCTTCGTATGACTTAGGCGAGGATCTCCGTCTCGTGCTGCTGTCCGTCACCGAGGGAGAAGACAAGCCGCTGAAATATCCGACTATCTTCAACAGCGCCGATGTCGCCGTCGTTACGAAAATGGATCTGGCTGAAGTTGTGGAGTTCGATCGCGCCGCGGCTAGAGCCAATATAGAGGCAGTGCGCCCGGGCATGCAGGTATTTGAGCTGTCGGTAAAAACGGGCCAGGGTATGAAAGAGCTGCTTACCTACCTGCGGGAAAAATCAGCCACGCGCTTGCCTGTTTCATAAACCACTGCATCGTGCATCAACGGCCCCGACCCGAGCCTTGGTTTCGCCATCAAGATCTCACGCAAGCCCACCCTCCAGAGCTTCTCTTCGCCCCGCTATCCTAACAAACGAGGCAAGTGACGGCGCAACAGCCGTTCCGGAAGGAGATCGAGGTGGAGAGTGTAAACAAACGTCGTCAGGAAAAAGTCGCCGGCGCAGGGTTTAAAGAAACGTTCCGTGGGTTCTCAAAACGGACTGCCGATCTGGTCGGCACGCCTGCTGCATTTCTGGCTGCGGTGGGGCTGATTGTAGTGTGGGCCTTCTCGGGCCCGTCGTTCCACTTCTCGGACACGTGGCAGCTCGTTATCAATACAGGCACAACCATCATTACGTTTTTGATGGTCTTCCTCATCCAAAATACGCAGAATCGCGACAGCCGAGCTATTCACCTAAAGCTGGATGAGCTGATTAAGGCTGTGGGCGGAGCTCGAAATTCAGTGATCGATTTAGACCGCCTGTCGGACGAACAATTAAAGACACTGGAAGACCAGTACAAAAAGCTATGCACCGGGGGCGCCGCGCAGAAGAGGTGACGGGCCGGTCTGTTACAGCCCGTCACACCTCTCTGCTGCGGCACGACGTTAGAAGTACGTACCCTGAGATGCGGTCGTGGGGACCGTTTCGTCGCCAGATGTCCCCCATTGTTTGAACTGCGGACTATTCGGCGCGCTGCTGGGAATGTAGTACCAGCCGCCATCCGATGGCCGCCAGATCGCGAAGTCTGATTTGCCGTCGAAATCGAAATCATCCGGCGCCGGGACGTCGCCCGGCAAACCCCATTGCTGGATCGCATAAACCACGCGTAAGTCCCCGGCGAGAACATACCAAACGCCATTCGAGGGGCGATATACGCAGAAATCTGCCCCGCGGTTGCCCATAAAGTAGCCGGCAACGGGTATATCGCCGGGCAGGCCCCACTGCTGTGCGTACGGTGCTCCTTGATTCGTGCTCGGAATGATGTACCAGGTGCCCTCGGAAGGCCGCCACACCGCGAAGTCGATTCTGCCGTCGCCATCGAAATCGGCCACAATCGGAATATCGCCCGTCGTACCCCACTGGCGGCTATACCACGTTCCTGGACTATTGCTCGGTCTGATGTACCAGGTGCCATTAGATGGCCGATATACAGCGATGTCGGCCCGGCCGTCCCCATCGAAATCGCCGCTCAGTGGAATGTCGCCCGGAAGTCCCCACTGTTGGGCATACGGAGCGTTCAGGTTGCTGCTCGGTTTGATGTACCAGACTCCGTCACTCGGTCGCCATATGACATAGTCGGTTTTCCGATCGCCATCGAAGTCTCCCGATAATGGGATATCGCCGGGCATGCCCCACTGTTCTCCGACGACAGCGCCATTGCTGCTTTGCGTTATCCACCACATACCGGTTGTGGGCCTCCAGACGACAAAATCCGCTTTGCCGTCACCGTCAAAGTCAGCCCTAGGCGGAACTCCTACCTGCGCCAAAGCGGAAACGGCTCCCATCGAGAGCAGCGCGATTCCTATAAAAAAACGTCCTATCACTTTTCTTAACCCCCAGAAATAACGGATTGACAACCGAAACTGGATTCCTCTCTAGCTATAGACAATTTGATCGGATTTCTATAGTCACATTCCTTCTAGTATTTTGAAGTTTTTGCAGGCTCCGTGACGCGTCTCCGGTGAGCCCGGGACAGGTCAGCAAAATTTCTCTCAGTAAACATTGGTTTAAATTTTGCGTTACCGTAAGCGTTCTTATATCTAGCCGAGAATGAAGACAGCAGGAGCCGATGTTTCTATCCATCGTACTCATGCCAGTCTATCTGCCGTACCCATACTGGTCACCATGGCATCCGGCAAACGAAGCGATCTTAAAAGCTGAAGCGGATACCGCCTACCGCCCACCTCCGGGGCGTCAGGAAACCATCATCATAATACTGTTGGTCCAGTGTGTTTGAAATCCGAGTATAAAACCGGATATTGGTCCGGTCCGACAATGGAACTGTGTAACTGGCTGATAATCCGAGTTGTCGAGGCCCATCAAAACGGTATGCAAGTCCGTAAAGAGGGTAAAGAAAGTCGCTGCCCCCAACAAAGTCCAGGGCCGCTTCCAATCGCTTTCCGAATTGCCGGGTAGCGCGCAGAGTCACAGTATGTGGAATAATGCGCGGCGTTTGAATGGGGTTCGCGCCCGTTCCGGTAGTGAATTCGGACACGCGGTCCCGGGCGTTCGTATAGGTATATGACGCGTCAATCGCAGTGCTGCGCGTGGGCCTGAACTCGCCACTGACTTCCACGCCATGCGCAATGCCGCCGCCGGTGTTGAAATAGCCTCCGTAGCGGCCATAGGGATCCGTCGCAGGCGTGATCAGCCCGAGCGTGTCGAAGGCAATGACCTGCTGCAAGCGTGTATAGAAAAAACTGCCGCTCAGCCGCAAGCGCTGCCCCCATAAGTACTGATCGAGTCCGGCATCGGCGGAAATCGCTCGTTCAGGGCTCAGCCGCGGATCGCCATACGCGGTGAATGCGCCTCCGAAGAAATACGTTCCAAAACGCTCATAGAGCGATGGGAGGCGGTAGCCATTGCCGACGTGCGAGCGTAGCTTCGTCGAAGTGCGATGAATGAAATAAGCGACGGAGGCATCGCCTGTGTAGGAATTGGACGGCGAAGGCAGCGGAAAGCCGGCATAAGGCGAGATTCCGCCAACAAATAAGGGTGTATTGAGCTGAAAATTCTGAAACCGTCCCGACAGCAAAACCAGCAGCCGCCCGCTGAAGAGTTGCATCTGGTCCTGCGCAAACGCTGCGTTGCTGCGCTGCACGATGTTGATCAGCGAGTAAACCCTGCCAGCGGGGTCGGGATTCGCATCGGTGCTGAAGTTCTGGTAATGCTCCCGCTCAAACTCGTAACCCGCCGTGATGATCTGCCAGGGAGCGGCGATGTAGTCGGCGCGCGCCTGCACGGTATCGACATGGCCGTCATAGAGGTCCGAGGTGTGAAACGAAGGCTCATACGCGCCTACAGGCCCAAGCGGTCCATCGAGATTATCGCGATGAGTGCCGGCGCTCTGGTAATAGAGCCGCCAGGAGAAACGCGGCGTCACTTGATCGTCGAGATGAAACAGGCCGGTAACGAAGTGACCATTGCGACGCGCATCGGGATCGTTCAAGGAGGGAACGAAGGTAGCGCCGGTGGTATCGAACGGTAGGCCGCGGTTGGCCAGTCGGAGTTGAGCCGCGGATAACGGTATCGCCGGAATGAAAGTCAATGCCGGTGCATTCACGGGATAGGGTATGGCCTGGAATTGAAGATAATCGGTATCGGCCATCAGGCGTGCTCCCATGCGAATCGCGGGTGTCAGCGCATAATTGATGCTGCCCTGACCCGACCAATTTCGTGCCGGAGTGCCGCCTTCGACGCCCTGCGTTTCGTTCAAGTGAGCAAGTCCGCCGGAATACGTCAGGCGATTATGCCACGCGCCGCCCGCGATACGCGCCAGTCCTCGAAAGAGGCCCAGGCCGCCGCCCTGCAGATCGAGATCGCCATGAAGCGGGCCGCCGCCCTGGCCGGTAATGATATTCACCGTACCGCCAATTGAATTTGTTCCATACAACGACGATCCGGAGCCCTCGAGGACTTCGATGCGGGAGCTATCGACGAGCAGCAGGTCGCTAATAAACGAGCTTGCGTCGCCTTGCACGCCGGTGGCATCGCGCAGACGAAAGCCATCCACGAGGACGGCGGTATCGGTGGCGCGAAGACCTCGAGTCTGAATGGTGGTAAACGAGCCGGGCCCGCCGCGGGTTGTAATCCGCAGACCCGGCACAAGGCGCAATGAATCCGATACCGTGAACAGGCCGCGGCGCTCTGCTTCCTCCGTGTTCACGACATATAACGCCTTCGAAGTCTGATCTACCGATTGGGGAGTCGCGGCGGATGTGACCGTCACTTGGCTGCGCTTCGCTGAGAGTATGAGACCCAAATCGAGCTGCTTGGTTTCTCCGCCCCTCAGATGGACTGAGGCCGGCTGCTTCAGAGAAAGACCGGGCGCGGAGGCCTCCAGGAGATAATCGCCGGGCGCGACAGCCGCGAACGAGTAAGCGCCGTCCGGAGCGGCAGCAGTGAATAGAAACGCGGCGCCGGTCGACTGGTCGAGATGAATATCGGCGCGCGCGACCGGATTCCCGGACGGGTCGAGAACGCGCCCTGAGATGCTGGCGGAATCGGCGGCGAAGGCCGTCGCTGAGATACAAAGACTGACGAGCGTGAAAAGAAATAACCGTTTCACTGTATGCCCTCCCTCGAGGCACAAGAAATCCCGCGTTTATGAGCGCGGGCTACGGCAGGTCTTCGGACTCGCAGGCAAAGGCGCTTGGCACTTTACTACTGACCCGGCTTCCCATCTCGCATGAGAGACAGTGCCTTGACTGGGCTTTCGTTCCTGCTTACCGCTGCGGGGCAGTCCTGGAATTGCACCAGGTTCCCTCTTTCAACGCTTTCGCGTACCGTCAGCAGCTTTAGGGTACCAGATAAGTGGCGGCTTCCGGCGGCCATAGTACAGGGCTTCTATAAAACTACCCGCAGATCGCCATCCCGGCGCGTGACGTGCTCACGGTCAAGATATTCAAGGAGCGGAATCGCATATTTCCGTGAGATCTGTGTCCACGATTTAAACTCCGGCACCGAGAACCGGCGGCCCTTTTGCAATGCGAGCGATTTCCGGATGTGGGCGAGCACGGAGCCGTGAAAGATCAGGTCCGGACCGATCCGGACCAGCTTTCGTTCCTTGATGAGTGCTTCCAGAAGTGCACGGTCGCTCGGAGGCGCTATCCCGCCGCTCGCCAAGGCCTCCTGCATTGAGGGCGGCTGAAATCCACCAACTCGATAGATTTGTTCGATCCGATCGCGGGCGTGGATCTCCTCGGGGTTCAATTGCGCATGGTGCCGCGCTAGCGCGACGATATCCCGCTCAACGCGGACTTGTGGAATGCCTTGGAGAATGAAATCGATGACTCCAGGTTCGATGCCCGACATGAGTTCGCTGCGAATCTGATGGGTGGATGCGCCCTTCACGGCGGGATTGGCCTCGTGAAACGATTCCAGCCATTTGACGACTTGTTCGCGCTTTTGCCCAAGCCACGCGCGGCTCACGATGCGCTTCCCGGCCTCGCAGAGCATCAATCGTGGATTCGCCTCCGCGAGCTGCCTCATTTCCTGTTCGGTAGAGCCAGTCAACCGCATCAGATTCGCCAGCCGGCGGCCCTGCGCGCCTTCCGAGACCAGTAACTCCAGCTGCGCCATGTCATCTCCCGCCGCAAGCCTTTTCAGCCGTTCCGCCGTCTTGATCCGCGAGAGACGAATCGGTGGAAAGGCGTCAATCACAAAGCCGCCGGCAATCGTAGTGTTCGGTGTCCTCAGTACAAACCGGTCGCCTGGAAGGATCAGCAGCGGCTCGCGTGCCGAAATGCGAGTGAGGGTCTGGGTAGGAGCGAGGGTCTGAATCAGCCGCACGTCCGCCATGGTTTCGGAGGTGCCAATGTGTAGATGTAACGTCTGCCGGGAACGGGAGGCATATTTCGGGTCCAGCCATTCAAGATGGATGTCCACGATTCGCGTCGTTTCAAATGTTTCGGGATGAGACAGCACGAAACCGCGGCCGATCTGACGGGCCTCGACCCCCACGAGATTCACGGCCGTACGTTGACCTGCCGCGGCGCTGGCAACCGACTTACCATGTACCTGAAGACCGCGAATCCGGAAGCGCTCTCGCAGCGGATGCGCTTCGACGGTGTCGCCCGTCTTCAATTCACCGCTCCACAAGGTGCCGGTAACCACCGTGCCGAAGCCCTGCATTGTGAAACTGCGATCGATCGGCAGGCGGGCTAATCCCGATGTGGAACGCCCCGGAATGCCGGAAGACAACGTGGCGAGGCTCGCCCGTAGCAGGTCAAGCCCCTGCCCGGAGCGCGCGCTCACCGGTACGACAGGAGCTCCTTCGAGGAAACTTCCGGCGCACAACGCGCGTACCTCCGACGTGACAGCCGTGATTGACTCTTCCCCCACGCTATCGATCTTTGTGAGAGCGATCAGTCCTCTTGACACGCCCAGCAGACGGCAAATCTCAAAATGTTCACGCGTCTGCGGCTTCACACCTTCATCCGCGGCGACCACCAGCAGCACCGCGTCGATGCCGCCCACGCCGGCCAGCATATTCTTGATAAAGCGTTCATGACCCGGAACATCGATCAGCGCAACCCGTCTGTGGTCCGGCAGCGTCAAATGAGCAAAGCCGAGATCGATCGAAATGCCGCGTTTCTTCTCTTCCGCCAGCCGGTCTGTTTCCATTCCGGTCAGCGCGCGGACCAGCGTTGTTTTACCGTGATCGATATGGCCGGCCGTCCCAAGAACGAATCCCCCTTTGCTGTTGACAATGTCTGACATGCGAGCGCCGTTGTGTTTTATCGTCTCATTGGCGATTTGGAGCACAGGCGCGTATTCGGCATTGCCCGAAACTCCCGGCGAGTCCGGCCCGAACCAGCAGGCGGCCGGTGCACAGGCCCAAACACCGACCTACCGTGCGAGCGTGACCGATGTGCAGGTCGATGCGGCAGTGATCGATGGACGTCGTCAGGTGGACGGATTGACGCAGCAGGATTTTGTGATTCTCGACGAAAACAGGCCCCAGCCAATCGTCTACTTCGGGCACTCGTCGGTGCCGCTCGAAGTCGTGCTGCTGCTGGACGTAAGTGGTAGCGTGCAAAAGTATCTGCGGGACATTGCCGCCATCGCCGGAAGCGTGCTGCGCAAACTAACGCCGCAGGATCAGGTGGCCGTGATGGTCTTCAGCCGTGACACGTGGATCGAGCAATCGCTGACGAACAATCCCGATGAGATCGCTCAGGCGATCGAACAAGCGTCCCACGAGCAGCCCTTCGGTTCCGGCACGCGGATCAACGCCGCCGTCCTATCGGCCTCGAAATTCCTCGCAAGAAACCGCCAGGCAACGGTGCAGCGCCGAGCAATCCTGATCGTAACCGATAACGACGGCATGTCGTATGGAGTACGCCACGATGATGTCTTGCGATCCTTGTACACGGCCGATGTGCTGCTGAATGCGATTGTGGTGGGCCGCCATCCGCATCCGCCGGTCGCGCGGCCCGGCGCTGTAATTAATCCTGATTTTGCCTTTGACGACGTCTACCCACTGGCTGCGGCGACTGGCGGGCAGGCCATCGCGGCCTCAAAGCCGGAACGAAAGCTTGCGGAAGTCTTGGAGCGGATTCGGAATCGCTATTCGCTCGTCTATCATGCGCCTTCCGGAGCGCAGCCTGGCGCTTATCGCCATATTCGAGTGGAATTAAGCGAAACGGCCCGACGCAAGCATCCCCACGCCGAAGTCAACGCCCGCGACGGCTATTATGTGAACCGGGAGGAAGCGAAGAACGCAAATGAGCAGCAGCGGTCTCGATAAGGTGCGGGAGCGCCATGCGCGCGCGGAGGCGGGGGGCGGTCCGGAACGGAAGGAGCGCCAGCACCGCGAAGGTAAGCTTTCGGCGCGCGAGCGGGTGGATCTGCTGCTCGACGAAGGCTCGTTCGAAGAGCTCGACAAGCTCGTGCGCCACCGCTGCCGCAACTTCGGCATGGAACAGTCTGTCATCGATGGCGACGGGTTCGTCACCGGCCACGGATTGATTCACGGACGACCGACATTCGTGTTTGCGCAGGATTTCACGGTATTTGGTGGCTCGCTTTCCGAGGCCAACGCGCAGAAGATCGTCAAGATCATGGACCTGGCGCTAAAGGTTGGAGCGCCGGTAATCGGGCTGAATGACTCCGGGGGCGCCCGCATTCAGGAAGGCGTCGTGTCGCTCGCCGGCTATGCGGACATTTTCCTTCGCAACACACTTGCAAGCGGTGTGGTTCCGCAAATCTCAGCCATTATGGGGCCTTGCGCGGGCGGCGCCGTCTATTCGCCGGCCTTAACCGATTTCGTTTTCATGGTGGATCGCACAAGCCACATGTTCGTAACGGGGCCGGATGTCATCAAAACCGTTACGCACGAAGATGTGGATAAGGAAACGCTCGGCGGGGCTCTCACTCACAATACGAAGAGCGGCGTCGCCCAATTTCTGGCGGTCGACGATGCGGACTGCCTGCGCAGCATACGCGAGCTAATGCGATTTCTGCCCCAGAACAACCTCGATGGCGTGCCGGACGTGCCCACGAACGATCCCGAAAACCGGCAGGATCTTGAATTAGACTCGCTGATTCCGGAAGAATCGAATAAGCCATATGACAGTAAGGATGTGATCCGGCGCGTCGTGGACGACGGATACTTCTTCGAAATCGCCGAACACTTTGCGCGCAATATCGTGATCGGATTCGCGCGCGTGGGCGGGGCTGCGGTCGGCATTGTGGCGAACCAGCCGGCGCATCTGGCGGGGTGCCTGGATATCAATTCTTCGACGAAGGCCGCGCGCTTTGTTCGCTTTTGCGATGCGTTTCTCATTCCCATTCTGACGTTTGAGGATGTGCCGGGATTCTTGCCCGGAACAGAACAGGAGTTCGGAGGAATCATCCGGCACGGCGCGAAGCTGCTCTACGCCTACGCCGAGGCCACGGTGCCGAAGATTACAGTTATTACGCGGAAGGCATACGGCGGCGCCTATTGCGTGATGGGATCGAAGCACTTGCGCACGGATGTGAACTTCGCGTACCCGACAGCCGAAATCGCGGTGATGGGACCGGAAGGCGCCGTGAATATTCTTTATCGCCGCGAACTTGGGCGCTCCTCCAACCCGGAGCAGGCACGGCAAGCCAAGGTCCGGGAATTCAGGGAACGCTTTGCGAATCCGTTCGACGCGGCTGAGCGCGGCTACATCGATGATGTAATTGAGCCGCACGAGACGCGTCCGAAAGTGATTCGGGCTTTGCGGCTGCTGGCGAATAAGGTAGACACCATGCCGAAGAAGAAACACGGCAGCATACCTCTATAACGAACAGTTTGGGCCATAGTGGCGCGCTCTCAGCCCAATGCCGCTTAGCTTAGTTTTTCCCACATCCGATCATGTGCCTTGTGGGGCAGGATCTTGGCCGGCGCTGAGCGCCTCACCCGGCTCTTCGATAAGCCAATAGATCCGAAGAGTGCGGCTGGGAGCCGAGCGCAGACGAAGCGTCTACCCCACCAAAACTAAGTGACAGTGGGCTCTTAGCCTACAGCGTCGAGACTCGTCTCGACGGGGCTTGCACGAGATCGGGTGCCAAGACGAGTGTCTGCTCCACCATCGACAGCGGTAATCTGCCAATTCGGCCCCTTTTCACGCGCTGTGGCGCGCGGCCACACTGGACGCGGCGTCCCGGCGCTCAGAGCCAGATTGCATTCTACAATTCTCCTTGACCGTCTAGGAAAGAAGAGATACTCTACTCCTAGACGTAAAAGGAGAGCAGTGGGGAAACAGATCGATCTTTTGCAGGGCACGCTGGACATGCTGATCCTCAAGGCTGTCTCGCTCGGCCCTCTTCATGGCTATGGAGTCCTACTTCGGATCCGGCAGATCTCGAAGGATCGTCTGGAGGTTCTGCAAGGGTCGCTCTATCCGGCCCTCTACCGCCTGGAACACAATGGATTGCTCGTAAGCGAATGGGGCGAATCGGAAAACAAGCGTAAGGCAAAGTACTACCAGCTCACGGCTGCCGGCCGTAAACAGCTTCAGGAAGAAGTGCGCAATTGGAATCGTATGGCGGAGACGATCGCGCAAATATTAAGCATTGTGCCGGAGGAGTTATGAAGATCACAGCGCGATTCCGGTCCTGGTGGCGCTCCGTGTCACGCCGACCGCGCCTGGAGCAGGAGATGGACCGTGAGCTTCGATTCCACATCGAGAGCTACTGTGAAGACCTTGTCCGGAGCGGAGTGCCTCCTTCAGAAGCAAAACGCCGCGCCCAAGTTGAATTCGGATCAATCGAAGCACGAAAAGAGGAATGCCGCGATGCCCTGGGACTGCGGTTTGTTTATGAACTGGCTGCCGACCTGAGATACGCGTTCCGCATGCTGCGCCAGGCGCCTGGATTCACGGCGGTTGCCGTTCTTTCGCTGTCCCTTGGTATCGGCGCGAACACCGCGATTTTCACGCTGATGGAAACGGCGCTTTGGAAAACGATTCCTGTCAAGAATCCGGAACAACTCCGGCTTTTCTCATGGGTATCGGGGCGACACACCGTGATGGACTCGCTCGACGGCGATGTAAGCTCGACACCGACTCGTGGCACGACGAGCACCTCATTCTCTTACGCAATATTCAAAGCAATGCAGCGGCAGAATTCGGGTTTTCAGGCTGTATTTGCATTTAAGCCGATTTCACATATGACTGCAGTTGTCCATGGGCAGGCGCAAATCATTGATGGCGAGTTGGTATCCGGCAACTATTACGAGAGCCTCGGGCTCGTGCCGATTATCGGTAGGCCGATTGGTGCGGCGGATGACGCAAAGGCCGGGGCCAGGGCGGTGGCGGTAATCAGCGATGGCTTTTGGGCCCGGGAGTTCGGGAGAGATCCCGCCGCTATCGGCGCAAAAATCGAGCTGAATCAGTTTCCCATGACCATCGTCGGAGTCAATCCACCCCGCTTTCATGGAATGGAGACTGGCGGCCGTCCCGACGTTTTCTTTCCGCTCTCCATGCAGCCACTCATCCTTCCCGATGATTCCGCGAAGAACGGCAGTCTTCTGAACGATCCCGATAACTGGTGGCTTCTCATCATGGGGCGCCTAAACCCAGGAATCAGCGAGGGAAAAGCGCAGGCAGCCCTGGACCTCGTGCTCACACGGACCGTACGAGACACACTTCCCAATAGAGTGAACCGCGCACAGCCCCAGCTACGGCTGGGAAGCGGTTCGAGGGGCCTGGACGAATTGCGCAGCCAGTTTCGGAAGCCTCTGCTTGTCTTGATGGCTCTTGTTGGCCTGGTGCTGCTGATCGCCTGCGCGAATCTTGCGAACCTGCTTCTGTCCCGCGCCACGGCGCGGCAGCGCGAGATCAGTGTCCGGCTGGCGCTCGGGGCGGGGCGTTGGCGCATATCGCGCCAACTTCTCACGGAAGGTCTGCTGCTCGCCGGAATCGGAGGAGCGGCAGGTGTGCTCGCAGGCTACGGGCTGCGCAATGCGATTCCTCGCTTGCTCGTGGATTCCTGGATGCCGAACCCGCTCGAGGCTCAGTTCGACGTTCCCGTGTTGCTGCTGTCCATTGGCGTTACCTTGCTTACCGGCATTTTGTTCAGCCTCGCTCCCGCCTGGCAATCGGCGCGCGTGGAGATTAACGCAGGGTTAAAGGACGGCGTGCGCGCGACCATGAGCCTTCCGAAGTTGGTAACGGGCAAAGCGCTTATCGTCCTACAAGTGTGCCTTTCCGTGATACTACTCGTCGGCGCCGGTCTCTTTATTCGCACCCTGGCTAACCTGCGAAGCACAGATCTCGGCTTCAATCCGGCACGCGTGCTGTTATTCATGCTTGATCCTCCCAATACACGTTACAAAAAAGAAGAGCAGACCGTAACGCTTTTCGAACGCATGCGGGACAAGCTCGCTGCCATCCCAGGAGTGCAATCGGCAAGCTTGTCGAGGCATGCGGTGGTGGCAAACGGTAAGTCCACAACATCGGTATCGGCGAAAGGATTCGGTTCCCGTCCGGAAAAAGAGCAGCCCGCTTGGCGAAACATCGTTGATCCGGCTTTTTTCCACACCATGGAGATCCCTATTCTCTCTGGCCGCTCGTTCAGTGCACACGACCGGTCGAAGTCGCAGCGTGTCGCCGTCGTGAACCAGGAATTTGCACGGCAATTCTTTCCGCATACGAATCCAGTAAGCAAAATTTTTGGGAACGACACGGAATACGAAATAGTCGGTATCTGTGGGGACGCAAAATATAGCGAGATTCGTGGGCCGGTTCCACCAACGTTCTATCTTCCTTACATGCAAAGCCCGGAACTCGGAGCCATGACATTCGAAGTAAAAACGGCAGCCACCCAAGCCGGCATCGTGAAAGCGATTCGCGAAGCCGTTCGCTCCGTAGACAAGGACCTGCCGATCTCCGATGTACGCACGCAAACCCAGCAGATCGAGGCTACTATTTCGAACGAGCGCGCATTTGCCGCTTTGAGCGCCGGCCTCGGACTGCTCGCGTTGATTCTCGCGGCCGTTGGCATATACGGCGTGATTGCCTATGCCGTGGCGCGGCGGACCGGTGAGATCGGCATCCGCATGGCGCTGGGCGCGCAGCGCGGACGAGTGCTTCGCATGATCCTGCGTGAGAGCTTGTTACTCGCAGTCGCCGGGATCGTCGCCGGCATCATGGCGGCGGCCGGCCTAGCCCGCTACGTGGCGGCGATGCTGTATGGGCTGAAGCCGTACGATCCAATCACGATTACCGGAGTGGTTCTCGTGATGCTCGGGGTGGCTCTCTTCGCAGCCTGGTGGCCGGCCCGCAGAGCGTCGCGCCTCGATCCCATGGCCGCGCTGCGCCATGAATAACGATTCCGCATTGCACACCAGCACCGAACCGCGACTGTAGGGCGATCTTAAGTGCTGGCGATTTTCAACGGACTGGACGTCTTCAACTGGTGGCCCATTTGGTACTCACGTTCGTGGCTAAGCCGGCGCATTCGTTGCCTCCTCCACAGACGCGGCTGGTTCTACAAAGGGCGTATGCCGAGGCAGGATCGCAATGGCGATAGCCCCCAGGATCGCCAGGCCGAACACCCACGCCATGGGTGTACCGTAGCTGCCATAGTGCTCGCGCATGATGGAGACACCCTGCGGTATCCAGGTCTGTCCTATCGTATTTGCCGGCAGAATGATCGCCATCGCTCGCGCCAGCGTATTCACCCCGAACTGCTCGGCCGCCATCAGCGGGATCAACATGTAGTCCGCGCCCATCGCAAATCCGAATACAATCGCGAAGAACATCGGATCCTTCGGCGGACGCACCATGAGCAGCAACGGGATCGTCGCAGCGACGATGAAATAGGTCGCGGTCATCACCCATTTTTTCGAGAACACGTCTGCGAAGTACCCGATGCTAAGCCGCCCGACGATGCTCGAAATCAGGATCCAGAATTGCGCGGTGCTCCATACCGAGTTAAGGGCGCTCTGACTCGTGAAGCCTTCATCGCGAAACACGAATTTCATGTGAAAGTTGATTGACCCAATGGATCCGATAGACGCGATACTGCCGATCAGCAGCAACCAGAACGGCCAGCTCTTCAAAAGCGCACCATAAGAATGCGGCTTCAGTTTCAAATCGGGCGGCGGCGTGGCGAGGCCGTCCGGAAACAAACCCTTCTCTCCTGGCTTATCGCGGAGCACAAAAAAGGCGAGTGGCCATGTCAGAAACATCAGCAGGCCCAGCACGATTAACGCCGCGTGAAAGCCATACGCTTCGGTCAGCGGTTTAACGAACTTCGCTCCGAGCGCTCCGAACAGGCCCACGCCAACGTAAACCAGCCCCATCGCCATTCCGCGCTTCTTGCGAAACCAGTACGAAACGAGAATCTGGTGGGGAATGGGGCCGGAGAAGAGATATCCGATCGTGTAAACAAACCAAAAGAGGAAATACACGAAGATGGAGCCGCCCATCAGGCCGAAGCCGCAGAGCGCGACAGCGGTCGCCGCCGTGCCCGCCAATATCAGCTTGCGCGGGCTGAAGCGCGGAATGAGGACGGGGCCCACCCAGATTGTGAGCAGCGCCGCAAGAGGGAAACCGAGAGTGATCTGGTCCAGGCGCCAACCGTAGCTCTTTTGGAAATAATCGTAGAAAAACGGCAGATTGTAATAAGGCACGCCCACGGCGATGCCGAAGGTGACAATGCTGGCGATGACAATGAACCAGCCGAAGAAAGGTTTTTTGGCAGATATAGGTTGCACGAACCTCTGTTTATATCATCTGGACTGACCGCTGTGTGCCCGAGAGGCCGGCAGCGGGCGTTGGTCTGGTTAGTGGTAAGCCGGCGAACTGAGAAGCCGGCCCTTCTTGCCCGATACTATCTACTATGTCTTCGCGAATTGCCGTCCTGGGACTCGGCTATGTCGGCTGCGTCTCGGCGGCGTGTCTCGCGCGCCTGGGCTACCGTGTCACCGGAGTCGATCGCGATGAATTCAAAGTGCGCAGCGTCAACGAAGGCCGCGCTCCCTTCTATGAACCCGGGCTAGATGAAATCGTTCGCGATACCGTTGCGCTCGGGCGGTTCGACGCCACCGTTTCGCTCGCGGAGGGAATGGCCGAAGCGGATATAGCGTTCATCTGCGTCGGCACTCCCTCGGAAAAAAATGGCAGCCTGGGGCTTGAACAACTCCGGCGCGTCGTAGGCGAAATTGAAGCGCTGCTTCCCGATCGCGATAAACCGCCGCTTCTTGCTATCCGCAGCACCGTCTTTCCGGGGACCTGCGAAGAACACATCCTCCGGCCGCTCGAACGATTTCCCGGCGTTCGCGTCGTCTCTAATCCCGAATTTCTCCGTGAAGGCAGCGCGGTCGCCGATTTTATGGAACCGTCGCTGCTCGTCGCCGGCAGCAACGATGCCGCCGCTGCTGAAAGCGTCGCTTCGCTCTATCGCGCGCTGAACGTCGCGCCTTGCATTGTTTCGCTGCGCGCTGCCGAAATGATCAAGTACGCGTGCAATGCATTCCATGCCGTAAAGATTGCCTTCGCGAACGAGATCGGAACTGTATGCGGATCACTGGGGATGGATGCCGCCGAAGTGATGGCTACTCTCTGCGCGGATCGCAAGCTCAATATCTCGTCGGCCTATCTGAAGCCGGGATTTGCGTTTGGGGGCTCGTGCCTGCCGAAAGACCTGCGAGCCTTCGCGTACCGCGCCAGCCGGCTCGATCTGAAGCTGCCGCTGCTCGAAGCCACACTGCCGAGCAACCAGGAACATTTGCGGCGGGCGATCGACATGCTGCTGGATCTGCCCGCACGGCGGCTGGGCGTGTTCGGTCTCGCATTCAAAGAAAACACCGACGATCTCCGCGAAAGCCCCGTTGTTGCTCTTCTTGAGCAGTTAATTGGCAAAGGCCGCGAAGTACGAGTCTTCGATCCGCACATACAACTCGATGCGATCTACGGCAGTAACCGCAATTTCATCCTTCAGCAAATTCCGCACATCGGGCGGCTGCTGGATGCGCGCCTGGAAGACACGCTCAGATGGGCGGATCATCTTGTGATTACGCAGAAACCTGATGACGGCATACGCACGCAGATCGAATCGAGCAGCCTACCGGTCACGTGCCTGATCGGGACCACTTTGCCCGATGCCGGCCGGCTCTCGCTTTGAAGGAGTCAGTTGTCCCGACCGGGTCTTTGTCGTCGCGGCTTCTAGTGCCAGGCGCAGGCGCGTCGGAACTTTCGACATCAGCGACGTCAGCACGCGATAGCGCCAGCCCGGGATCACAAACAACTTACGTTGCCGCAGTCCTGCGAGCGAGGCATCCACGACCTCATCCGACGTCAGCCAAAAGGATCGCGGCGCCAGCTTCTCTCGATTGACGCCCAGCGTGTCATGAAATTCCGAGTATGTGTATCCGGGGCAGAGGACTTGCACGACCACATTTGACCGGATGCTTCTTAGCTCCAGATGAAGCGTTTCCGTGAATACCGTCATCCAGGTTTTGGTTGAACAGTAGCTTGTGCTGCCGGAGCTTCGCACGAACGCCGCAACAGAGGCCACATTGATGATTCCGCCGAAATCGTGCAGCACCATATTGCGGAGCGCCGCGTGGGTCAGACGCAGAGGCGCCATTACGTGCAGCCGGTGCATCTGCTCCTGCGTTTCGATCGGAGACTCCCAAAAACGCCCCCGGCTTCCGAACCCAGCGTTGTTCACTAACAGCGCGAGGTCCTTCGCGGTCTCGAGTCTTTCCGTGAGTGCCGCGAGATCCTGTTCAACCGTCAGGTCGGCCGTCATTACCTCAACGTGCGATCCGTAGGTTCGTGAAAGCTCCGCAGCAAGCTGCTCCAGCCGCTCCTTGCGCCGCGCAATAAGCAGAAGATCGTGATCCGGTGCTAGCCTGCGCGCGAACGTAGCGCCAATTCCGCTAGATCCGCCCGTGATGACGGCAAGCGGTTTGCGGGTCTGATTCCCGATTTCAGTGGACATCTATTTCAGTACATATCAAATGCGGGTTCAGTAGACATCAAATGTAAGGTGAGAAGGCGCAAGCACGCGCATTAATCGGAACCGACGAACTCGAATGACATACCGGATTTTGGCTGAAGTCGTCCTCGTCGTGCACCTGGCTTGGATTGTCTGGGTGATTGCCGGTGCTTACTTCACGCGAAATCGACCATTTCTCGCAGGGTTCCACATTGCTTCCCTCATCTGGGGACTGCTGGTTGAGCTGGGGCCATGGCCGTGTCCTCTCACGCTCGCGGAAGAGTTCCTTGAAGGAAAGGTGGGCATTGATCCTTATCGCGGCGGCTTCCTGGTGCATTACCTCAATTCGATCGTTTATCCGAATCTGCCGGAATCTGTACTGATTACACTAGGCGTGGCCGTTTGTATGTTTAATCTGCTTGTATATATCGAGCGGTTCCGGCGCTGGCGTGCGAATCGCTAGCCCTGAGGCCGGCCCTTCGTCTCTACAGATGCGCTTTTACCGCCCTGACAAACGCATCCACGTCGCTCTCATCGTTGTAAAAATGGGGTGACACACGCAGGAAGTCGTGGCGGGCCGATACGTGAATTTCCCGTTCCTGCAGATACCGGGCAAGCTGCGACGAATCGACGTCCGGCAATTGCATCAGCAAAATCTGCGATTCCAGGGTATCGTCGCCCGGTATGGAATATCCGCTGCCGCCTAGCGCCAGTAACTCTGCGCGTAATTTTGCGGCCAGTTCGAGGACGCGTGATTCAATCGCCTCCAAGCCCAGATCGAGCACCAGTTGCACTGACTCGCTCATCGCGAATAACGAAGGAAACGGCAGCATGCCGCCCTCGTATTTTTCGGCTGTATCGGGAAAGCGGGGCGCGCCATGATTCAGGCTTTCCACCGATCGCCAATCCCTATCGCTCCGCCAGCCGATAGCGTTCGGTCG
>JAICLJ010000265.1 GCA_025927575.1 Bryobacteraceae bacterium | reverse complement strand
TTGCGCGACGACCACGCCGGCGACCGTAATCGACAACAGCACGGCCAGCGGAGCGGCAATCTCGACCGGAACGCGCAAGGCGAGCAGCGGGACGGCAATCAGCGCTTCTCCAAATCCAAATGCTGAACGAATGAAGGTAGCGGCAAACACGATCAGCAGGATGTAGAGAGTCGTAGCTTCAATCACGATTTCCACTTAGCGGCCAGCGGGATCGAAGGCGGCGGCTGTCGGGCCATTCATACATCTTAGGGTTCTCGACCTGTGATGCTCCAGGAATAGCGGGTAGGGCGGCGCCCGTTAGCGCGCGCCAAGGATGATAATAAGAAGCGCGAATGGCCACGATCAAGCCACCAGTCCGAAACCAATGGTAGTGGTCCCAGCGGCGTTCCTGCGATCTCCAGTCGTCGGGAAGCTTGTTCGGCATCTCGGTAACCGGCTGCCCGCGCGTTTGACACCTGCATTTACAATCAGGTAGGATGAATTGTTTCGAGTTTTCGAGATAGAAAGAACAAGTCTGTCCATGCGTACCGAATTTCCGTCAGAGCATGAGATTGCACGTGCCTGGCACGTGATCGACGCGCAAAACGCCGTACTCGGAAGAGTGGCGAGCCGCGCCGCTATGCTCTTGATGGGCAAGCACAAACCGACCTACACCCCTCATATCGATACGGGCGACCACGTCATTGTGGTCAATGCTGCGAAGGTGAAACTGACCGGCGCGAAAGAGCAACAGAAACTTTACCGGCGTCACACGGGATATCCGGGCGGTCTCATTGAAACGGGCGCAACGAAAATGCGCGCGACCCGGCCGGCGAAAATGGTGGAACTGGCCGTTTCGGGCATGCTGCCCAAAACCAAGCTCGGTAAGCAGATGTATCGCAAATTGAAGGTGTACGCGGGAGACCAGCATCCACACCAGGCGCAGAAGCCTGTCGTACTGGATATGGGAAAAGAAGCGAGAAGGTAAGAGAGGAAGTTAGTGCCAGCGAAGTTGATTCAGCATTTGGGAACCGGACGCCGGAAGACCGCTACCGCGCGTGTTATTTTGCGGCCCGGCAAGGGACAAATCACGGTCAATAAGCGGCCGTTTGAAGATTATTTCGTGAGCGAATCCGCCCGCGCCTACGTCCGCCAGCCGCTTCTTGCGACCGAGACGTCCGAAAAATTCGATATTCTGATCCTCGCCGATGGTGGCGGAGTCACCGGCCAGTCAGGCGCCTGCCGCCTCGGCGTGGCCCGTGCCTTAATTGAGTTCAACCCGGAGTTGCGTCCTAAACTGAAGCAGCTCGGTTTTCTGACGCGCGATCCGCGCGCGCATGAGCGAAAGAAGTACGGCCAGAAGGGCGCGCGCAAGCGTTTCCAGTTCTCCAAGCGCTAATCTATTTCGTTCAAAACCTTACCCCTAGTGACAGGCGGCTCACGGAGCCGCCTGTTGCACAAACCGGCGGCGGCTTGGCCACGCAAATTCCGCTTTGGGCCGCGTGATCCCGAGCTGTCGACCGTTACAACGAGGACGCCCCTCGTAATTTCGTGAAGGAGGCATTTTGCCGTCAATTTCAATGAAGGAATTGCTCGAAGCAGGCGTTCACTTCGGGCACCAGACCAAGCGCTGGAATCCAAAGATGAAAGAGTACATCTTTGGGGAACGCAATGGGATCTATATCGTCGACCTGCAGAAGACGCTTAAGCTCTTCAAGGATGCGATGCGGTTCGTGGGCGAGATGTCGGCGCAGGGCAAAAGCGTTCTGTTTGTCGGCACGAAACGGCAGGCGCAGGAAGCCATCGCCGAAGAAGCAACGCGCGCCGGACAATACTACGTAAACCAGCGCTGGCTGGGCGGACTGCTGACCAATATGATTACGGTGCAGCGCTCCATCAAGCGGCTGAAAGAACTCGACGAGATGGCCGCCGACAACGCCTACGAAGGCCGCGCAAAAAAGGAAATCGGGCGGTTGGAACGCGAGCGCAAGCATCTCCAGCAGAACCTCGCCGGCATTAAGGATATGCCGGGCCTGCCGGATGTAATGTTTGTGATCGACTCCAACAAAGAAGCGATCGCTGTCAAGGAAGCCCGTAAATTGGGTATTCCGGTGGTCGGCGTTGTCGATACGAACTGCGATCCGGACGAAGTCGACTATGTGATTCCGGGTAACGACGACGCGTTGCGCGCAATCCGGCTGTTTACGCAAAAGATTGCCGATGCAGTAGTCGAAGGCCGCACGCTCGCAACCGAACAGGAATTCGGCGGCGAAAAGATTGCCGGCGAAGAGGAACAGAGTGCTGAAGGCGAGGAGACAGAATACACTCAGTATCTGGATCCGAAGTACGCTGAGCAGTTGATCTCGGAGAGCATGGCGACCAGCGAAGAACCGTCTGAAACGCCGCGCAAGGGCCCGGGCAGCGAGCCGCCGGAGACATTAGCCGGCTCGGTTGCCGAGCCATAAGAAATTAGACTGAATTGTGTGCGAGCGATGAGCGTCATGCGAGGCATGCCGCTCCTCGCTTGCCGTGTGCGAGGAAATACAATGGCTGAGATAAGTGCGCAGCTTGTAAAACAGCTCCGGGAAATGACCGGCGCCGGCTTTTTGGAGTGCAAAAAAGCTCTGGCAGAGGCCGGCGGCGATATTCAGAAGGCGGTTGACGTGCTGAAGACGCGCGGGTTGGCGTCCGCAGGGAAGAAGGAAGGCCGCTCGACCAAGCAGGGCTTGCTCGGAGTTCAGATCGTCGAGGGCGACAAGTCGGGCGTCATAGTGGAAGTCAACTGCGAATCGGACTTTGTGGCGCGGACCGAGGATTTTCAGAATCTCGTTCGCGACATCACGGAGCATATTGCCGAACTGAAGCCGACACATGTCCGGAACGACGAGGTGGCGCACGCCGCCGCGGACGCGGTCGCGCTCTACGAGCAGCAGTTCACAAAGGACAAGAGCCAGACCGTAAGCGACATTATTAAGAGCAAAATCGCAAAGCTGGGCGAGAACATTTCAGTGTCCCGCTTTGCGCTGCTGCATGTCTCCGGCAGCGGTTTGATTGGATCGTACGTCCATACGGGTGCGCAAGTGGGCACGCTCGTTGAGATTCACGCTCCGGAGGCTGCGATCGCTAAGGCGGACTTTGAAACGCTGGTGCGCGACATCGCCATGCAGGTGACAGCTGCAAATCCGCAGTTTATCTCGAGGGAAGACGTTTCGGCGGACGCCCTGGCGCGCGAGAAGGCCATTCAGCGGGAGCGCGCCTTGAAAGAAGGCAAACCCGAAAAGATGGTGGACAAGATTGCCGAGGGCCGGCTTGCCAAGTTCTTTGAAGAAGTGTGCCTGCTCGAACAGCCGTTCATCAAGGACAATGCCATGACCGTAGGCGAATTGATCCGGTCCAAGGCGGATGGCTTGGGAGAGGCGAAAGTGGCGCGTTTTGTTCGTTACAAAGTTGGCGAGGCGGCGGACACATCGGGAGCGGAAGCATCCCCGCTTCCAGTAACCCAATAAGTTGAAATGAGCAGCCGGCTCCAGTGAGCCGGCGTTTTTTTAGAGTGGGGCAAGGAGCAGTTGCCAATTATCGTCGAGTCGAACACGCGCATCGTGAAATATCAACGCATTCTTCTGAAGATCAGCGGGGAAGCGCTGGCCGGCGCTCACTCCTTCGGTCTCGATCCCCAGCGTGTGCAGAGTCTGGCGGCCGAAGTTGCGGAAGTGGCCCGGACCAAGGTACAAATCGGCCTTGTCGTGGGCGGAGGCAATTTCTTTCGAGGCGTCGCGGCCGCCGCAAGAAACATGGACCGTGTGACGGGCGATCACATGGGTATGCTCGCGACGGTGATAAATGCGCTGGCGTTCCAGGATGCGTTGGAGAAGCAAGGCGTGCCGACGCGGGTAATGACCGCCATCGAGATGCACCAGGTTGCCGAACCGTACATCCGGAGGCGGGCGATACGCCACCTGGAGAAGGGCCGTGTCGTCATCTTTGCGGCGGGCACTTCGAATCCCTATTTCTCGACGGATACGGCGGCAACACTGCGGGCTCTCGAAATCAAAGCGGACGTGATCGCCAAAGCCACCCGGGTGGATGGCGTCTACGACAAGGACCCGCACAAGTTCGGCGACGCGATCAAATTTTCGGAAATCGACTATACCCAAGTGCTTGCGAAATCGCTCGCCGTGATGGATGCTTCAGCCGTGGCGATGTGCCGCGACAATAACCTGGAGATTGTGGTCTTCAATCTGACCGTGACCGGAAATATAATGCGTATGGCGATGGGCGAACCAATCGGCACTATCATTCGATAGCATAAGGGTTTCGGGCGTTATGAAGAATGAACCACAAGCCGGGGCATCAGGCGGCAATAAATTTGAGAACGTGAAGCAGGTGGAGGCGGAGGCGCGGGGCCGCATGGAGAAAGTGCTCACCGAGATGCAGCACGAAATGAGCACGGTCCGAACCGGCCGCGCGTCCATCAGCCTGCTCGACAACGTGCGGGTGGAAGCCTACGGGTCAAGCGTCCCGCTCAACCAGGTGGCGCAGTTGCACGTGCCCGAGCCCGCGCTGATTACCGTCCAGCCCTGGGATACGTCGATGCTGGCGACTATCGAGAAGGCAATCCGCAGCGCCGATCTGGGGCTGAATCCGGGCAACGATGGCAAAATTGTACGCGTGCCGATTCCGCCGCTCACCGAAGAACGCCGGCGCGACTTGGCGAAGAAAATTAGCCATATTGCCGAAGAGCGCCGCGTCGGCCTCCGCACCGTACGCCGCGACGCAAATGAGCACCTGAAGAAGCTGATGAAGGACAAAATAATCAGCGAGGACGAGGAACGGCTGGCTCTCGATTCCATTCAGAAGATCACCGACGGGAATATCTCGAAGATTGACCAGGCCGCGAAAGCGAAAGAGAAAGAGATTCTCGAGTTCAAATAGCCCGCCCGTGGCACGAAATGTGAGCGCAAAACCCTTCAGTCCGAGCCAAAAAGCCTAACGATCATCTCCAGGCGCAGGCAAATCTTACGCGACAGGCCGCTTACACGTTCGGCTCCGTGATTATCGTAGTTTCGGCGGCCGGGTTCAGCGCGGCCCTCGTATTTCGCAGTGGCCCAGCAACAAGGACACCAAACACACATGAAACTCTGGGGCGGCAGATTTGAAACCGGACCTTCGGCGACCTTTGAACAATTTTCCGGATCGCTCCACTTTGACAAGAAACTCGTGCAGGCCGATATTGCGGGATCGCAGGCCTTCGCGCGTGCTCTCTCCCGCGCTCGTATTCTGACAAGCGATGAAGCGCAGCAGCTTGTCGGCGCATTCGCGGAGATCGGCAAGGAAGCCGGCGATCCGAAATACTTCGATG
>JAICLJ010000164.1 GCA_025927575.1 Bryobacteraceae bacterium | reverse complement strand
GGATCTGTGATGGGCCGGACCCGGCGCAATCGTCGAACAGTTCTGTGAAACCCACACTCGTGACCGGCGCAAGCGGTTTTCTTGGGTGGCACGTGGCTCGTCTGCTGACGGAACGAGGGTACCGGGTTCGGGCTTTGTGCCGCCCGGCAAGTGAGCTGCGTGAATTGGATGTCGAGCGTGTATCCGGCGATTTGCGCGATTCGGATTCGCTGGAAACTGCGGTGCAAGGATGCGAACTGGTGTTTCATGTGGCGGCCGATTATCGGCTTTGGTCAAAACATCCCGATGACCTCTATCATTCGAATGTCGATGGCACACGCAACCTATTGGATGCCGCTGTCCGCGCCGGCGTCGAGCGCGTCGTCTACACCAGCACGGTCGGCTGCATCGGCATGCCGCAGGACCACCCCGGCGACGAGAACACGCCCATATCCATCGCCGACATGCCCGGGCACTACAAACGCTCGAAATGGCTTGCGGAGCGGGTGGCGCTTCACAAAGCCGCCGAAGGGGCGCCTGTGGTCATCGTAAATCCCACTGCGCCGATCGGCGATCATGATTGGAAGCCAACGCCGACCGGCAAAATCATAGTGGATTTTCTACGGGACAAGTTGCCCGCGTTTGTCGACACGGGATTGAATCTGGTGGATGTGCGCGATACGGCCGGAGGGCATCTGCTCGCATGCGAGCGGGGCCGTGTGGGTGAGCGCTACATTCTGGGATGCGAGAACCTCACACTTCAGCAGATCCTGAGCCGGCTAGCTGCTCTCACAGGAAAGAAGGCGCCAACAATCAGGGCCCCTTACGCGCTTGCGTATGCCGCGGGGGTTGCGAGCACCGCATGGGCAAATATGAGCGGAACAGCACCAAGAGTCCCGCTCGAGGGTGTGAAGATGGCGCGAAAGAAAATGTTTGTCACTAACGAGAAGGCGTCCCGCGAACTAAATTTTGCACCAGGTCCGGTAGATGCGGCGTTGCATCGCGCCGTCGTATGGTTTCGCGAGAACGGGTACTGCTGACGATGGCCATTTTGTTCGTCGCGTCGGAAGCCTTTGAACTAAAGCCGCTGGGCCAGCGGCTAACCGGATGCCGCCCGCTCAAATGGCCGCTTGATTATGCCGAAGAAGGCGTCTGGCAAGGGAGGCGCTTTTTGTTGGCCGCGAATGGAGCGGGCCCCAAATTAGCTTCGCGTTGTGTGGAGGTTGCGTTGCGCGCGACTTCTATGGCTGAACTGTCGGCGTCAAAACTGGAGGCTGTGGTCAGCACCGGCCTCTGCGGCGCTTTAGATCCCGCAGTCCATGAGCGCGACATTCTAGTTGCTTCAAAAATCCTGGCGGTTGACGACGGCACAGAATTTGACTGCCGCTCGATTGATTGCGACACACCTTACACTCAGGGTGCCATCGCGTCGACAAACCACGTCGCCTGCAGTTCTAACGAAAAGAAAGAGCTCGCCCAAACCAGTGCAATCGCCGTCGAAATGGAAGCTGCGGGTGTGGGGCAACGTACCGCAACGGCTGGTTTGCCTTTTTGCTGCGTCAAAGTTGTGACGGATATCCTTGATGAAGAATTAGTAATGGATTTCAACAGGATGCGGACTACCGACGGCCGGTTCTCACGTGGGAAAATTGTGAGTTACGCATTAACCCACCCCGGTGTTATGCCGCGCCTCTTTCAGTTGAAGCGCCGATCTGAAGATGCCGCGGGTACGTTGGGAGCATTTCTTGCAAGTTGCAGATTTCAGTTCAGCGAGCTACCGGCGGGAGACCCGCGGCAATAGAATGCTGGAAACCATGCGAGCTGCTGTCTACCAAGGCGAAGGCCGGGTCTCGGTCGAGGAGATCGACATTCCCGTTCCCGGACCGGGCGAAGTGCTAATTCGCGTGGAAACGTGCGGCATTTGCCACACTGATTTGAAGAAGATCGAATACGATCTTCTGCCTGGGCCGCGAATTTACGGCCACGAGACGGCGGGCGTCATTGTTGCGGCGGGGGCGAACGCGAGAAAGTTCCGGACTGGCGACCGGGTCATCGTCTTTCATCACATCCCTTGCGGAGATTGTTTCTACTGCCGGCGCCGCTTGTACGCGCAGTGCCCTGTTTATAAGAGAGTCGGGGTCACGGCGGGATACGAGCCTGCCGGCGGCGGCTTCGCGCAATACGTCCGCGCGATGGATTGGATTGTCGAACGAGGGATCGAGGTCATTCCGGAAGGCGTGAGTTTCGACCAAGCCTGCTGGGTGGAACCCGTCAATACCTGTCTGAAGGGCGTTTCGATGCTCAATCTGGAGCCAGGTGATGTAGTTGCGGTGCTCGGCCAGGGCCCGATCGGCCTTATTTTTACGATGCTCGCCCGGCGCACAGGCGCCACCGTGATTACTTCGGACACAATTCCTTTCCGGCTGGAGCTCTCTTCGCAATTTGGCGCGATTGCAATTGACCCCCGAACGGCGGGCTTTGAGCGTACCCTAGAAGGTAGGACATCGGGCCGGGGCGCCGATGCAGTTATCGTGGCGACGAACGCAAAGGGCCTCGTGGATCAAGCTCTGAAGATCTCACGTCCGGGTGCAAAGGTGCTTCTATTTGCACAAACATCAGCGGTCGACCGTATCGAGATCTCGGGCGCCGATGTTTGTGTAGGAGAACGCATGCTATTGGGATCCTACAGCGCAGACGTTGATCTGCAGCGTGAGTCCGCACGGCTTGTATTCGGCGGCGATTTGCCGCTGGAGAAGCTGATCTCGCATCGGGTACCGCTGCATCGCATCCGGCAAGGCATCGATACGGCGCTCCATCCCAGCGAGAGATCTCTGAAGGTCGTTGTTCATCCGCAGGAGTCTAACTGACATGGGCTCGACGATGAGGGCGGCGGTGCTTTACGGCAAGGAAGACGTGCGCCTGGAATCGGTACCGGTTCCGGTGGTGGGCGCTGGAGAGATATTGGTTCGGGTCCGGACAGCTCTGACGTGTGGAACGGACGTAAAGGTTTTTCGCCGCGGTTATCACGCGAAGATGATTGTGCCGCCCGCGCTGTTTGGGCACGAACTGGCCGGCGACGTGGCGGCCGTCGGCGAGGGCGTCACGCGTTTTCGTGTCGGCCAGCGAGTGGTGGCGGCGAATTCCGCTCCTTGTGAGAAGTGTTTTTTTTGCAGGCGCGGTCAGTTGAATCTCTGCGAAGACTTGCTGTTCAACAACGGTGCCTATGCTGAGTTCATTCATATTCCCGCGCGAATCGTGGAAAAGAATACATACGAGATTCCTCCGCATCTGAGCTACCAGGACGCGGCGATGGTCGAGCCGCTTGCATGTGTCCTTCACGGGCTGGATGAATGCGCTGTGCTGCCGGGCGATACGGTTGCGGTAATGGGGCTGGGGCCAATTGGCCTGATGTTTGTCCGTATGGCAAAAGCTGTTTTGAATGCGCGCGTGATTGCGATTGCGAGGCGGCGGTCTCAGATCGATAATGCCATTCGACTAGGCGCAGACGACGGGCTGATACTGGATCTGCAGAATCCGCAAAACACGATCGGTGAATTGCGGCGGCAAACCGACGGGCGTGGAGCCGACCTGGCGATCGAGGCGATCGGCTTGCCGGAGACCTGGGAGCTCGCTCCTCAATTGGTGCGTAAAGGCGGCGCCATCAATTTCTTTGGCGGTTGCCCGGCCGGAACTCGGGTCGGGCTTGATACACAATTGCTTCACTACGCTGAAATTACGTGTAGGGCGAGCTTTCATCACACCCCCGATCACATCCGGCGTTCGCTGCACGCGGTCGCGACCGGAAAGGTCACATCGGATTACCTGGTGAATCGCGAGGAACCGCTCGACAATTTATTGAAGGTGATGCGCGACCTGATGAAGCCGAATGGCCACATTAAGACGGCTATCATTCCTTAGCACGCGAGACTATGGCCGTCGCCTTTCTTCAGCCAAAGGATTACGTAGCGCAGGTGGCGCCGGATTCGACTACTTATCCCGAAACCGAGGCACTCGCCTACACGCGCTGGCTGGCGACGCATCACTACGAGAATTTCCAGGTTGTCAGCTTTTTGCTTCCGAAACACTTGCACCAGGATTTTTATAACGTGTATTCCTTCTGCCGGTGGGCGGACGATCTGGGCGATGAGATCGGCGATTGTGAGCAGAGCTTGACACTGCTGGCCTGGTGGCGCGGTGAACTCCAGGCGATGTACGAAGGGAATGCTTCGCATCCCGTCTTTGTGGCGCTGCGCTCCACCGTTCGTAAATTCGAAATTCCGATGGAGCCGTTCGACCGCCTGATTCAGGCGTTTGAACAAGACCAGCGCGTTAAGCGGTATGAGAACTGGGAGGACGTGTTCCGCTACTGCGTGAACTCGGCGAATCCAGTGGGTCATTTGGTGCTGTATCTGGGCGGCTATCGGGATGAAGAGCGGCAGCGGCTGTCGGATCACACATGCACGGCGCTCCAACTTGCGAATTTCTGGCAGGACGTGACGGTGGATATGGCCAAGGATCGCGTGTATCTCCCGCTAGCTCTCCTTCGAAAGCACGATTACACGGTAGAAGAGTTGTTTGCGCGCCGCTACAATGAACGCTTCGAAAGCGTAATGCGCGAAGCAGTCGACGTCGCCCAGGATCTTTTCGACAAGGGCTTTCCCCTGATTGGAACGGTCGATCGCCGGCTTGCTCTCGACCTGGAACTCTTCAGCAGCGGCGGTCTTCGCGTTCTGCGCAAAATCCGTGAGCGGAATTATAACGTATTGACGGCCCGTCCCACGATTTCAAAATGGGAGCGCGCGGCGATTTTGCTTCGCTGCCTTCCGCGTGTGATTGCGCGTTGACGATGGCGGTTTCGCTCGAAGAATCTTACGAATATTGCCGGAAGGTTGCTCGCTCCCGCGCAAAGAATTTCTACTATTCATTTCTGGTGCTGGATAAGCCGCGGCGCGATGCGATGTGCGCCGTGTATGCCTTCAATCGCTATTGCGACGACCTGAGCGATGAGCCGGGAGAAGGCGCGGCACCGAAACTGCGCGAGAAAATAACAAACTGGCGCGTCGAGTTGCGCTGGGCATTAGCGGGGGAGTTCGGCAGCAATGCGCTGTGGCCTGCATTTCACGACACGGTCCGGCGGTATAAGATTCCGCATAGGTTTTTCTTCGAGATGATCGACGGGGTTTCGTCCGATCTTGAGCCGCGAGCCTTGCAAACATTCGACGAACTGTATCGTTACTGTTATCAGGTTGCATCGGTCGTCGGGCTGACGATCATTTACATCTTTGGATTTAAATCGGTCAAGGCGCTAATACTTGCTGAAAAGTGTGGCGTAGCTTTTCAGTTGACTAATATCATCCGGGACGTCCGAGAGGATGCGGGTCTGGGTCGAGTGTATCTGCCGGCGGAGGATCTTGAACGCTTTGGAGTTACTCCGGATCAGTTGATACGCGGAACTGAGACGGAAAGGTTTCGTGAATTTATGCACTTCGAGGCGGGGCGCGCGCGCAAATATTACGACGAATCGGCAGGTCTCGGAAAGTTGATCCACGAGCAGAGTCGTCCGTCGCTTTGGGCGCTCCGGAAGATTTATATGAGCCTTCTATCCCGTATTGAGTCTTCTGAGTATTCCGTGCTAAGCCGCCGCATCGATGTGCCGACAAGCACGAAGGTCACGCTGCTGCTAAGGGCATTTTTGTTTCGGCCGCAATGAATTACACAGCGAGGCACCCTGTAACGAGTTTGATTTGAGTGGTGATCTGCAGCGAAATCGATAAAATTAGTTATAGCTGGACGCGGTAAAGCACTGCGCCGTGCTCGGGAACGATCGTCGAATAGCTTCCAGCAAACGATCCAAGATCCTTATGGTTCCAGAGGTCACGGACCAGCATGCTTCGTTTGGCGCCTAGGTCGTGGGCGGAGACGCTGGCCATTACAGCTGAATCGCCTGTATTGAAGAGCGCAAGGTATTTCTGCCTGCCGCCGTCGGCATTCGCCTTTGCGGCCCAGCCGATAATGTCGCCGCGCCGGAACAGTTCGTGATTGCCGCGGCTGTTCTGGCCGGCGGCAAGCACCTCATCGTTCGTCAAAAGCGCCAGATCCGCCGCGCTCATCGAAGGCAAGTCGCCGCCGGTCATGAGCGGCGAGCGGGCAATGGCCCACAGTGTCAGCATCGTCTGTTTCTCCGCGGGCGTGAAGCGGGATTGCCGTTCATGTTCCTTAAAGCCGCGAACGCGCAGTTTTCCGAGAGGCAGCATGTCGGCATCGGGCCAGTGATTCGGGCCGCGATAAGGGGTCCAGTCGCGGCAAAGATCGAATTGACGTCGCAGGCTCTGCCAGTTGTCCCAGAAGTCGCCGGAAATGCGCCACATTTGCGAGTACTTCATAACATTCTTGGCCTCGCTCAGCGGCGTTGGACCGGGCGAAAGGCTGAGCACGATGCGGCGCCCCGACTTCACAATCGCGCGATGCAGCGCTTCGATTTCAGGCTTGTGATATTCCTCGCCGATCGCGCTCTTCGCAAACGACATGTCGTCGGCCTTGATGAAATCGACGCCCCAGTTGGCGTATAACTCGACGATGGAATCGTAGTAGGACTGGCCGGCAGCCTTGCGGGTGTCGACGCCCCACATCACGGTTGACCAATCGCAATCGTTCTTTTTGTCCGCAACATCGGCGGCATGCGCGTTCGTGCCTTTGACAAGCAGGTTCTGGGCTACGGCCGCTCGTGGAATGCCACGCATGATGTGGATGCCGAATTGGAGGCCGAGGGAATGAACGTAGTCGGCCAGCGGCTTGAACCCTTTGCCTCCGGTAGCCGAGGGGAAGCGGTTCACGGCGGGCATTAGCCGGCCATATTGATCCATGACGGCATCTTTCCAGCTTGAATCCAGGATGACGTCTGGCTCGGGGTGCTCGAAGTACCAGTAGAAGTCGACGACAACATAGTTCCAGCCGTGCTGCTTCAGGTTTTTCGCCATAGAGACGGCGTTCGCGCGAACCTCGGCTTCATTTACATCGCCGCCATAAGTATCGTAGCTATTCCAGCCCATCGGAGGACGGGGTGCAAGATCCCGCGTTGCCGCCCGCGCGTGTGGCAGAGCCAGGAGTGAGGCGAGTACGGCGGCGGGTATGATGTGCATGAATGGCGAGAGCATGTGATCGAGCATCCTTTTCGGGTGCTTACCAGAGTATCGCCAGACGCGCGAAAAGACTCATTTCCGAATAGATTGTTCGTCGCGAGGCGCCTCGCCCGTGTTTGAAAGAGCACGTTCCCGAGATTGGATGAAACGCCTGATCAGAACAACGAACCACGGCGGAACTTGCCCATTATCAGCAAACCTGTGCCGATGAGAAGCAGAGTGGATACCTCGGGCGTTGAACTTGGGTCTGACGAATCGCCATCGAGCGTCTGAGTGGTTGTACCGTATCCGATATAGCTCAGCACAAAACTCGAGCCCGGAGTAGACGCAAACGTAGCAGACGTGATCGGATGCGAAACGGAAATGCCAAACAGTGACGTGTCCGACGCCAGGTTGAAGATTTCGCCGTCGGAGAGTGTCAATGTGTAACTAGATGCCGAAGGGCTGCTGCCGAACGAGAAAACCAGGGCCGTTTCTCCCGATGGAGGTGTCACAACAACCTGTGCGCCGGCATCGCTTCCACCCTTTAAGGATGGGTACCCGTTAAATAGAAGTCCCTGAAGGTTTGTTGTTCCACCGTCTGGCCCCGTAATGTTGAATCCATCGCTGGTTGTGTAGCCGGACGATCCAAACGAGATGTATGGCAATCCTGCGAAGTTGACGTCCTGTGCGCTGCCTGCCTGTACCGTCGTTTGCCAAGCGGTGAAGTTATAGGACGTGATCGTGGAAGCCTGAAGTGGAGCTAGGGCGGCAATTCCCATTGCGGTCGCTATAAACACGCTCCGCCTCATGTACGCACGCATAGCACCCCCCTTTTGTCGATTCTTCTTGCTAAAGAATAGTGGGGGATGTGCTCCACACATTCTGGGTAGGAGAACCCCAGGGCGTTCTATATCGCAATAAACCTAATGGGCAGTCTGCGCTAGGGTCGCCTCGATGCGGCTCTGCCACGCACGAATATGAGCGTAAATCTCCTGCTGGTTCAGTGTTAGCATGCGCCTGTTGCTGACGATCAACCGTCCATTGACGAATACGTCCTGTACGTCGGCCGCTCTTGAGGCATAGGCCACCTGCGAATAGACGTTGTAGATCGGAATCGCATTCGGTGGGGTAAGTGAGAGCGTAATGAGATCGGCTCGCTTGCCGGCCTCGAGCGAACCGATCTCTTTATCTAGCCCGAGCACCCGGGCTCCGCGTATGGTTGCCATCTCGACTACCTGCTCCGCCGGCAGCACCTCCGGGTCCATGCGGGCCACCTTCTGCAGCTTGGCCGCAATATTCATTTCCGACATCAAGTCCGCGGTATCGTTGCCGCCGGCAAATCCATCGTTGCCCAAACCGACGTTCAAACCTTCCTGGAGCATTGCCGTCACCGGCGCGATGCCGCTCGCGAGTTTCATGTTACTCGACGGACAATGAGCTACCCCGGTCGAATGATTCTTCAGGATTTGAATATCTCGTTCGTTTAGCCAAACGCAGTGCGCGGCAACCACCCGCCCATCGAGCACACCGAGATTGGCAAGCGCTTCCGGAGGCGTTACGTGGCGTTTCGCCACTGCGTCGTCCACTTCCTTTTTCGTTTCCGAAAGGTGGATGAGCAGCGGCACATGATATTTTATGGCGAGCCGGTGCGCGGCGACTAAAGCCTCGTCCGGTGTTGTGTAAATGGCATGGGGCGCGACGGCCGGCACGATCAGCGGATCGCTCTTGTAGTTTCGAATGTAGCGCTCCGCTCCGGCGATGGCTTCTTTCCATGTCTTGTAATCCGGCGCCGGGAAGCCGATGACCGATTGCCCCAGCACTCCGCGCAACCCCGCCCGCTTCGTCGCAGCCGCAACCGTATCCTCGAAATAGTACATGTCGGTGTACGTCGTGATTCCGGCAAGTGACATTTCGAGACAAGCTAGTTCCGTTCCCCATTTGACGAAATCCGGGTTCACGTTTTTCGATTCGGCGGGAAATATGTAATTCGACAACCAGTCTTGCAGCCGCTTGTCATCGGCCATGGCGCGGAACAGGGACATTGCGGCGTGCGTGTGCGTGTCGATCATGCCCGGCATGATCAGCGCGTCGGGGCGGTCGAGCGTGTGTTGGGCGGTATAGCGGTTCGCGATTTCCGCCGCTGCGCCCACCGCGAGAATGCTATCGCCGCCAATTGCAACCGCGCCGTTCTCAATGATCCGGCGTTGCGGATTCATGGTCAGGACGTAGCGTGCGCGTATGATCCAATCTGCCGGCTCGGCCGCGGCCGCTAAGCAGGCCAGCAGCAGGATTGCGGCTGCTCTACAGAAGCGATGCATCAAACGGCCTCGGGAAAATGTCGCGCAGACACGCGGTTTCGAATCTGCCTTGCAAATTGACGAGCACTAGCTCGATGTCCCCGCAGAATTCCCATAGAATTTGGCGGCACGCTCCACAAGGCGGAGCGGGGGTCTCACAATCCGTGGCAATCGCTATGCGGAGAAAATCTCGCGATCCTTCCGAGACGGCTTTGAACACCGCCACACGCTCGGCGCAGATTGTCAGACCGAACGTTGCGTTCTCGATATTGCATCCCGTGAAGATGAGACCGGATTCCGTTGCAATGGCGGCACCCACTTTGAATCGAGAAAACGGCGCATGAGCGTGTTCCCGCGCCGCCAGCGCAGCCTCAATCAGCGGGTCGGACATGCCCTTGAATCATCGCATACGTGCGCCGCATACGAGCTTTCCTAGATGCGATGGAAACCCTGAATGATTGCACGGGTAAGGCCGCACACGATATGCTCTGCACAAGCAAGCCCCAGGCAATTCAGCTGTCGTGAAGAAGTGCTCGCAATCCTAGCTTTTGATGGTGTGCGATGCCGCGTCCAGAAAGACCGGCTTTTTTCTGAAATACGACTCGTTCGCCATGTGGCAGGCAAGCGCGGCATGATTGCCGAACACGGCATCCTCAACTGCCGGTTTGCGTGTCTTTACCGATTGAAAGAAGTTCCACAGGTGCGGCTTTACGTCGTCCCAGTTGTGGCCTTCATATAGAGCGCCATCGCTCAATGGTTCGTGTCCGGGGACGGGATCGTGTTTCGCGTGCCACTGGCTGACGTACTCTTCGCGCATTTTCGCGGGGAAACTGGCTGAGTAGTAACTCGGCTCCGTATCCTTTCCGGTTTGCGGTGAATACCGAAGCTCGTTACCGCTGGCATCAAGTATCCCTTTCGGGCCCATGAAGCGCGCAAGTTCGGGTGTTTCCGTGCCAAGCCCCAGCCGGACGTACACGGGAATTCCGTGATAGTCGAACAGGACCGCGTGTATGTCCGGCATGTTCCGGCCGTCCTTCCAGCGGAAGATTCCGCCCAGTGCCGATGCCGATCGTGGCGCCTCGTTCCATCCGAGCGTGTACAGCATGCCGCTGATCAGATGCACCATCAGATCGCCGCCGACACCGGTGCCGTATTCCCGCCAGCAGCGCCAGCGCGCGAAGCGGTACTTGTCGAATGGAATCTTCGGCGCGTCGTTCAACCAGGTATCCCAATCCAGGTTCGCCGGCGAAGCGTCGAGCGGCGGCGGGTATTCCCAGGCTCCGTTTGGGCTGTTGCGGCCCATGGTCAGTTCCACCATTTCGACGTCGCCGATTGCGCCCGCATGATACAGCTCACGGGCTTTCGCGCATAACACGGAGCTGACGCGCTGCGAACCAATCTGCACGATGCGATTATTTTTCTGCGACGCCGCAATCATTTCGAATCCTTCGGGCGCCTTGTGCGACATCGGCTTCTCGCAGTAGATATCTTTACCGGCGTTGCAGGCATCCACAACCACGCGCTTGTGCCAGTGGTCGGGTACTGCGGCGACAATGCAGTCGATGTCTTTGCGGTCAAGCAATTCCTGGTATTTTCTCGTGGTCGGCAAGCTCGAATTGTTCGTGATTTGCTTCGCCAGCGTGTGCCGGTCGTCATAAAGATCGGCCGCGGCGACGCACTCGACACCCGGCAAGCTGATCGCATTCGGAAGTAATCCCGACCCTTGCATGCCGATGCCGATCATGCCGAACCGGACCCGGTCGCTAGGGGTCACGGCTTTCGTGGAGCCAAGGGACTGCGGTTCGAGCAGAACTGT
>JAICLJ010000090.1 GCA_025927575.1 Bryobacteraceae bacterium | reverse complement strand
GTGATAGATTGATCCGCTCGATTGGAGCGGGCCCTGCTTGATCAGCATCATCAGCGGCAGGAGAAACCCGTAGAGATTGTCGTATTTGCGGCGCATAACGCTGATGATTCCGGCAAGATCCGCTCGCTCGTTGCCGCCAAGCTCCGGAAGACCGGCGACGTGCCGGCGCGGGTAAATCACCACCTCTTCCGGGAAGCGGGCTGCAAAAGGAACAAATGCCACAAACGAATCGTTTTGCGCCACAATGCGTTCGTTCCGGCGCAGTTCTTCGGCTAGCAAATGACAGAACAGGCAGGCCCCCTCATGCCGCGCGGCATGCGCCAGGCACGATTCGACCTCCGTTTGAATATTCGGCGGAATAAAGGGCATCGCGTAAATCTGGCCATGCGGATGGGGCATAGTGACCCCGATGGCTTCGCCCGAGTTCTCAAAAGGGGCCACAAACGCCACCTCGCTGTTTGCGGCGAGATCGGCCGTCCGGTGAGTCCATAGATCCACAATTTTCCGCCAGTTCTCGACTGTCAGTTGAGAGGGAGGAAGCGTGTGGTTCGGCGAGTACAGAACCACATCGCAGGTTCCCCGGGCCCCCGTCGTCGCGAACGGATCGTCGTGTTGCGGTTGAAAGGGTTCCGTATCGAAAGAAAAGGCGGCAAAGTCGTTCGGGTACAGCAGTACATCATAATTTTGAGGAACGCGGCCCGACCCTGGGCAGAAAGGGCACCAGTTTGCCGGCATCTGCGGCCGCTCCTGGCGGTGAGTAGAAACCACTACCCACTGATGTAAGGGCGCGTTCCAGCGTAATTGATGCAAGAGGTCTCCCCTTCCAAAGACTTCAGGATACACAGCGAACTACGAGGAACCCGTCGCCTGCCGCGCAAGTTTTTAGGCGCTGTCTTCCTGGGTCTGTGTCCGCGGCGAATAGTAGTCGTGATAGTAGGTGTACTTGCTGTAAAGTTCTCCGCGCCGGGCGCCATTGACCACAATGCCAAGCACGTTGTTTTCACAAAGCGACTGCAAAGCGCGGGTCACGGCATCGATTGTCGTGGAGCCGATCCTCACCACCAGGACCGTGCCATCGCACATGGTCGACAGGAGATTGCCATCGGCGGCAAATAACAGCGGCGGGCTATCGATGATCGCCCAGTCGAAGGCATCCCGCAGTGAAAGCATCAGCGATCGGCATTCCTTTAGATTCAGTAGCTCCAGCGGGTTCGGCACGGATTGACCGGCCGTCATGATATACAGATTAGTCCCTTCCACCCGGCGGATCGCCTGCCCGAGAGGCACCTGCCCGCGCAGATAGTCGGTAATGCCGGGAGAGGGCGGGATCCGGAACAGCTTATCGATAGTAGGGCGGCGAAAGTCGAAATCGGCGAGCACGATCCGCTTCCCCACAAGCTGCGCTTGCGTGAGCGCGAGATTTGCCGCCGTGAACGATTTCCCTTCCGCAGGCGATGCGCTAGTCACGACCAGCGCGCGCAACGGCTGCACGGTTTGCAGATGATTCAACCGCGTCCGCAGCGTTCGGAACTCCTCGCCGGGGGCTTCGTGCGGTTGATGCGGATTGACCAGCAGCGCTTCGCTGGCGGGCGCAAACGGAACCAGTGTCACGCCGGCAATGATGTCCTCCATGGAATCCGCGGGACGATCCGCGACCATCGCCGCGAACGGGCTTTCGAGAGAAACCCTCTCCTCCAATGGCGAGGAGGTCTCGGAACTTTGCTGCGCAGCTTTGCGGAGCGCTTCGTGGACACGGCTCATACTTTAAACCTTGCTCAAGTAGTAATGCGCGACGGAACCCACCATGACGGCCAGGCCCACGACGACTCCCGCCGCCCATCCGATCCAAACGATCTGCCGCCGGCGCTGCACGACAAGGTCGTTCTCGAGAAGAGGCACGCTCCCCAGAACCGATAATTGCGTATATAGCCGGGCGTCCTTCAGACTCTTGAGCGACGTATCCTTCACCTCCCGAATGGCTACCAGAATCAATCCCGTGAAGAGCCCGGCAAAGACGCCGAGCGGAATGAGGAGTTGGCGATTGGGGGCCGAGGGAGCGTCCGGCAAAGATGCCTGATCGAGCACTTCCAGCATTTCCCCTTGCTTGCGGTTCTCCATTTCCATGGAAATGGCCGACGTGCCTCGTTTCATCTCCAGCGCTTCATACCGCTGTTTAGCGAGGTCGCGATCCCGAATCAAGTCGTTATATTGCCGCTCGCCAACCGGCAGTGATTCGACTCTCGATTGATACTGCTTGATGGAGGCGTTCACAGACGCGATTTCCTTCGCGTATTCCGCGGCTTGCAGATCGGTGGCCCGAATAGCCGTGAGGATCTGCTGCATGCGCGCCTCCGCATCCAGCCGTTCCTTCGAGGCAGGCTGCGAATCGGCATGTGTCTCCGGTTTGTGCGCCTTGCTCTGTTGGAGCACTTGGTCGCGCTCCCGGGTCGCTTGGGACAATTGCGCTTTGGCGTTCACTACGTCGGGATAGGTTTCGGTGTACCGGTCATGCAGAGACGCCAGCAGCGTCGTGAGCGACGCGATCTGACGGTTGAGTTCATCCACACGGGAATCGCGCACCACGGCGTCGGGCGTCGCCTGACGGATCGAAGCCAGGCGGTCCTTCGCAATCTGAAGCTGTGAATCCAGCATCATTTTTTCTTGTGACACGCGGCTCAGCGATTCGTTCAGTCCAGTCAGCCTGTTGTCGAGAGCATTCATCTGCGCCAGGTTCATCTGCATCTCTTCCGGCAGATGGCCGGCGTTTTTTACGCGAAATTCCGTTAGTTGCGTTTCGATGCCTTCCAGACTGGCCTTGGCTTTCTGGAACTCGTCATTCAGAAAATCGTTTGTCGCGATCGCCGATTCAATCCGCGTTTTGGCATTTTCGCTCAGAAAACGCCCCACGAGGTCGGTGCAAACACGCTGCGCCAAGTACCTGTCGCTATAGGAGTACGAGATCTGAAAAGCCGGCAGATTATGGCCATTTACATTTGTTACGCCGGCCGTCGGCATGATCTTGATGTCCCGGCGCATCGCAGCGATCACATCGTCCATCGGCTCGCGTTTCAGGTCGTCCTTGTAAAGTCCGTAGGTCGTGATCACGTTTTGCAGTGAGTTACGGCTTTTAATGGTTTCCGCCATGGCGTTGATGCGGTCAGCAAGTTGCTGATTGACGGCGGTTTGCACCAGGTTTTCGGGCACCTGCTGCGGCACGATACGGATGAGCGCATGCGAGACATAGGCGTCCGGCATTACATACGCCACCGCCGTAGACAGCACAAGCCCGAGGAAGGCCGGCCCAATCAGCCAGCCAATATTACGCCGGAAAACGTCGACGTAATCTTCAAAATCGAAAGTTCGCCGGGGAACGGCCGCTCGGTCAAGCATGTCGCCGGATTGCGCTAGGGCACAACGACGTGATCGCCCGACTTCAAGTAAATGTTCTGCGCAAGGTTCTTGCCCTTGATGACATCTTTATAATTGAAGCCGATGCGGTCGTCGCCGCGGAGAACATAAATCTTCTTTTTATTTGCGAAATCCTGTAGCCCGCCGGCTATGCTTATCGCCTCTAGCACCGTGATCGGGGCTGTCAGAGGATATTCGCCCGGGCGTCCGATCAGACCGTCCATGTAGTATTTCTTACTCAGAACCTGTTGAACGGTCACCGTGACATTCGGCTTTACAATTAGCTTTCCCAGCGCTTCGGCCACATCTTCCTGAATTTTCTCGGCGGTCAAACCCCCGGCCTGGAGGTCTCCTACGAGCGGCAGCGTGATCTTTCCATCTGAATGCACTGTGTACATCCCGGAGAAATCGGGCTCGCGCCATACAAAAATTTTCAGAATATCCTGTGGCCCGACCTTGTAACTGGTCGTGTCCACCGCGGCTCCAGCGGCAGACGTCAAGGGTTGCTTCACGGCGGAAGCGGATTGTTCGGAGGACGCATTTACGCCCTGAGTGGAGGTTTGTGCGTTCATTACGCCGGTTACCGCGAGTAAAATCAGCACAGATGCCCAAAACAACGGGCGAATTCTAGAAATTGTCATGCTGTTATAAGCATTCTCGCACGGGAATCCCTTCGATTGTACACGCGCAAAGGGGGTCGCGGCACATCGAAATTTAGCGTCGTTCTCCCAACTGGCGAACACTAGCGGGCTCGGTCGCTCCAATCGGAAGAGTTTCCGGCGCGCTCGTTGCCGGCGCCCAAACGTCGATGGCATCCGGCTCACGATTTCCCACTGCGAAGTACGGGATCAGCGTTACGTTGATTGGCTTCCGCCCCCGGTCCTCGCGGGCAACCCAAGGTTCGTACAGCGGATCTCCCACCAGCGGCTTCGCCGCGACAAACCCCGGCACTTTGAGCACGGTAATTCCGCCAAGCATTTCTTTACGGAAGTCGGCCGTGCCGGTCGCCGTCGGCTTCAAGAAAATATCCGGCAACGGATTGCTCCCCTGATCGATCTGCTCGTAGGCATACACAAGTGGCCCTCGCTCCCATGCAACTCTGCCATAAAGACCCGCCGCCAACGGATTCGCTCTGGTGGCTACGGTCTGCACCGGCAGGTTTAACGTGATAACGTCACCCGGCGCCCACATCCGGTTGAGCGGAATATATTCACCGCGTTTGAAATCATCGCCACTGACACTGTTTCCATTGATCAGCACATCGGCGGTAGAAGCCCAGGATGGCCAGCGCAGCCGGATCGTGAATTGTGACGCCTTGGCGGGATAGACGGCCAGTTTGATCTCTCCGCTCCAGGGATAATCGGTGGTCTGCACCACCTTGAGAGGGGCGCCGTCGTCCAAATGCCAGTCGAGTTCTGAATTGTTGTACAAATTGACGTAAAGACCATCGCGTCCGATGGAGTAGAAGTATCCAGGGAGAGCTTCAAGTAGCGACGTGATATCAGGCGGGCAGCAGTCGGATTCGAAGAAGGCATTTCGCATCTTTTCTTCACCAGCGGCGGTGGACGGGCGGTAACAAAGAAGATCGCCGCTGAGCGACATGCCTGCATTGACACCGTTATACAGGGCGCGTTCGAGCACATCGCCAAAGCGCGCATCGCCCGTCAGCGCGAGCAGACGGAAACTCCACAGCACGTTCGCCATCGACGCGCACGGGTCTGCGAACGCGCCGCCGGTCGGGAATTCATAGGGCGATTCGAAGGTGTCGGAATTGCCTCGGGTGCCCACTCCGCCGGTGATCGTCATTCTGCGGGTCGTCAGATCAGTCCACAGCAAGTCGATGGTCCGCTTATACGCCGGATCACCCGATTCGGCGAAATAGTCTGTCGCGCCTGCCGCGGCGTTCAGGGCTCGCAACACGTTGCCTTCGAATTCGGTGCGGCTCGGAAATGGTCTACCGCTAAAGGTGGCGCGAACGTCGGCGTCTTTTAAGTGCAGACGGTCGCGGCCGCCGCCACCCAGAAGATAGCGGGCAAAATCGAGATATTTGGTTTCGCCGGTTGTTCGGTACAACTCGACCAGAGCCATCTCCAACACCGGATAACCGGTCACGTAGGGCTGACTGGCCGGACCGAAGTTCAAGACCAGGTCATCCGCGAATTTGATCCCGATGTCGAGAAGATTCCGGCGTCCCGTGGCACGGTAATAGGCAATCCCCGCCTGAAGCAGATGGGCCAGGCAGTAGTCTTCTCGGGAATGCAGCGGATCCGTGAAGCGGAGGTGAGCCCGGTCGCCTGCAAAGTAGGTATCGAGATATCCACTTGCATCCTGAGCGGCTGCGATGTCCGCAATCAGCAAATTCATCGATGCCTGCAGCTTTTGTTTGTCCGCGGCTGAAGTATCGGGCGATCCAATCGCCCAGGCCGCCGCTCCCATCCACATGTACACGCCGGCATCGCTGCCCGGCCGCCCGCGATGCGCCCCTGGTTTCGTCGCAGCCGCTTTGATGAAATTGTCGATCGCCCCGTGTTCTTGCAAGAACTCCAACAAAATCGGAAGTGCGTGATCGACGGTGACGCGGCGGCGCGCCGCCCAGAGGCCTCCCGTAATCCGTACTGCGGAGACGGGAACCGGCTGCATGCGGGCATTCAGAGTATGTTCAAGAAAAATAACACCCTGATCTTTCCAATTACTTGTAGCCGCCTGAGCCGAGAATCCCGTACCGGCGGCGAAGAGAACCAGCACCCAAAGGGACTGCTTCATAGCGTTTTCAGATAACGATAGACAAGGGAGACCGGCAATCCGACGACATTTTGATAACAGCCGTCGATCCTCGTAATGAATCGCGAAGCGTAGCCCTGAATCGCGTAGGCGCCGGCCTTGTCCATTGGCTCGCCCGAACGGACGTATTCCGCGATCTCGCTTTCGCTCAGAGTGTCAAACCACACGCGGGTCTCCTCAAAATCGGTGAGTGTTCGTTCGCCCCGGCGCAAGCAGATTCCAGTTAGCACGCGATGATCCCTCCCGGCTAAGCCCCTCAGCATTCGAACCGCGTCGACCGTGTCGACCGGCTTTCCCAATACCGCCCCTTCTAGACAGACTATCGTGTCGGCGCCAAGAATCGTATCGCCCGGGGAGAGCGGCAAAGCGCACGCCTTTTCCTGCGCCAAGCGCTGCACGAAATCTTCCGGAGCTTCTCCATTCCGGCGGAGTTCCGCCACGTGCGCCGGCCGAACAACATGGTCGATGCCGGCCGCCCGCAGCAGTTCATGGCGGCGCGGCGACGTGGATGCCAGAATCAACATACAATTCAGCTTACTTGCCACACGATGCGCCGCCACTTTATGGAGCCGGGCGGATTGCATGCTGTTGAAAACCGCGCCTGCTTACACGCAGGGCGGCTCGGTGTCAGGCAAAGCGGAAACGGAGGGTATACGGTTTTTGGGCAAGCTTCGGAGTGTCCTCCTCCAGCATGTTAAACTGCAATCTCCTCCCCGGAAAGCTTCAGCTTACCGATCTTGCCATGGAACGCGCCGCCAGAGTTTTTCGTAACGCCAAACAATCACGATCGCTTCTCACCGACGATCAGGTGCTCTCCGCCGTCTGGCCCGCCGCTGTGGGCAAAGCAATTGCGGCGCATACCTCGCGCCTACGGGTCGTGCGCACCATTCTCGTGATCGAGGTGGAGGATGCTATCTGGCAGCGGCAGCTTCGCACGCTCGAAAAGCAGATTCTCGATCGTGTCCGCCTGTTCACTCCGGACCTTGCGCTGGCGGGCGTCGAAGTTCGAATCGGCGTGCCGCGCCGTGAGCCGCAAAAAGCTACCGCGCCCACAAGCAGCGCTTGCGAGCCGCTATTTACGGCGCCCTTTAACGACGAAGCCGATCGAATTCAAGACCCCGTGTTGAAGAAGGTGTTTCAGATCTCACGCAGGAAGGCATCCGCTTGAAGTTGACCACAGAGGAGGTCCGCTACGTCGCCGATTTGGCGAATTTGCGGCTCACCGAAGAAGAAGTTGTTCACATGTCCCATGACCTGGGCCAAATCCTGACCTACATCGAGGAACTAAGCAAAGTCAATACCGAGCAGGTCGCTCCCATGGCGCAGGTTCTCTACGAAGCCGACGAGACCGCTACGCTACGCGAGGACCGGCCGCGCGCGCCCCTGAGCAATCAGAAAGCACTCGAGAACGCGGCCGCTTCGGGAGCAGGCTACTACAAAGTGCCGAAAGTGATCGAACGATGAGTAATGTGCCTCCCGTCCCCACCCTGACCGTGGGGCGCATTCGCGAAGGTCTGCGCAAAAAGGAATTCTCAGCGGTGGATGTCGCCACTGCCGCGCTCGAGTTTGCGGAGCGGGAGAATCCCAAAACCAACGCGTATCTGACATTCAGTTCCGAGCGCGCCCTGAACACGGCGAACCGCGTGGATCGGCAGCTCGCGAAAGGCGAGCACGTGGGCGAACTCGCGGGCGTGCCGCTGGGCGTGAAAGACGTGATTGTCACCAAGGGGCTTCGCACCACTTGCGGATCGCGTATTCTGGAACACTACATTCCGCCTTATGACGCCACAGCAGTAATCCGCCTTGAAGAAGAGGGCGCTCTCGTCATCGGCAAGCTGAATTGCGATGAATTCGCCATGGGTTCGTCGAACGAGAATTCGGCATTCGGCCCGGTCCGCAATCCCGTGGCGCTCGACCGCGTGCCGGGCGGATCGAGCGGCGGGTCGGCCGCCGCCGTCGCGCAGGGCACTTGTGTTGTCTCGATAGGCTCCGACACCGGCGGATCGATCCGTCAACCGGCCAGCTTCTGTGGCGTAGTTGGTGTGACTCCGACTTACGGGCGCGTCTCTCGTAATGGCCTGGCGGCCTTTGCGAGCTCGCTCGATCACGTCGGTCCTTTCGGGCGAAATGTTGAAGACGCCGCCATCGTGCTGAAGGCGATGGCCGGCCGCGACGAACTCGACTCCACGTCCGCGTTTGCCACTGTCGACGACTACGGATTATTGATGAAGCAGGACGTCAAGGGCCTCCGGGTCGGGCTTCCGAGAGAATACTTCTCGGGTTTGAGCGCGGATACGAAGCGAATCATCCTCGCAGCCACAAAAAAGCTTGAAGACCTAGGCTGCCAGGTTAGCGAAATCAGCCTGCCCCACACGAAGTACGCCGTCGCCTGCTACTACATCATCTGCACGGCTGAGGCCAGCTCAAACCTGGCGCGCTATGACGGCGTCCGTTACACCATTCGTGGAGATTCAGATACGCTCTCCGACATGTATCGAAATACGCGCGGCGCCGGTTTCGGCGCTGAAGTGAAGCGCCGTATTATGCTCGGCACTTATGTCCTGAGCGCCGGTTACTACGATGCCTACTATCTCAAGGCACAAAAAGTGCGATCCCTGATCGCACAGGATTTTGCGAACGCCTTTGAGCGGGTGGATGCAATCGTAGCGCCCGTTTCGCCCTTTCCTGCCTTCAAACTCGGGGAAAAAATCGCGGACCCGATGTCAATGTACCTATCCGACATCTACACCATTACCGGCGATCTCAGCGGTGTCCCGTGCATGAGCGTGCCATGCGGGCTTTCGCCCGAAGGCCTCCCTGTCGGCCTGCAGCTATTTGCCAAGCACTTTGACGAAAGCACCATGTTTCGTCTGGCGTGGAACTTCGAACAGGCAATGAACAGCTAACAAGTTTTGGCGTTTGTCAAACTTCACCGTCTCCGCTTACATGTTCGCAGCCGTCCACGCTGAGTAACTGGCCATACCGGCAATCGCTATCAGATAGAGGATCACCACTATCGTCAGATACTTAATCAGCGAGCTGAGAGCCTCGATTCGCTTGGTGTGCTGCACTTGCGTATCGATCACGCGCAAGTCAATCGCATTCGCTCCAAGGTGGATGTTGTGGTCATCGTGATCGTCTATAAACTTTCTATAGAGAAACGAGGCCAATAAGACCAGGATCAATAGACCACAAATGATCAGGTTCACTATGACGTTCATACTTGCTTGATCGCTCCTTTCCTGCTCCTTTGCGAAACCTCGACCGACGTCCGTAGTTATTCGTTGTTACTCCGGCGTCAGATGCGCGACGCAATATACCGCCCAAGGAATGATACGCCGCTTTTCTAAAGCTTTCAAGAGCCCGGATCGGATCCGTGTAAGTAGTGACCGGCGGCATACTTACGCTCCGTAGGATGGCGGACGTTCGATAACTTGGGAGCTAGAGCAGCCGGTCCCGCGGCCGGACATGCAGTTCCGAAAATGGACACATCACCGCTTCGGTTTCAGCCGAAAGCGCTTTCAAATAACGCTCTTTCGCTGGTTAACAGCGTGCTGTTTGGGCCATAGCCGGGAGGGAAAGACTTGAGTGAACGAGTTCGAGATGTACTTACCGGGCCAACCACCCTCGACTATTTTGTGGGCCGTCTGAATAGTGGCTGGAAAGTTGTGGCGGTCGAATGGGAACGAGAAGCGGCCTCCGTTGCCGGCGAACCGGCCGGAGCCGTCGGAGACGAGGTTCCTTACGGATTCAAAATATCGGGCGATTGTCTTCACCTCGAAGAAAACGCCGGCGAAGTGCAAGTCCTACTACTGATTCTCGAAGAAATCGTTCGTGACCGAGCATTCAGTCAGATCGCCGATGAGCTGAACCGCAAAGGCATGCGCACACGGAACGGAAGCAACTGGACGTCAGCCGCCGTTTTCGACCTGCTTCCACGGTTAATCGAAGCGGGGCCGCGGCTAATGAAGAGGAGCGATTGGCGAGAACAGCGGCCGCGGGCCGGCCGGACCAGCCCTTCTGCAGGCTGAATCACACATCCATGCCGGAACTCACAATCGTTCCTCCCGGCGCTAGCAGACGGTGAATTTCGTTCGAGATTTCGGGCAGGAGCCGTTGCAAATGCGGCGGAAGCACTACTTTTGTGAAAAACTGGTCGCGCCAGGGAATCCGCTCCGGACTCGCCTCCAGAAACAGGACATTATCGAACTCGGCCATGCCGCGCCGTGCGTTATCCACCTCTTCAGGTGTTCCAAGCGCCACGACACTGCCTGTCGTCAGGGTACGGGCCATTGCGGCCAGATCCGGGACGGGGGGAATCGCCAAAATCAGAACCCGGTCGTCTGCCCGAAGCGTGACCATTTACGGCAGCTTCACCAGTATCGGCTGCGCCTGTTCAGCAAGAATGGCAGCCGCGTCCTCTTCCGTAAATTCCTGAGTTTTGGCGGAGTGATTCATTGAACAGAACTTCGGCCCGCACATGGAGCAGAAAGCCGCCTCTTTGAACCCCTCTTCCGGAAGAGTCTCGTCGTGGTAAGCACGTGCGGTTTCAGGATCGAGCGAGAGATCGAACTGCCGGTTCCAATCGAAAGAAAAGCGCGCATGGGAAAGCGCATCATCGCGATCGCGGGCGCCCGGACGATGCCGCGCCACATCGGCGGCATGCGCCGCAATCTTGTACGCGATAATTCCCTGCTTTACGTCTTCGCGATTCGGAAGCCCGAGGTGTTCCTTCGGAGTGACGTAGCACAGCATCGAAGCGCCATGCCAGCCGATCATTGCCGCGCCGATGGCCGATGTGATGTGGTCGTATCCCGGCGCCACATCCGTCACCAGAGGGCCGAGCGTGTAAAACGGGGCTTCGTGGCACATTTCGCGCTCTTTGATGACTTGCATCTCGATCTGGTCCATCGGAATGTGGCCCGGGCCCTCGATCATGACCTGAACGTCGTACTCCCACGCCTTTTTGGTCAATTCCCCCAACGTCTTCAACTCGGCGAACTGCGCCGCGTCGCTTGCATCCGCAAGGCTGCCGGGACGGAGGCCATCGCCCAGCGAAAAACTCACATCGTACTTCTGGAAAATCTTGCAGATCTCGTCGAAATGTTCGTAGAGGAAATTCTGTTTGTGATTCTTGGTCATCCACTCGGCAAGAACGGCTCCGCCACGGCTGACGATGCCCGTCACCCGCCTGGTTGTCAGCGGGATGTACTGCACGAGCACGCCGGCGTGGATCGTCATGTAATCCACGCCTTGCTCGGCCTGTTCTTCGATCACTTCGAGCATCACGCGGATGTTCAGATCCTGCACCCTGCGCACGCGGTTCAGCGCCTCATAGATGGGCACCGTCCCGATCGGCACGGGCGACGCGTTGATGATTGCCTTCCGGATTTCCGGGATATCGCCGCCGGTCGACAGATCCATGACGGTGTCGGCGCCATACTTGACGGAATACTGCAGCTTCGCGAGTTCTTCGTCGATGTTTGACGTGGTTGAGGAATTACCAATGTTCGCGTTGATTTTGCACTTGGACGCAATACCAATGCACATGGGCTCCAGCGCGTTGTGATTGATATTGGCTGGAATAATCATCCGTCCGCGAGCCACTTCATCGCGGATCTGTTCGGGGGTAAGATTCTCACGGGCGGCCACGTATTCCATTTCGCCCGTGATTGTGCCCCTTCGGGCATAGTGAATCTGTGTACGAATTAGATCATCTTGCCGCGCGGCAATCCAGTGACTGCGGTTCATCCCTAAATTATAGGTCGGCGGCAGACTTTGGTACTCGCGAGGAAATACTAGGCAGCCCGCTAATTCAAACCAGCCTTCCACCTTTCGATGAGAAGAAGCTGCTGTTCGACCTGCGGGCGTTCCGGGGCGTTCGGCTCCAATTTCAGGAACCGCTCGAGATCAGCCTTGGCTGCGCGATGGTTCAACTGCTGTAAATGAATGAGGCCTCGATGCCGGTACTCTTCCGGTTGATCGGGACGCGCGTCGATCAGCAGATCGATGATCTGGCGAGCTTTGTCGAGGGCGCTTCCGCTCAAATAAATTGCCTTCAAATTAGAAAGCATCCTGACCAGAATTTGACGCTTTGTCACGGGCGCTAAAACGCCGGGAACGTCCCGAACGTCGACACCCGCCGTTTCTTTCGCAAGCGCACAGCAATCGTCGTAAGAAAGAATCCGGCCGCGATTAAACGGATCGACCCAGTACCGCGAATCCTCGTCCTGATAAAGAACGATGAAATGGCCGGGCAAACCGATTCCGGACACAGCGCGTGAGACTCTCCGCGCCACTTCCATGTAGACAATCGAGAGCGAAATCGGAATGCCCAGCCGGCGCGATAGCACGGCATTCAGGCAACTGTTTCGGGGATCGTAGTAGTCGCTTTCGTTCCCCCGGAACTGCAGAACTTCGAATAGAAGCTCGTTCATCGCCCGGATGAAATCGATGCCGCTCGCGCGGGGCCGTAACTGCGATTGAAGTTGTTCGGCAAGGTGATCGAGACGAAACAAGGAGGCCTCGAAATCCAGGCCCGGGAATTCGATCGAAGCTAGCTCGAGCGCCGCAATATCCAGCGTCACATCGGACTCGTCATTTCGAAGGGCATCTCGCAGCCACTGCACGGCGGATAGCATATCACCGCCAGCGCGGGCCGGAGAGGCCGGATCCAGCGCGGCCATCATGTTCCGCGAAACGCTTGCCTATCGCCAGAAGAATGGCTCTCAACCCTCGTACGTGCGAGAGGCTGTAGAACGTTACACTTCCTGCATACGGCGAGCCATGGAGGCAGCCATCTGCCGCGGCGCAAAGCGCGTGAGGAAGGCCATCAATCCGTTCAGACGCCCCGCCACTACCAGTGGTTTTCCGCGCATCATTGCGTCAAACCCGATCCGCGCCACTGTCGTCGAATCCATCACGGAGTGCCGGAATAACGCCGTATCCTCCATCTGCGCGCGGCGTTGAAACTCTGTCAGTGTAGGCCCCGGGCACAGCGTGGTGACGACAACGCCCTGGGACTTCAGCTCGTTATGAAGAGCCGAAGAAAAGGACACGACATACGCTTTGCTGGCGTAGTACACGGCCATCAGGGGACCCGGCTGAAAGGCGGCCGTGGAGGCCACATTCAAAACGTATCCCTTGTGGAGCGCGATCATCGACGGCACAAAAAGCCGGGTGAGGCTCGTCAATGCGTCCACGTTCAGCCGGAGCATTTCCATCTGCTTAGCCGCGTCGAGGTCGGCAAAGAAACCAAGCATCCCGACACCTGCGTTATTGATCAGCATCTCTATCGGATCGTGCAAATCCGCAATTGCGGCGAAAAGCTCGGCGGGAGCTTCGGGGCGGGACAGATCCTTTACGAGAATATTCACCTGGCGCCGATAGGTATTCCGAATCTCCAGAGCCAACGTTTCGAGCTGGGCCTGGTTCCGGGCCACGGCGAGGACGTCATAGCCAGCGCCGGCGCAGAGCTTAGCCAGGTCGCGTCCAATGCCTGTGGAGGCTCCGGTTATGAGTGCGTATGCCATGGCGCTATATGACGTAAAGCATAGACCACCGCGGGCGCTGGCGGTTAGATCCGCCGTATTCACGCGTCGAGATCGGCGCATTCGTCGCCAAGACGGCCGCTCGCGTCCTACTACAGTCCGTGATGCTTCTTTGCCTCAACAGGCCTATCTCTACGCGTTGGATGCCGAACAACGGCTGCTGAGCACGGTTACGGCGGCGCAGAGGGATCTAGCCCAAAGAGCCGATGCTCGTCCCGCTATTACCGCTCGGTTCAGGAAACGATGTGAAGCTCGATCCACTCGACGAGATCGTTGTTCGCGCCGCGCTGTTTTACCGGCAAATTCAACTGCCCATTGTCCATGGCGATGTGAGTTTGCGTCACGGCTCCTCCAAAGTGATGTGTATGGACATCCGCATTGCGGCCTTGCTCCCTATGAATTGAGATCGTTCCATCGCCGTAGGGTACGATCGCGAGCCGTCCGGAGTGCGCGATATCTTCCTTCGTCCTAGAGGCAACTACGACCGGAACCGGCGTGCGGACCATACTGCGTAATTTGGAAATCGATGCTCGATCTGCAACCGGCACGCTCTCCATCGCCGGCATATCGGGGCGAATCGCCAGAAGTACAACCTTGTCGTCTTCCAATCGCGCCCATGAGTGGGAGTGCGCGCTCCGTGTCTGTGCTTCCGTCACACCATCCAGCGGGACAACCTTGAAGAAATTGGAGGATCGCAATGCTTGCGTGAGCCCGTTATACTTTGCGATCCGTTCAGGAGAGCTTTTCTCGCCCCGCTCGTCGCCGCCAAAGTCATTCAAAGATCCGAGTGTGCCCACGACTGACGAGTCAAACCAGATATTTGGAGCGCTTTGCCAGTCGTAACCGGATGAACCGTAGGTCGGCACGCCGAGTTCCCCGAGAAGGCTGCTAAAGAAGAATCGTCTGTTCGCTTCGATGTCGTACTCGCCCGAGTTTAGAAAGAGGTCGTCGGGGCTATGCAGATCGAAGTATTCGAGGAAGAGGGGTGACAGTTGGTAGTACATGACAACGAGGTCGGGATTCTCCTCGCGCATGGCAGTGATCACCACGTCGAGTCCTTTCCACATCATTCGCTCGCCGGCCCAGTGCTTGTCTTTCGGCGCGGCTTGCGCGACGGCCGGAAGCTCGTAGCCAAAATCGAATTTCACCAGATCCGGTTTGTATCGCCGGATGAACTTGCGAGCAAGATCGCTCAACACCTTGGCCACTTCCGGCTGAGTAAAGTCGAGGATGAAGTATTTAGTCTGGCCTCCCGAGACAACCGGCGTTCCATCCGCCTTTTTCAGCATCTGGTCTTCGGTCAAGCCGATTTCCGACGGCTTTTCGCAACGCATGAGCGCGGCCCACAGGCCGATGCGGTTCCCATCGGCGCGGACCTGATCGAGAAACTGTTCGAAATGGGGAAGTCTCTCAGCCGAATGCTCGAGCTTCCCGTAACTCCCCTCCCACTTATCGTCTATCGAGAACATGCCGGCCTTCATCCCCGACGCTCTGAGCTCTTTATAGATCTCGGACAGAAACGCCTCGTCGAGGTTCTCGCTCGCCTTTCCCCTGGCGACTTGAGCGCCCCACGTGCAAAACTGCGGGGTCAACGCAGCCGCCGTTTTTCGCGCCGAGTTCTGCTTTTTCTTAACGATTCCCGAATTCACCAGGCCGCCGTAGTATTTGCCGATAGCGTCGTAATAGTTGCCCCCAACGGTCCAGAACAGTGTGGATCCAAGAGTCAACTGGCCCGGGCCTCGCATGTGCTTCCAGATATCGCTTCGGTAATCCAGCCACATGCTGCTCTTGCCTTCGTGAAGATCCAGGAAGAGATCGCCATTCGGCAGATCTGCCAAACCGCAGATGAAAGAGTCGGACTTGTCTTCGGTATACGAGTTGCGAGCGTGCTCGCTTTTGACGCTGAACCCGCCGAAATAATGCACCGGCAAGCCCCATTGCTGCAACAGACCCGGGACGGGGCTGCCGCGCCCAAGCCAAACGGTTTCGTTCAGGTGAACGGTTTGCCCTAGAATCGGGCTGATATTAGAAGCTTCACTGATTCCAGGCACGACTAAAAAAGAAGCCTCAAGCGAAGGGGTTCTGGCGCTTCCCTTCACATCCGTGAAGTAATGGAGGCTGACCACGTCCTCTGCCGCGGGTGTCTCGTAGACCACCGGATCGGTCCAGATACCGTATTTATCGAAGCGCCACGTCACCGAAAGGCGGCCGGCTCCGTTGACGCCCTCATATTCGAAAGTCACCCGTCCGTCGGCATTGTTATGGCGTGTCAGCTTTCCAGGAGCGCATTGCCTCGAAGTGGCGTCTCCGGCAGCCGCTGTCACAACCGCCGGCTGTAGCGTGCCGGCTGCGATCAGCCGTTTCTTCGAGTCAAAAAGGCGGAAGCGATCGTCTTTTTGCGAATATTCCCAAGAGTAGTCGGCGCCCGTGACTTGTACGGACTCATTCTGGTTTGATATGTCGGCCGGACTGGTTTCGGCGTGCAGCCTCGAAGAATAGGCGGCCAGCAGCGCCCCGGTCGAAAACTGCACAAAACTGCGTCGGTCCAGAGTGTTCACCGCAGAAATATATCATGACATCATGATGAAATCAATTTGCACTAGATCTACCAGTGAATTCGGGGGTTTGGCCCTCAACTTAGTAAACGCGGAAGACAACACAACACATCATGATGTTATGTCCCGCTCTGCGCCGCCCTTTATTACGGAGTCAGTGGCTTTCCGAGCCGGGCCGTTCAGCGCGAGCAGTTGAGTTAATGGCTTTCGCTGCTTGACGGCGTCTGCCAATGTGTAACTATCGAGCACAGCAAAGTAGGCTTCCAATGCCTCCGCCAGGATCGGACGCAGACCGCAGGCCTTCGTGATAGAGCATCGATTCCTGCCAGGGTCGAAGCACTCCACGAGGCTCCAATCGTCTTCCGTGGCTCGAAGCAGCTTGCCCAAGCGAATTTGTGAAGCGGGACGAGCCAACCGCAGCCCTCCGCCCCGTCCTCGGGTGCTTTCAATGTAGCCAGCTTGTACGGCCCGGTTTGCCACTTTCATCAGATGGTTACGTGAAATGCGATAGCGCTCCGCAACCTCTTGGATAGTGGAGGTGCGGTCTCCTTGCACCGCGAGGTGAATCAACAGGCGGATCGTGTAGTCCGTGTAAACAGTGAGGCGCACGGGAACTTCTTTCTAAAGATGCATCCGCAAGATATGTTTCTATACCAGGATACGCACGATTCGCTCGTGGCGCGCATAAACCGCGCGGAAGCAGCTTGATCCACCACATGTCCATCCAGGGTCGTGTGGGGTAGCGCGCAAAAGCGAATGACGAGTTGCCCGCCAGAACTGGTAATTTAAACGAGAGGCCTGGGGATTCGTCAATGGCAGCGGCATCGGTGTCAAATCAAGAATGGAAACTACGGGTGTTGCTCGCGGGTGCCTACCGCATCATCGATCACATGGGCTGGTCGGAGCTGATCTGGACACACACCACAGTGCGCATTCCCGGTCCTGAGCATCATTTTTTGATCAATCCCTACGGTTTCAGGTTTGACGAGGTGAGGGCTTCGGATCTGGTCAAAATCGACCTGGACGGAAACATCATCGGCGATCAGGCTCAGGAGATTAACCCGGCTGGGTTCGTGATTCACAGCGCCATTCACATGAGCCGTCCGGACGTGCAGTGCGTCATGCACACGCACACGCTAGCGGGCATGGCCGTCGCCGCACTGAAAGACGGACTGCTGCCGATCAGCATGTATGCCCTGGGTTACCACGGCCAGATTTCCTATCACGATTTTGAAGGACCCAGTCTCGATTTGGATGAGCGCCGGCGATTGGCCTCCAGTCTGGGCCGAAATCACGTTCTCATTCTCAGGAATCATGGCCTGCTTACTTGCGGCGAGACTGTCGCCCAGGCTTTCGTGAGGATGTATCGATTGGAACGCGCTTGCCAGGTGCAATTAGCGGCGCAAGGTACGGGCTCCGTCCTAGCCGTACCTCAACCGGAAATTTGTGCTCTCAGCGCCGACAGAAGTGACGATTTCCTGGCGGTAGATGGCAATCGTGGATATAGCCGCGCCGCAAATCCCGAGTTTGCCGCGCTGCTCCGATTGATGGACCGCAAAGATCCGTCCTATCGGACATAACATCTAGCCGCCGGCAATGGCCCCGACTACAAAGAAAGGCTCCTCGCCTCTAGCGACCGCGTCCGGCAGCGGGGCGTCCGGCGATTCGTGTGAAAGATCTTCCTCGCAGGCAAAAAACCTCACGAACCCTCGACGCTGTTGGGTGTCGTGGTCGCGAATCGTCCCGCGCAGCATCGGATAGCTCGCCTCGAGTGCGTCCAGAATCGAACGCTGCGTGACGTCGCCGTGGACTTCCAGCATCACGTCACCTTTGACTTGCGCGAGCGTCCGCAGATGCGCTGGGAGTACAACCCGGATCATGGCAGCGTCTGAACCTCGACGGAAAGCACCGCCGGCAGATCCCGAACGATTGGGGCCCAGTTCTCTCCGGCATCGGCCGAAGCATATACTTGGCCGCCGGTGGTGCCAAAATAAACACCACACGAATCGAGCGAATCGACTGCCATCGCATCGCGCAGGACATTCACATAGCAATTGCTTTGAGGGAGGCCTTTCGTCAGCGGCTCCCAATCATGCCCGCCGGTGCGGCTGCGGAAGACGCGCAGCTTTCCATCTGGCGGAAAATGCTCCGAGTCACTCTTGATCGGAACGACGTAAATAGTCTCGGGCTCGTGCGCGTGAACGTCGATCGCGAACCCGAAGTCGGTCGGCAAATTGCCGCTGACTTCTCGCCACGAATCGCCGGCGTCGTCGGTGCGCATAACATCCCAATGCTTCTGCATAAACAGCGTGCCTGGACGCGACCGGTGCATTGCGACGTGGTGAACGCAGTGGCCCACCTCGGCATCCGGGTCGGGGATGTATTGTGACTTCAATCCACGGTTGATAGGCCGCCACGTTTCGCCGCCATTGTCGGTCCGGAATGCGCCCGCGGCCGAGATGGCGATGTAGATGCGCTGGGGATCGCTCGGGTCCAGAATGATCGTGTGCAGGCACATGCCGCCGGCCCCCGGCTGCCAGCGAGGTCCCGATCCGTGGCCGCGCAATCCGGCGAGTTCCTGCCATGTCTGGCCGGCATCGTTTGACCGGAACAACGCGGCGTCTTCCACTCCGGCATAGACCGTGTCCGGATCGGTGAGCGACGGTTCCAAATGCCAGACCCGCTTGAACTCCCACGGATGGGGTGTGCCATCGTACCACTGATGAGTGCCCGGCACGCCGTCATACGTGAACTGGTTGCCGACCGGCTCCCATGTCTTACCACCATCGCTAGAGCGCTGAATCACTTGCCCGTGCCAGCCGGTAGACTGCGAAACATACAGCCGGTTGGGGTCAGCGGGCGACCCCTTAACATGGTAAATTTCCCAACCCGCAAAGTGGGGCCCGCTCACCTCCCACTGCTCACGCTTTGCGTCCGAAGTCAGGACGAATGCTCCCTTGCGCGTACCAACTAGTACTCGTACCCCGCTCATGGCTTGCTCCTTTTCGAATTACAGCTAACAACACCATCGTCAAATCTGGGTAATAGTGGAGTCGAATCCCGCTCCTGCCATCGCCGGCGCACTTCCGCGAGGACCTCCTCGCGAGTCTTCGCCATTTTCGTGATGAGAACGCAAGGTGCCCCGGTCTCTTCGTGCCGCGATGCCCAAATCAGCAGATCCAGCAATACGGGCGCCAGATCAATTCCCTTCTCCGTCAACCGGTAATTTACCCGCCGGCCATCCGTCTCCTCCTGCTCAGCTGTGATGATCTCCGCCGCTTGGAGTCTTCGCAAACGGTCCGCCAAAATGTTCGTGGCGATCCCTTCGCCGGATCCTTGAAACTCTTTAAATGTCCGAAAACCACGAACCATAAGATCGCGAATAATCAACAGCGACCAGCGATCGCCAAATGTCTCCAGGGCGATACTTACCGGGCAACCGGATCGATGCTTTGACTTCGACGTCACCGGCATAATTGAGAGCCTAGCAATACTACTTGCAAAAGACAAGCGGTATTGCGGCCCGTACAACCCAGTCGTTCCAGCGTTCGGGCTCCCATGCTCGCCGATACGGATATAGAAGCGCTGAAGCCAAGCCGGCATTTTGCATCACTTGAACTCTACTTCGCTCTCCTCAGTAGGTGGAACTGCTCGGAAAATTCCCGATCAGGGCATTTATATAACTGAGGCAGCGGACTTAAAGGCAGCCGATTTCGATGACATAACCTTTGGCTCTTGCGTCTGAAACCATCGCCGCGAAGCGGCCAACAAGAATCTTGCAATTCGGAGACATTACATCGATCCCGGAAATCGTCACCCTGAACGGCGGGTTCACTTGATTGATGTCACCGCCTGTTATTGAGTCCCAGAGGGCATCCAAGTTGTGGCCATGCCAGTTCGGCGCACCAAGTGATCGCAGCAAGTCGTGATAGAAGTCGTAGGGCGTTGTCCAGTGCTCGCCAGACAAGGTGATTTGCTGCATCAGATGAGTCTCGCAATTCGCAACCCGATCATCAGGGGGCCTTCGGCCCTGCCTTCGCTCGAAGGCTCTCTAAAACTTGCAAGGCGCGTAGAATGTCAGGGTCGTCCGGCAACGCCTTCAAGGCAACGCGCAATTCTCTTTCTCCCTCGTCGTAGTTCCCGGCCCGGCACTCCGTCAAGCCGAGATTTTTGTGGAGAACCGCGCTCGAATCGCAGTTGCCACAGACTTGGATCGCCTCGCGAAGCTGTGCAATCGCCTGCTTCCAATTACCGGACTTGGCGGCTGCAAGGCCGAAGTTGCTGAGCGTGCGGGCGCGATCCGTTGTGCTGTTCTGCTTTTGAAGAGCCTGGAAGCGTGCTTCGTACTGCTGCGATTCTTCGGGGTTGTTCTTCCGCAATGCGCGAAACAGGCTGTAGAGGGCCTGTGACTGGTTCGGGTCGATTGCAATCGCTTTCTTCCACGCCGTAAGTGCCTCGTCGGTCTTACCCAAGCTCTGCAGCGATTGACCCAGGAGATAGTAGGCATCGGCATTCCGGGGGTCTAAGGCAACACTTTTTTTGAGCGCCTCCGCGGCTTGATCGTAATGCCGCAATTCCCGCTGCGACAAGCCCAACCGGAAGAACGCATCGGGCGATGTATCGGGCGCCAGGCGGCAGGCCGCTTCCAATTCGGGAACTGCTTCGGCGTAGCGATGCAAATCAGCCAGTAGCCGCCCTTTGTTGTAGTGGGCGGCGGCAGAATCGGGAGCCAGTTCGACGGCTTTAGAGAACTCAACCAGCGCCATTTCCTTCTGGTTCTGGTCCGCAATGGCGATGCCCAGATTCAGGTGCGCCTCCGGGGATTTCGGATCGAGCTTCGCCACCTTACGAAAGGTGTCCACCGCGGCCGCTTCTTTTAAGCGGCCCTGCACCATCCCGAGAGCCGTCAGAGCCTTGATATTCCCAGGCTCGGCGGATAACGCGGTCTCAAGATCTTTCCGGGCCTCTTGCAAATCGCCGCGTCCGGCCAGAATCAATGCAAGATTCACTCGGGCCTGCGTATACCCGGTGCTATTTTCCAGAGCTTCGCGAAAAAGCTTTTCGGAGCGGGTGGAATCGCCCATCTGGCCGTACAGCACGCCGAGGTTGTTCTGGCATTCAGCGCACTGAGGATTACTGGCAAGCGCCGCTTTGAACTGGCTCTCGGCATCCTGAGTGCGCCCAGCCGCTAGATAGGAGAGCCCAAGTTGGTTCCGGGCCTGGGAGAATGAGGGATCGAG
>JAICLJ010000089.1 GCA_025927575.1 Bryobacteraceae bacterium | reverse complement strand
AAGTCCAGGACACGCGATTTTGTAATTGCTCTGATTATCTGCAGGTCGCTTGAGTCGGCTCCTCGGGTCAATAGCAGGTCCACAATATTTTCCGCAAGTGACTTGTCAGGATTGACCTTGAATCCGGGATGCGCGCCGCTGAATACTTGGACTACGCAGTAGTCCCGGAAGTCGCATGTCGTCCGGAGGACACCGGCATCCCTGCGCAAAAAAAATATCATTCGGTCGCCCAAATGCCATCAGCCGGCATACGGACTCATTCCGAGGCGCGGTGCGGCACCGGTCGATCCCACTTCGGTGAAGTAGTATACGGCGGTTCGGCCCTTTGCTATCCTTCCTCGCAATATATTTTCGATCTGTATCGTTACCCGGCAAAGCTGTATCGGCGCCGAGAACTCATCTTCCTTTCGAGCGGAGCCGATGTTCTCGTTGGCAAGAATTCGCCCGACGGCAATGATCGGAATCGAGGCAAGATGCATGGACGGAGGTGTTGGATTCTGCCGATTACTGGGACGGAGTTGCCGAGCGCCATTGCATCCGAGCAATATCAGCGACAGCGAAACGAGAGCGATCAGGCATCGAGTAGCCATTGCGATAACTCGCTATTGCGAAATGTCCGTGAAGGACGGCAACTACAGCGCAGTGCCGACAAATTCTTGCAGATACACGTTGCCTTTGTAGTCCATCTCTTTGTGGATACCAATCGACGAACTGTAATAGGCAAATGCGGTAGCGCCCTTCAGGGTATTGAAGAATTTCTCGTCGGGCGTTTTGGGGTGCCCCTCATGTTTTGAAACTTCTTCGAGCAATTGAATACGCTGAGGCGCCGTGATGCCTACGATGTTCTTATCGAAGTTCTTCTGGCAGCGCGCCTCTAACAATTTCAGGCCTTCGCGCCATTCCTGTTTCTCTTTGTCGCCAAAAGAATCGGAGAGTTGCCTGTCGACATAGGCGGCGCAGCCAGCGGCTTTCGCGCCAGGGGAGTGATCGTCGGTCGGGATGATCGTCTCCATCAACTCGTCGACCGCGGCGTACTCGTCCTTTGTGAAGAAGACGGGCGTCTCTGCCTTGCCGAGACCCGCCACCAAAAGACCACCCGCTGTCAGCTTGAGTAAATCCCGCCGCTTGAAATCGTTCGCCATGATTACACCTCTCCCCTCTTCAGTTGATCCGCTATATGATCGCAGGACCGCCAGGCAAGCGCCATGATGGTCCAGGTCGGATTCTGGCAGGAGGCGTTGACGTGGCTGCTGCCATCCACGACCAGCAGGTTAGGCACATCGTGCGCCTGCTGGAATTGATTCAGTACGCTCGTCTTCGGGTCGTTGCCCATGCGCGACGTGCCGAGTTCGTGAATCGACCAGCCCTCTGTTAGGATCTTGCGGCTCACCGAGACAATCTCGATGCCCGCTGCTTCGAACATTTCCTGAGCGGAATCGGCCATGTCCTTCGCCATGGCCTTCTCGTTGGGGCCGAACTTGTAGTTGAATTTCAGAACGGGGATGCCCCAGCGATCTTTTATGTTCGGATCGATCTCGACATAGTTCTCATAGCGCGGCAGGACTTCCCCGAAAGCGCCCATTTCGATGAAGGCGCCCGCTTCATCCCGAACTCTCTTCTTCCGGGCGGCGCCAAAGCCGGGGGTTGACATGGCATTGCCGGGGATCATGGTGCAGCCGCTGCCGCCCTCGAAACCATAGCCGCGGATGAACTTTGGATTTTTTGTTTTCAGATTGCGGAAGCGCGGCACGTAGAACCCGCCGGGATGCCCGTCGTCGAGCGTTCGCGGCTTTCCGACAAGATTTTTCACCAGGCCCGTGATGCCGGGACCCATGATGTGCTCGCAAAAGTTATGCCCGACGTGGTTGCTGGAGTTCGCGATGCCGTTCGGATGCTGGCGCGATTTGGACAGCAGCAGCAGCCGCGCCGTCTCAAGCGTCGAAGCTCCTAAAACCACGATCTTAGATTTGGCCTTATAGGTCCTCTTCGTTTCGCTATCGATGAAGGAAACGCCGCTTGCCTTGCCGGTGTTCGGATCGACGTTCACTTCATAAACGGTCGCGTTGGTTCGCAGCGTGACGTTGCCGGTGTCCATTGCCGGATAGATGACGCCCGTCGGTGAATCGAACGCAGCGTGGATATCGCATCCGCCGACGTGCCGGTTGCAGGCCCCTCGTCCGAAGCAGCGGCTCCGGTAATGGTTGTGCTTCAGACCGTCCGTGGTCACGCCCGCGCGGTAGGGCGTCAGCGTCCGGTCCATCTTCTTCAGGCTTTCGCGCAGCAGCATATCGGCGGGATTCAGTTTGAGTTCCCGCTGGAAGATGCTATCGGGGAGCCAGGGCAGGTTCTCTTTGTGCCCGGAGATGCCCAGGAATAAATCGACCTTATCGTAGTAGGGCTCAATGTCTTTATAGGAAATCGGCCAATCCATGCCGAAGCCGTCGCGGGACGCCGCTTTGAAATCGTAGTCCGACAGGCGAAGCGCGAGCCGTCCCCAAATGGCCGTCTTGCCGCCGAGCAGGCGTGCCCGGACCCAGGCGTAGCTGGTGCCTGAATACGGATTATCCTTCTCATCCACCACGATGTTCTTGGAATAATCCGAACCGCCCCACTCCTGGACATACGAATAGACATGGTTGTAATTCATGCCCTTCGCATAGGGCGATTTACGAAACGTGTATTCGTTGAAGTTCAGAGCATGATCGCCTGGAGGCATCTCGCCGCGGCGCGGATGATCGTAAGGCCACTGCATGGAGTGCAGCTCTTTGGTAAGGTCCTGCTTTTTACCGGCTTCAAGCAGCAGCACCTTCAGGCCATGCGTCGCGAGTACATACGTCGCCATTCCACCGGCGGCGCCCGACCCCACGACTATCGCGTCATAAACGGTGTTGAAGTCCACGTTGGCCATGGGCTCATGCGAGTGTTCCATTGTCTTTCACCTTATCCCTATATGCCTGGAGCCGGTCGTTCGGCGAGTTCCTTTCCTACAATATCCGACTTGTTTCGGGAGTGGATCGCGTAGTGGGTGTGAGCCGGATAGGCTGAACGTGCCGGAGCAAAGCGCTTCCTTCGGCCGCGGCTCTCAGTGGTTTGTTGAGTGGTGACCAAAGGGGGCGGTAGGAAAGTAGACTAAAGACGTGACTGAAACTCAGGGCCGGATCGAGGAGCTTAGTGCATTCGCGCTCCAGATGATCGCGCGCAATGATCTGCCGCCGGCACGTGACGCGCTGGTGGCCGCCGGGCATCTGCTGTCCGAATCCTCGTCTGTCCGCGCTCCCTTGTTTCAGGCGCTGACGACACTGAGTTTTCATTTATCCGGGGGAAGCACGCCTCCGCCGCAGCTTGTCGCAAGGGTGGCGAAGCTGGCAGGCCAACTTGCCGCGCCCGCGCCCGCAGGACAGGGGCAGCCGGTAAAGGCCATCGAATCGCGGCATTCGTCGGCGAAAACCGCGAAAAAGCTCGGGCCCATCGCCATCGCCCTCGCTTTTCTGATGAAGATCAAGACGGTGGCGTTGTTGTTCCTGGCCAAAGGCAAAATCCTGCTGCTCGGCCTCACTAATTTGAAAGCCATCCTTAGTATTGCCGGCTTCGTCGGTATCTATTGGGCGCTGTATGGCTGGTGGTTCGCGATCGGATTCGCCGGCTCCATCTTCGTACATGAAATGGGGCATTACGTTACGGTGCGGCGTTATGGATTTCAGGCAAACGCGCCCATGTTCATTCCGGGTTTGGGCGCCTACGTCAGTTGGCGCGGCGGGTTGAACGTCGATCCGGAGGTCCGCGCGCGCATTTCGCTGGCTGGTCCGCTGTTTGGGCTGATCGCCGCTGTCGCTTCCTACCTGATCTACACGGCTACCGGGAGCGGCATCTGGCTGGCCATCGCGCATGTGGGCGCGTTCATCAATGTGTTCAACCTGATTCCCCTGTTCATATTCGATGGAGGCTCCGCTTTTGCCGCGTTGGGGCGGCAGGAGCGCCTGGCTGTTTTGATTGTGTCGGTCGCCTTATGGTTTTTCCTGAGCGAGTTTATGTTCCTGTTTATCGCGTTGGGGGCCGGTTATCGGGTATTTTTCAAGAAGGATTTTCCGCAGCAATCGAGTCATTCGACGGCTTACTATTTCATCGGATTGATGCTCGCGTTGGGTGTGTTCGACTGGTGGATACTGATACAGGCAACCGCGCTGCGCGCAGGATTTTGATCGCGGCGTGAGCACACGACCGCTCTTTATGGGTGGGGCAGATCCTCGATCCAATGCCACTTAGTTTTCCCAGATTCGGGCATTTGCTTGTGGGGCGGGCCCTTGGCCTGCGCCGGGCGCCCCGCCCGGCTCGTCGACAATCCTGCAAGATCCGAAGAGCGCGGCTGGGAGCCGCGCGCAGACGGAGCGTCTACCCCACCAAAACTAAGTGATATTGGATCCTCGATTTGTGGCAGCCTCCCGGGCCACCATGGGCGAGGCGTGCCTCGCGGCTACTCGACCGTACGCGGTCCGTCGTATCCAGCCTTCGCAAGTATCTGATATTTGATAGCCTTGCCGTTCTCGACGACCTTCAGCGGCTCACCCGTCGCAGGATTGACGAGGTCCACCTTGATCTTGCGGTACTTGCCGTCGCGAGCCACGTTCGAAGGATGATAAGCGAGCGTGTATTGGTTCCGGAGTGCGTCCGAGAGTTGGCGGAAGATTCCGGGTAGTTCGCCTTGGAAACGAGGGAAAAACGCTTCTCCCCCCGTCTCTTTTGCGAATGTCCGTAAAACGTTGTCGGCTTGCAGGAAATCCAGCCGTGCGATGGGGCCCATGGCTCCCCGGGCGTCGGCCAGTTCCCGGGCAACCTGAAGAATGCTGATCGAATAGACCGGCACTCCTGAGGATTGCAGCGATCTTCGGGCTTTGCCGTAGGTGAGCTTGCTGAACGTATCGATCCCGGATGTGATGAGAAGAATGGCCTTACGCCCCTCAATCCCCGACATGCGATCCGCCATGTCCGTCACGGCGTCATACTCGTTCGATTCGCTGAAGCCGGGAATTCGCAGTCGCGCCAGCGCTTCCTGGGTCTTGCGCCGGTCGGTTGTGAAGTCGGAGAGAATGGTTTCTTTCAGATCGTACGCCACGACGGCGATATTGTCCTCCGGTTTCAAGGTGCTGATGAAACCATAGGCCGCGTTCAGGGTATCGGACCAGCCCCAGCTCCAATAACTCTGAAATTGGCCGCTGAATTCGATCAGCATGCAAACCGTCAACGGAGCTTCGCCTTTGGAGAATCCGGTGACCTGCTGCGGCACTCCGTCCTCGAGAACGCGGAAGTAACCTTGGGGAATATTCGGAATAAATCGACCCTTCTGGTCCAGCACTGACACAGGAACAGTGACCGTAGTGGCGTCCGCCCGGAACGTGGGGGATCCTTCGGGGGCCTCGTTCTTCTCCTTCTTGTACTGAGAGGGAATTTTGCCCTTGTCCGGCTCCTGCTGGTCCGGATTCTGAGATGGTGGCTGCTGCTTTGGCTTCGCAACCGTTTCGGAGGACGGCGGTTGGGGGCCTTCCTGCGCGAGAGCGCAAGGCATGGGCCCAAAACTGGCGGCAAGGGCCATCGCCAGAATGCCATTCATCAAACTACGATTTCTCATGGCTTTTTGTCTTTCCGGTCGAACCGTTAATGCGTCCAGCGATCGCGATCGGAGTCCTTCTTGCGGAGATAGACCTCGAACTTCTTGCGCGCCCGGCGCAGTTTCCACTCCTTAAACTCCCGCTCCACGGGTTTCTGAATTTTACCTTGCAACCAGCGGCCGCGCAGCAGGAAAAAGCCGACAACCAAGCCTCCCAGATGCGCAACTTCGCTTATGCCAGATCCGAAGCTGTGGAACGAGCTCATGAACACGACCGCGCCCATGATGAGAACAAAATACTTTACTTTGATGGGAATCAGGAACCCGAAGAGTACAATGCTGTCGGGAAATAAGAGAGCATAGGCCATCAAAATCCCATAGATCGCCCCCGACGATCCCAACGTCGCGACGTTCGGATCGCCGAACATGTAATTGACGATGATGACCGTAACGCCGGCGCCGATCCCGCACGCGAAATAGAAGCGGAGGAATTTGCGGGTCCCCCAGAGCCGCTCCAGTTCTACGCCGAACATCCACAACGTGAACATATTCCAGAGAATATGGCCGAAACCGGCGTGGAAAAACATGTAGGTCACGACTTGCCAAAGCGCAAACGTCGTGACGACTTGCGACGGTATCAGATAGAAATTGCGGAAGAAACCGCCGATTCCCGCTGTGACTGCGAAATACCAAATGACGAAAATGCCGATATTTGCAATCAGCAGCCATTTCAGACCGACGGGGAAGCGATTCGACGGAGAATATCGACCCGCATAGGAGCGCGAACTAAGAGCCATCGCTGGAGGGGGGTCCTCTGACTCCGAGAATAGCAAAGTCCGGGATGTTTGCCGTCAAGAATACATTTCGCCAAAGACTTCGTGTCTCGGGCCGGCGCGGCGAAACCGGAGCGCACATTTGAAGGCAAGGTGCACCCACACTTTGAGGTCTCGGTTTTATTCCTACTTATGCTAAGGACGTCAACTCGCGCCAGGGCGGTTCCAACTATCAGGGAACTCCAACTATCAGGAAACGGCTTCGCGCGACCAGGGTTTCCGAGCTTTACTCGCGGCTCATCTGACGGCGCAGGATATGAGAGGCGACGTGGAGCAGAATCGCAAGAGAGAGCCAGATTATCCAGTTGGATAGCGGGCCGGTGCTGAAGGGGAACGAATCAGTCCAGCCCAGTTCGGATGTGAGACTCCAAAGTGCGAAGGCATACACGGAAAGAACTGCAGGTCCCATCAGGACCGCAACGATCGAACCGAATTGCTGAGCGGTATTCGCCGCCCAAGCGCCCGTGCGGGCGAGTCCGGCGATACTGGTTTGCGAAAAAGCCGTCATCCAGGTAGTGACTGGATGGACGTGTTCGACTTTTTCGACTGTGCGAGGCTCCGACATGGTTTGTACCCCTGTTCTTTTCTTGGGATTTTGATGCACTCAGTATGCCGAAAGTTACGGAAGTGCCAGGGGAGGAAATTTCCTTATCGGCAACATGATCGAAGCCGAGAGGAAACTTTAAGAAATTATTTCGCCGCCGTCAGTGCCGTAGCGGTTCAGCGCGAATGCAAGTAAGACCAGGATCCCGGCGATCGCCAGCCAGACTTGCCAGTGAGAAAATAACCCGCTGGGAACGACGAATGCGCTGGTCCAGCGCATAGCGGCGGCGATTCGCCAGAAAGCCATTGTGAACGACGCAAGAGCGGCCGGCGCCAGCAGGGAGGCTAGAGCCAGAGCGGTCAACTGCGTGCGCCGGCGATACGTCTCGCCCGGCTTCGTCCACCGAATGCGGATTCGGATCTCCATGTGCCCCTGAATTAGATAAAGGTTACCAGAGGGAGCGGAACAACGCGAGTTTGCAAAGGCGGCTGTGAATGATGAGCTCAAGATGCAGCTGGTCTTTTTCCGTGGCCAACAAGCGAGCCAGATCTATAGACCGGCCTACACTTCTCAAGCGAATGATGGGCTTGGGCATTTTGTCGGCGCGGCAGCGGACTTGGGCGATTATAGGAGCCGGCAGGCAACTCGTCCATACATTCACTGACGTACTTTTGTGACGCGGGCGGCATTGAGCGATTGAGGAGCGGGTCGGCCGGCGGGAGGACGGCGCGAATGTGCTTCGGACGGAGGTAGCCATTGTCGGCGGAGGCTTAGGAGACTGCGCGGCGACGCTTGCGATAGCGCGTCTCAGACGCCGGGTGCCGGACCCACTCCTCATCACTCCAGCCGAGCCCTGGACCACGATCAAACGGCTTGGCCGCGCGCCTTGCTTTGGTTACTCTGAAGCTTATCGCCGAGTTGTTCGAAAGGCAGTCCTATCCGGCTCGCATCCTTGCATCCACAATTGCAGATCGCGGTTACTGCCTGGAATGAGAATGAGGTTCAATTTTGATGTTTGTTCAACGTCTAATCGGCTTCGCAATTCTTGTGTTGCTCCCCCTCGCCGCGCGGGCCGATGACATTATTCATCCGGGGCAAGTCTGGTTGGACGATCGTGGAAAGGAGATTCAGGCGCACGGCGGCGGGATGCTTCGACTTGGTAAAACCTTTTACTGGTTTGGCGAGGACCGTACGGCGTCCAATGACCCGAAGAAGCGATATGTAAGCTGCTACTCATCGGACGATCTGGTGCACTGGAAATTTCGCAATCAGGTTTTGAAACTCTCGGATCCGGAAAACTTAGGCGACCACTGGGTCCTTGAAAGGCCGAAAGTCTTTTACAACGCACGGACGAAGAAGTTCGTTCTCTATGCGCACCTCGACGATAGGCGTTACAAAGTTGCCCGGGTTATGGTCGCCGTAAGCGAAACCGTCGATGGCGATTACCGTTATGTGAAGAGTTTTCGTCCTCTCGGCAAGGAGAGTAGGGATATCGGGCAGTTCGTAGATGACGATGGGACAGCCTACCTCATCTTTGAATCGCGTCCGACCAGAGGCTTCTTTATCGCACGTTTGTCAGACGATTTCATGGATGTGGAGAAAGAGATCTGTCTGGTCGACGCCCCGCTGGAAGGAGGAGCAGTCGTGCATTACGGCGGCCTTTATTACGCCATCGGTTCTCATCTGACCGGATGGCGCCCTAATCCCAACGTCTATGCGACCGCGACGAGCCTGGCTGGGCCTTGGTCAGCATTTCGGGATATCGCGCCGCCGGAGGTGAATACTTACGGATCGCAATCGACGATGATGCTTAAGGTGAAAGGTTCAAAATCGACAACCGTGATCTACATGGGCGATATCTGGAAACCCAAGGAGCTTTTCGATTCGCGCTACCTCTGGATGCCATTAACCATCGCAGGGGGAAAACTGATTCTGCCGCCTCCCAAAAGTTGGAAGATAAATGTCAAGGGAGGCCGGTACAAAATCTTGCATTAAGTACCCCGGCGCTTTTTCATCTGCACCGCACGGTAGGTGGCCTGATCCGCGCTAATTCACATCAACGGAGCGATCTCCTTCGTAATGCATAATGTGGTAGTAAGCCTCCCAGCCGTCCCAGATAACCGGCGGCGCGGCGTGAGTATTGCGATCATCCAGGAACTTCGAAAATATTTGCACGATCTGCCGCGTACGGTAGATGCCCGTCAGCCAGTCTCCCCGATACCAGTTCTTCCATTTCCCGTATTCCGCCTCCGCTTCCGCGCGGTCAATCTCATCAAACGCTCTCAGGGTCCGATCAACCTCTTCATGAGCTTGGGGGGTCTTTCCATTTTGAGCATCTTGTATGGCCTTTGAAACCAGATACAGAATCAGGTTGCTTTCGCGGTTGATCGCAATCATGGCGAGCACTTCGGAGCGGTAGAAGGGCCGGCGCGCAACCGGCACCAGAGGCTCGATCGCAAGCGCATCCTTCCAGACCGAATCCCATCGCGGCTGCGCATCGCCGCATTGCTGAATTTCGCGGGTCACCGCCTCGTTCAGCCATCCCTTGTCAGTTATCCCATCCGCGCCCGATTCCCTTCGAGGTTCAAGAATACGGGGTGGTTCCCACTTTGGCGCTTGGCTCGGTATTGAGTAAAGGGGGCTGTCGATCATGTAGGTCAGCAGCATGCGCCGTGCTTCAGTGTGATACAACTGATCGCCGTATTCGTGAACTGGATTGCCAAAATGCGCCGGAGCATTGAAGTAATTCCTGTAGAGATCCACAAGCCTCGGGGTAGCCTTCTCCCCAAATTCTTCCGAAGACCACTGCTTGTAAAATTCCGCTGCCGGGTCAATTCCGCTGGGAAGTCCTTTCCAAGCTACATGCATCATGGCGCGGATTGACATAGACACCGGACGTATGTCGCTGGTATTCAGCAGAAAATAGGCAGTAGCGCCCGCTTTGATGTACCGGCTAAGCTCTGAAAGACTCCGCTCCACCGGCACCATCTCTGTCAACTGATTCGCCCGCCCATTCATCATCGCGACGTGATCGTAAGCGCCCTGCCCAGCGGTCACGGCGCCCTCGTCCTGCAGATAGCCATATCCTGTATCCGCCCACACCTTCGAAACTTCGGGAGGAATTCTTAGATCGCCCTGCTGGACCAGTTTCGCGCCCTCCTGCCACAGGTTAGTTACAAATTCCGCATTAGGACGGACCGCACGTACAATGCGTATCTGATCTGCAATGGCTTTGCTGATTAGCCGGCCCAAGGCTTTGTCATCGTTTTTGACGGTTGGATCCATGGAGGCATAAGTCACGTCAGACAAGCCGCGCAAGCCGACGGACCAAACCACTTCCTGCTCGGGTAGATAAGAACGAACGGCGTTCCGCCACGCTCGCTCTAGAATTTCAGGATTTGTCGTGTAGCTATAAGGCACGTCTTTCGGCCACCGCGCAACGTTCATTCCGAGTGGAATCGCGTGGTGCTGCGTCACGATAAGCCCGCGCTTCGCCGCTAGCCTCACCTGTGGGTCGTCCGGAAAAATCCAGGTCCCGGGCGCCACCATGTTGCCTTTCAGGCGAAGAGTCGTTTCGTAGATCTTGTTCCACACGTCCAGAGAGATTCCAGCCTTGTCTTTCTTATCGCCTGGAGCCCACCCCGTCAAAAGATCTTCGTCATTGATGAACAAGCCGCGGTACTTAAAGACAGGAGGCGGAAAGTTTTGATCGAGCGAGGCTGGAATCTCAATGGACGCGCGATGGAGCGGCTGGTGATCGGTCCAGTAATACATAGGATCGATGCCGAGATATTCTTCGGAAAACTCGTAAACTGCATACATCGTTCCGCGCATATCCGCTCCGGCAAGCACCACCGCCTGCGTGGGACGCTGCCCGTTCAAGGGTGCGGTCTGCACGGAAATCGAAAATGATTCCGGCGCCGTCACATCGGCAGGCCGCATTGCTTCTGGCAGCTTCGGCTTGTCGCCTATCAGTATCGTGACCGCTCCGGCATCTTGCGCGCGAGCAATTATTCTAGGCCGTTTGCCGGTGACGGTTTCGAAGTCGGCCGCTAAATCCTCGGCCGCATGATGAACCGGCGTTGACTCGCCGGGGCTCAGAAGAATAGTGACCGTTCCATCGAGAACAACTGAGTTTCGCTTCGCAACAGCGTGTGAACTTGCGAATGTGGAGATGGCGAGAATAGTCAGAAGTGAAACGGGAAGCGATGCTCGAAATACCAAATGCCGCGGCCGCCCGATTTCGGAGATGTCGTGGGATGCTTCGTCCATGCGTGGTGGGCTTGGCGCGATTCGTGCTTCTTTTGACCCTTCGGCCAATAGTGAGCCCCTTTAACGCGTCCAGGCTCGGTTGTAGGCCAGTTCTTCTCAGCCCTCGCGTTTATTTGGCGCCCACGTAGCTGATGCGCCAGACCGAGTTGGAGCCGTCGTCAGTGACGAAGAGCGAGCCATCGCGGCCGACCGTTACGCCCACAGGCCGGCCCCAGACCTGGCCATTCTTTGTGACAAATCCGGTGATGAAGTCTTCATAGACGCCGGTTGCCTTCCCGTTCTCAATCGGAACTCGAATCACTTCGTAGCCCGCCCGAGGATCACGATTCCAGCTTCCGTGCTCGGCGGCAAAAATATTGCCGTGATATTCCCGTGGGAATTGCTCGCCCTCATAAAACGTCAATCCGAGGGAAGCATTGTGCGCCTGCAGCAGCACGTCCGGCACAATTACCTTATTTTTCAGTTCGGGGTGCTTTTCTCGGAGGCGCGGATCTGGGTGGCCGCCCATGTAGTACCACGGCCAGCCATAAAATCCGCCTTCCCGTACGTGTGTAATGTAATCCGGGACGAGGTTATTTCCCAAGTTGTCGCGCTCGTTGGTCGAGCACCACACCGTGCCCGTTTGCGGCTGAATGGCGATGCCTGCCGGGTTGCGAATGCCCGCCGCATAAACTTTTACGAACTTACCTTCCGGTGTGAACTCGAGAATGTTGGCGCGGTGGTGCTCGGCTGGATGCGTGTCGGTATCGTCGACATTCGAGCGCGACCCCACCGCAACAAACAGCTTCGATCCGTCTGGCGAGAAAGCAAGATCACGTGTCCAGTGGCCGCCTCCCGATGGAATGTCCCGGACAATGGTTTCGGCTTGGCCTCCGGCTTGGAGATCGCCATTGTGATACGGAAACCGGACGACAGAATTCGTATTACCGACGTACAGCCATTTTGGATTTTTGCCGAGCGGGTAGAATGCCAGTCCATAGGGCTGATGGAGGCCGGTTGCGAAGGTGGAGGTCTTTTCCGGCTTGCCGTCCTGGGTTATGCCATGTAAGACGGTGACCTGGTTGGCGAAGCTTTCAGCAATAAAGAAATCTCCGTTCGGAGCTGTCACGATTTTACGCGGGCTATTCAGTCCGCTCGTGAAGAGGTCGACCTTGAAGCCGTTCGGCGCCTTTGGCCACGCATCCGACGGCCGCGCGATGACCTTCGGAGCATTTGAGGCCGCAGGAGTAGCGTACGGGTTTGGCAGATCCGCGACCGTGATTTTTCGTTTGACCCCAGGGGCTTGCTTTTGATAATCCGTGAATGCTTTTTGCCCCGTCAGAACCTCGGATGAGGCCGTTGAACGAGCCGCAATATGGGCCACGCCGAGGAAAGTGGCTGCGGAAACAGTGATTGCCAAGGCAATTCGATTGGATTTTGACATGTCCCTACACCTACCTGCAGTCTATCGGACGGCGACGGGAGATCGAAGCGCGTCCGTGGTGGGCCCGCGTAAACCTGCACGAAGCGGTTGTCATTCGGGGGCCGCCTTCACGGCGATTTCCGCGAGCGCCCGTTGCTGCGGGATGACAGGACGACCGCCGCCATCATGGGACTGCGATGTTCAGCCGGCAGATTTGTTCCGGCATCGGACTAACACGTCGAAGGCGGACGATTACTCGACGCGAACATCCGCGAAGCGCGCCAGCGAGCGAAATGCCCGAACCCATTCCTGGGCCTTGGGATCGGCTTTTTGAGCCTTCCGTTGAAATTTTTTGTAAGTCTTTAGATACACATCATACACACGATTTTGTACGGACCATAGGCTAACCGGGAAGGGCATCTGTTTCGCGATCGCAACGCCCAGCTTTAAATTGTTTACCGATGGCAGATAGGTCGGATCGGCCGCGAACCGGTTGGCGCTTCGCTCAAGATTTCGACGTAGCGTAAATTCCAAAGTCGTTACATCGAGGGTGATCTTCTGATCGCGAGCTTCCGCAAGCAATATCCCGATACGAGTCCCGTCTAACTCGTCGATGGCGAGAGCCCTACGCAACAGACTGTTCAGCGCGTACTCGATCGTGGCGCGTAGTTCTTTGGGAATGGGAGAGCCGAGGCCGCTGATAAAACGCATCAGGGGAGCGTGATTTTGATACAGATTCAAATGTGAGTTTTCGGTCTCGGCCATTGTCGAGGAAAGAATCTTCTTCAGGATGCGGCGTTGCTCGTCCTTGAACAGAGATTTAAGGGAAAATGTCCGTTCACCGAATCCCCGGTCGAGGAGTCGCACGACTTCGGGTGTTTCGGCGCGCGAGAATGCGTCGGTCAGGTCGGCGAGCAGTTTTTCATACTCAAAGCCGTCCTCAAACGGCTGCACGGCGGCGATCACATTGTGATCTCCAAAGTGCGCCGCGCCGAAGGCGAGCACCTGAGATTCTTCAGTCACTCGCGAAGTCAGCAAAGCCTTGCCCACCGTGAGATGCAGCTTCCCGGATTCGCGCACATGGTGATCGATGCGCCGGACAGTGTATGAATTGATCTCGGTTTTATCACCATACGATTCAAACAAAGAGCTAATCGCATAATGGGCGCCGACTTTTTCGAGATCCACAATGGCCGGCTTTACATGCTTGCGATAGATTGAGGCGCCGTCGCCGCAATCGGGGAGATTGCTTTTCGCTTTAGCCAGTAACTCCAGGAACTGAGACTCCACCGGAGGCCCCAGCGTTTGCTCGAAGAGTTGCACAACACGCCCGGCATATTGAATGACCTGTATCGTCTCTAGTCCTGAAAGCTCATCGAAGAACCAGCCGCAGCTTGTGTACATCAGCATCGCGTGCCGCTGCATTTCCAAAAGCTTCCAGCCTGTGATCACGCCAACCGGTTCCACCGCGGGCCGGAAATGTTGCTCGATAAAGCGCAAGCGGTTTTCGGATGAGGGATCGAGAAGAACGGAAATGTAGCCGTCGCGCGCGGCCCACGGATCTTTCAAATAGCGCGCGCCCACACTTTCAAACAGCGGCGCGGCCTGGTCGCGTAGCCAGTCGAGGGCTTCGCGAAGCGGCTCCCGCCATGCTTGATTCCAGCCTGCCCGGCCCGAGTTGCAGCCGCAGTCCGACCTCCAACGCTCGATACCATGTACGCAGCTCCATGCCGTGTTTTCATAAATTTGCACTTCGTGCTTTGGCGGAACTAACTCGAGGAATTCGCCGTAATTCGTTATCCGGGCGAGTTTGCGAGTTTGAATGTAATCCAGAGCGTAGGCGAGAGCCATTTCACCATGACGATGATGGTGGCCATAGGTTTCTCCGTCGGTTGCAATGTGCATCAACTGCGGCCCGGTCCGAGCGTCGGAGAAACCGCCTGCCAGACGATTTGCAAATTTCTCTCCGTTGTCCAACAGTTTCTCGAATGCGACTGCCCGGGAAACGGGGCCATCGTAAAAGAACACATTGATAGTTCGTCCACTAGGCAGGCGGCAGAGATAGGCGTGCGACGGATCCACCCGGCTGCCGGTGCGATCGAGCCATTCGCCACCTGTGAGCGGCCGCGTTGCTTTGGCCTGGTGAGGCGCCAACACGACAAACTTCAAACCCGCCTTAGCCAGCAGATCGAGAGTAACAAGGTCGACGGCCGTTTCCGGCAGCCACATCGATTCGGGAGGGCGCCCGAACCGGCTTTGGAAATCCGCGAGGCCCCACTGAATCTGCGTCCATTTATCGCGAAAATTCGCGAGCGGAAGAATCATGTGGTTATAGGCTTGCGCGAACGCCGACCCATGGCCGCCAAATCGCTTCTGACTCGCACGGTCGGCCTCGAGGATCCTGCGGTATGTCTCCGGCACATGCGATTCCATCCAAGAAAGCAGCGTTGGCCCAAAGTTAAAGCTGATGTGCGCGTAGTTATTTACAATGCGAACGATGCGCTTCTCCTCGTCCAGAATGCGCGCATCGCCATTTGGCGCATAGCATTCGGCGGTGACTCGTTCGTTCCAGTCGTGGTACGGATAGGCCGAATCCTGTAGCTCAACGGCCTCAAGCCAGGGATTCTCACGAGGAGGTTGGTAATAGTGATTGTGAATACAAAGAAAGTTCATTCGCGGAGACTATTGTTCGGCAGCTTGGGCGCGCGTTGTTGCGAAAGGTAACGAGATCGTGAACACCGCCCCGCTGCTCTTCTCGCGATTGCCGGCTGTTACCTTACCGCTGTATCGCTTCACGATAGAGGCCACGATGTGAAGACCCAGGCCCGAGCGCCTGGTCGATCCCGATTTTGTCGACACATTCGGACGGAAAACGCGCGGAAGTATTTCTTCCGGGATGCCCGGTCCGTTGTCGGCCACGAGGATCTTAAGGCTGTCGTCCTCACGTTCCGCGGCGATCTCAATCAGTCCTGGACGCCGGAATGCTTGTGCTGCGTTCAGAAAAAGATTCACGAACACGCGTTCCCATTCTTTGGCGGAACCCGGCAGCGGAATGCCCACGCTCAAGTTGGCGGTGAATTCGATCCGCGGCTTGCGCGTCGTAACGCAAAAATCCTGGGCCGATTGAATCGCGTCTTCGATTACTGCCGCAAGATCCGGCGTGTGGTCCGGAATCGCCCCCACCAGCCGCTTGCCGCGCTCGACGCTGCGCCGCAGAGTAGCCGCGAGAGAACGCCATTGCCGGTCTGAACTCAGCAGTTCCGCCGCTTCCGTGATTGTCTCAAATACATTGTTCAAATCGTGGATAAGGCATTCGTACGTCAGGTCGGGATCGAAGGAATCTTCCATACGACGCGCCCTACTGCGCGATCTCACGCAGCGTGTTGTAAAACTCCGGGTACGAGACAGAGGCAGCTTCGGCGTTGTGAATCAGGCAAGGTCCGTCCGCCGTGAGCGCCGCTACCGCAAAGGCCATCGCAATCCGGTGATCTCCGAAAGAATCAAGCTCGGCAGCGTGAAAAATCTGTTTTCCGGGTATTTCCAATCCGTCCTGTTTTATCTCGACTTGAATACCCATGCGCTTCATGTTCTCGGCTACCGTAGCAATCCGGTCTGTCTCTTTGACGCGGAGTTCGGCAGCATCTTTCACAACAAATCCTTCCTGGCTCGCGGCGCCCAAAATCGAAAGTACCGGTATCTCGTCGATTAACGCCGCCGTCAGTGCTCCGCTGATGGTTCCACCGCGAACCCGCGAGCTCCGAACCTGTATATTGCCGATCAACTCTCCGTTTGCGCTCTCAACGCTCAGTATCTTAATCGATGCTCCTATTGATTTGAGGAAATCGAGCAGGGCGGTACGCGTGGGGTTCAAGCCTACGTTGGCAATCACCAGATCGGCTTCTTTTGCAAGCAGCGCCGCGACCAGGAAAAAGGCCGCGGAGGAGATGTCTCCCGGCACGATTAAGGGCTTTCCGTGCAAGGCCGCGCCTCCCCGAATTCGTACGGTCCGCCGCTCTGTGCTGATATCAGCGCCGAGTTCACGCAGCGCGATCTCGGTGTGATCGCGAGTCCGCACGGGCTCCGTAACGGCCGTCTCGCCGTCCGCATATAATCCTGCCAGCAGAACGCAACTCTTCACTTGCGCGCTCGCGACAGGAGGTTCGTACGTGATCGATCGTAATGCGCGCCCGAGAATCGTGAGGGGAGGGAACTGACCGTTTGTCGCTTCGATATGCGCCCCCATCTCGGAAAGCGGCGTCATGATCCGCCTCATTGGCCGTCGGGACAGCGACTCGTCTCCGAAAATCGTGGTCGTGAACGGTTGAGCCGCAAGAATTCCGGAGAGCATGCGGATGGTAGATCCCGAGTTGCCTGCATCTAAAGCGTTCTGCGAAGCTTCGAGACCGTGAATGCCCTTGCCGTGAACAATCAGTTCACGCCGGCCGTCTTTCTCCGAGAACTCGTGGGCAATGCCCAGTTGCGACATGCACGCAAGCGTCGACTGGCAGTCCTCGCCCGTCGAGTAGTTAAGGATACGTGACTCGCCTTCGGCGATGGAGGTGAGCATCCCATATCTGTGAGAAATGGATTTATCGCCGGGAACGCTGACGGCGCCGCTCACCGAGCGTGCCGGAGAAACCGATTCAGTCATGGAAGTTGTTAGTTTAGCGAGTCCGCCCGTTGGGGAGCCGGACACTAGCCGCGCATAGCGGTTTCCCCGCGTGTGATACAACCTTGAATCATGTTGAATCGTCGCGAGTGGTTATTGAATTCGGCCGCCCTTGCGGCCTCTCCCGCGCTGGCTCAACCCGCGGGCGCCGGCGGCAAGCGCGTCGTCATTTCCAGCGCGAACGGCCTGGCATCCTGCAAAAAAGCAATGGAGATGCTGCAGCAGGGCGCGGATACGCTCGATGCCGTGATCGCCGGCGTCAACATCATTGAGCTCGATCCCAACGACACTTCCGTCGGCTATGGCGGCCTTCCGAATGAGGATGGTGTTCCGGAACTGGATTCGTGCGTTACGCACGGGCCCACGCGCCGGTGCGGCGCAGTTGGAGCCATTCGCGGCATTAAGACGCCTTCGAAGATCGCGAAGCTGGTGATGGATCATACAACGCACGTCATGATCGTTGGCGAGGGCGCAACACGTTTTGCGAAAGACTATGGCTACAAAGAAGAAGATTTGCTGACTGATAAGTCGCGTTTGGCATGGCTAGTCTGGAAGCAATCGCTGCGCAGCCCCAACGCGTTCAACAACTGGGTTTCCATGGATCAGAACCTCAGCGCGGAAAACGTTCCCATGAAGCGCCTGAAAGAGACGTTTCCCGGCGTCGACGAAGACACGCTTGCCTGGGCGTGGGACAAGGCTATCCATCCGACCTATGGAACCATCAATTGTCTTTCGCTAAATGAGAAAGGCGAAATGTCGGGTGTCACTACAACCAGCGGCCTTGCTTGGAAGATCCCCGGCCGAGTCGGCGATTCCCCGATCATCGGCGCGGGACTTTTCCTCGATCAGGACGTCGGCGGCGCCGGTTCGACCGGAGTTGGCGAAGAAAACATCAGGATCGCCGGCGGCCACACAGTTGTCGAGAACATGCGCCACGGCATGCACCCGAAGGACGCCGTCATGGATGCGCTAAAGCGTGTCTCACGGAACTACAACGACGATAAATCCAAGCTTGCGAAGTTGGACATCCAATTTTACGCGCTCAGAAAAGACGGCGAGCACGCTGCTGGTTCGCTCTGGCGCGGCAAAAATCACGTCCAGTATTCCGTCAATGACGGGGGCGATAGCCGGCATGAGCCATGCGTGTTTCTCTATCAACGAAGTTGAATTTACGCTATGACGAGGCGTCCAGCATGATTTGGGATTGAACCCGATTACAGCTTCAGCAGCGACCGCAGCCGTTTTGTCTGGATGCGGCTCACGGGGATTTCGGTCTGCTTCTTGTCGTCCATCTTGAGCTGGAAGCTTGACTTGAACCACGGCACCACTTCGCGGATACGGTTGATATTGACGAGGAACGAGCGGTGGACCCGCCAGAACACATTTGGATCGAGATTCGACTGCAGCTCCTCAATTGTCCGGTAATTGGAATGTCCCTCTACGTGGGTCGTCACCACGGTGATCAGTCCGTCATCGATGGTCGCGTAAATCACGTCGTTGGCGTCGACGATCAGGTTACGGTTTGCGCTTCGCACCAGTAGTTTCGTCCGTTGGAGCGCCGGCTTAACCTCGGGAAGGGAATCGACCGGTTTATCGGCGCTCTGTTTCGACTCGATAATCCTTTGCGCACGTTCGATCGTGAGGCTTAGCCGCTCCTTATCGACGGGCTTCAGCAAATAATCCATTGCTTCCAGGCGGAACGCTTCCACTGCGTATTGGTCGAACGCAGTTGCCAGAATAAAATGCGGCAACGCGATGCCCATTTCCCTGAGTTTGCGTATCACGCCCAAACCGTCCAATCCAGGCATCTGCACGTCGAGAAACACGAGATCCGGCTCCAGGGTCTCGATCATGTCCACTGCCTCGAGACCGTTTGAGGCACAGTCGATCAGTTCAATTTCGGGGAAATCCTTCAACAGGTAGGACAGCTCATCGCGGGCTAATTGTTCGTCGTCGATGATTAGCGCAGAAATTGTCCCGGCAGCTTTCAAAGACATCCTAGGTGCTAGTATAGCGGAGGATGCGCGCAACCTTGTCTTGTCAATGGGTTACATGCACCAACCCGGACCGGATCATTCCCTTCGATAAACGAATCGGCCTGAACGGCCCCCTCTCCAGGGACATTCCAGCTAATCGGGATGACGAAGTACTCGAACATCCCATCTCCTTTAAATCCAAAGACGCGCTGCAGGTACTGCAACATATCCTTAAGCTGGAACTCTGTCCTATGTCGTGGAAGGACCTCTACGATGCGGTCCATACGACTATCACGTGCCTCAACACTCAATTCTTGGTGCGCTTATGCTGTTCGATCTAGTATTATTTCTAGGCTTAGTTCGATTTGGGCATGAAAGGCATGCAGCAATGGTTATCGTCTAACGTTAAGCGGCCGTTAGCTGCCCGAGGATTGTATCAGGAGCAGGATATTTTCATCCAATTAGTGGATGCAAAGTGAAGACCTCATCACACATCTCAGCCTCGAATATTACGACTGACGGCGGCAATTCTCACGCCAGCGTCGTGCCCTCGATGAAGATCCTCATCATCGGGGGGACTACGTTTATTGGGAAGTTACTGGTGACCGAGCTTGTTAAGTCCGGCCACGCAGTTTCCATCCTGCATCGCAAATCTCGTCATCCCTTTAGTAAAAAAGTGAAGAATTTCGTGGCTGACCGTAACCAGATCGAGGCCGTACGGAAGGCTGTTGGCAAGACGCGGTTTGATGCGGTTTTTGACATTGCCTACGACTGGGCGCACGGAACCAGTGCCTCCCAGATCGAGGCTACGGCGCTATTGTTTGATGGCCACGTATCACGCTACATTTACATGTCGAGCGTAGCGGCGTACGGCGACGGGCTGAACCATCATGAAGGAGATGCGCTGGCGCCGGACGACCATCCCGATGCCTACGTTCGTAACAAAGCGATGAGCGAACGATCCCTGTTTCGCCTGCATCAGCGGACCGGCTTTCCCATAGTCACGCTGCGTCCGCCGTACGTATACGGCCCCGGCAATCCGTTCTATCGCGAAGCTTTTTTCTGGGACAGATTCCGTGCCGGACGTAAGATCATCCTGCCGAGCGATGGTCATCGTCTGATGCAGTTTGTCTATGTCTCAGACCTGGTCAAGCTGGCGATTCGGGTGCTCGAGTCGCGCAACGCTATCGGACACGCCTTCAACGCCGCCAATGCCCGTGCGCTCACGCAGCATGAAGTTGTCTTGGAATTTTCCCGAGCGGCCTCCGCGAAGGAACCGGAGTTGGTTTCTATTCCTCGAGATCGCATCCTGCAAGCGGGGGGCAGCCCGTTTGGCCCGAAGCTATACTTCGGCTACTATTTCGATCTTCCCGCGATCACACAGGTCATCACTAAAGCGCAGCGGATGTTGGCATATCATCCCACGGATTTTCCGATCGGATTGAAGGAAACCTACAAGGCTTATCTGAAGCATCGCGACTTCCCGAAGCCCGATTTCTCATTCGAAGACGAACTGCTTGCCCGGTTCGGCAAAGATGCCGGGAAGATGCCGAAGACGGCGAACGGATAGGCGGATCGTCAGCGCACTCCGCTCTGCTCGCGCGTCTTCAGAAATTCATCGCCGGGCTTCCATGTCGGCAACCTGGGCACGTTCGCGGCATCCATTCCGAGACGAAGGCCGAATTCAGCCATCTGCACCATGCTGCCGAAGTTCCAATCGTCTCGATATTCATCGGAGGGCTGGTGATAGTGCTCGTTGTTGTATTGTTTGAAAGCGGCCGAGCCGAAATTTGCCGGTTTGCCGAGATAGTCGCTTCCGGCCGAGATCGAAAACGCCGGTATGCCCACCCGCGCCAGCGAAAAGTGGTCCGATCGATAGTAAAGGCCTTGTTCCGGCTCCGAATCGGGCTTGATCTCGAGATTCATTGCCCTCGCGTCTCGCTCGATCATCGGCCAGAGCGTGGTTCGCTCCGCTCCGGTGACACTCACATCGCGCGTCTTGCCGAATGGGAAGAACGCATCGAAATTGATATCCAAAGCCGTCTTTGCCGCGGGCACAACGGGATGCTTGCCGTAATAGTCGGAGCCGAGCAACCCCGACTCCTCCGCGGTCACAAATAAAAACAGAGCGCTTCGTTTTGGTTTCTTCGGTAGCGCCGCCCACACGCGGGCGATTTCCAATACCATGCCGCATCCAGTGGCGTTGTCGACCGCGCCATTATAAATGCGATCGCCATTCACCGGTACGCCGATGCCAAAGTGATCCCAATGGGCGGTGAAGATGACCGCCTGTGGAGCGAGTGACGGATCGGATCCCGCCACGCGTCCGATTACGTTCCGGCTTTCGATTCCCCGTAATTTCAGCGGAATTCGCCCGGCAATTCGGCCCAGCGGAATGGGATGGAACGTTTTTTGGTTCGCCAGCGCCAGCAGTTCCTCGACTGTTTTGCCGGTGGATGCGACCAGTTTCTCTCCCGCGCTCTGCGTTACCCATCCCGCGAATTT
>JAICLJ010000030.1 GCA_025927575.1 Bryobacteraceae bacterium | reverse complement strand
GGCGCTCCTCCAAGTCTCGCTGCACAATTTCCCTTGGCCAACCGTCCGCATCCGAAAAGAATTCAAGCTTTGAGAGCGCATCTCGAAGCGAGGGCTCGCGGGCGATTCCCGCGCAATTCGCGAGAAATCGTGAATTGCTCCGCGAAAATGTGCGTGAAGCAGGATTGCTCTCCAGAGCGGCCGTCTTAGCGAGCAGCGTATCGGAAAAGACGAAGAGAGTTGAATCTTTGAGGTCAATCGACTGGCCGCCATCTTGCCCGGCCAGAGTCCACTCCGTTCCGCTTAAGATCGGAGCGGCGCCGAGATGCAGGAGCGAGCGGATGGAAGCGGCTGGTGGACAAGTCCGAGACATGAAATTCGCACGCGCGAGGCTTTACAATCTTACCGATCACGTGTGCGGGGGCTGGCGCCTCGAGCAGAAGCTACCATATCCAACGCAAGCGGTTCGTTACCGCAGGTTTTTCAAGCTCTCGCGTTCGGCCATAAAACGATATCTTTGAATCGAAGGCTGGCTTGCGTAATGTGAAAGAAGCTGCTGTTTACCGGCGCTCATTCGAGGCGGCGACCACCACTTCGTCGCGAAGACACAGATCCGGTTCCGAGGCGCTATCCGGCAGACGATCTCGTGCACGGCCCGATGCTGTGGGTGCCCGTACTCGCCATTCTTCCCATGAGTGACAATCAGCTCATACGAACGCTCGCTTAACAAAGAAGCCAGCGCATGAGCGAGTGTGGGATCGAAATTGCCGCTGCCCAGATGATCGGCATGATTCAGCATCACGTAGCTGGCTCCCACAAATTTCATGGCCTTTATAAATTGGCTCCGCCGGATAAAATTTAATGCGGTTTCACCACTCGCGCTGTGCTCACGCGCCACCAGGAATAGCCCCCATCTGCGCAACATTCTTGCCTATGTGTGCGCTTATCAAACTGACTTGGAAATAGAACCTGGTCTCGAATTTGACCGTTTCGGCAGCATCGCGATATACTAGCGTACCCGTAAGCGAAATGTGTATTCGAAGCTCCAAGGGAACAGCCGGAGCAACGCCGAGCCAATGACTCATCCACAGATGCAAGATCCCGGGATCGACCATGCTGCCATATCGAGCCAGGTAATAGAAATCGTTGCCCACGCACTTGACCGCAGCCCGGAAGACGTCCATCCTTCCTCGAGAATCTGGCCTGATCTCGGAGCTGAATCTCTCGACATGCTCGACATTGCGTTTAGCCTCGAAAGCGCATTTGGAATTCGTCTGCCTCACACCGACCTGCTCGGACGAGCAAGTGATTATTTTGGTGAAGAGAATATTATTCAGGACGGAGTGCTGTCGGAATTTGCATTGGAGTTAGTTCGCCGCGTGATGCCTGAATTTGAGCGCAAGCATCTCCGCGCCGGTCTGAAGCCTATGGATTTCCGGCGTCTGATTACAGTCGAGTCGCTGATTCAGGTAGTGATCCGGCTGCTTGAATTCAAATCGGGGCTCGTGTGTCCGGCATGCTCCGGCAGATTTGGCGATTCAAAAACAGCTCCTGAACTGGAATGCGTCGCGTGTGGACTGACCCAGGCCTATCCTTCAGGTGAACAGGCGCTTGCGGCGGATCTTGCAGCGGCGGCTCGTCAGATTGGATTTCCCGTGCACTCGCCGAAGACGATTGCGACCTCAGCCGATTCGCGCCCGTGAGCGGCCGCCCGCAGTATCGCCGCGTCGCGATCACCGGAATGGGGGCCATGACCTCCCTGGGCGCCACGATTCCATCTTTGTGGAAAGCAATACTCAATGGCCGTAGCGGCATCGGCTACATCCAGCAGTTCGACAGCAGCCTGTTCCCGGTTTCGATCGGCGGCGAGATCGACCTTGCGGTCGTGCGCGATTCTGAATTGGACGGCCAGTTTCCGGGATGCGGCCGTGCGGCTCACTTCGGCTCCCGAGCTGCGTGCCAGGCGATAAACGACGCGCAGTTTGCGTCCGGCGCGGTCGATCGATCACGCGCGGGCGTTTGCATCGGGGCCTCCACATTCCCTGTAATTGAGGACCGGCTCGACCGGCTTGGCGGCTTACTTGACGAGCAAGGCTGGAATCGTCGCGCGTACCTCGAGCTTTGCCGATCGCGACCAGAATTGCTGGCTCAAAGCGACGCTGCTTTCATTTCGACGCTGCTCTCGCAACGCCTTCGGTTTCGAGGACCTTCCACGACCGTTCAAGCCGCGTGCGCTTCCGCCACACAGGCTATTGGACACGCATTTCATCTCATCCGCAGCGGGGAGGCGGACGTAATGCTGGCTGGCGGGACCGACAGCATGGTTTCCATGATGTGCGTTACTGGATTCACCCTGCTTGGAAGTCTTTCGCGGCGTTGGTCCACGCCGGAAAAGGCTTCACGTCCATTCGATCGAACTCGAGATGGATTCGTTCTGGCCGAGGGCGCGGCGATGCTGATCTTAGAGGATCTGAACCAGGCGTTGAAGCGCGGAGCAGCCATTCACGCTGAGATCGTGGGATACGGCTCTTCTTGCGACGCATACCGCTTCACGGACGTGCATCCGGAGGGTCTGGGAGCTTCGATGTGCATGAGCGCCGCATTGAAGGATGCTGGAGTTGCGCCCCGAGAGATCGGGTATATCAATGCACACGGCACTTCTACGCCGCTGAACGACCGGGTGGAAACAATCGCTATCCGGGAAGTATTCGGAAAGCACTCGGACCGCCTGGCGGTCAGCTCCACCAAATCGCAGCTCGGTCATCTGCTGTGCGCGGCTGGAGCCGTCGAGGCGCTGCTATCTGTTCTCACATTGAAGTGTGGGTCCATTCCGGCTACCATCAACCTGGAAACCCCCGATCCGGACTGCGATCTGGACTATGTTCCATCGAAGCCGCGTCAGGCGGACGTGCGCGTGGCTTTGTCCAACTCGTTCGGTTTCGGTGGCCAAAACGGCACGCTAGTATTCCGAAGGTGGGAGGAGCACGCCTCCGCATGCATTCCAGACCGGCCGCTACATCATATAGGAGAGACCGGAACAGAGGCGAGGGTTGTGGCCACCGGGATTGGCATCGTATCGGCTCTGGGCTTGAACGCACACCTCCATTTTGAGAGGCTGTGCCGAGGCGAATCGGGAATCCGCCCGGCTACAAAGCCGGAGCTGCAAGGTTTGCCGTTGACATGTGAAGGTAGCGTCCAGAGCTTTGAAAGACGGGAGCACGTTTCACACCGGATGCTTCGGAAGATTCTCACAAACGCCGCCTGCTACGCCGTGGCTGCCGCTGGAGAGGCGATAGCCGACGCCGGGCTTGCCTCCAAGCCCCGCATCCTGGAGCGCTGCGGTATCTGCGTAGGCTCGCTCGGCTTGGATCAGGACTTCAACACCTTTACGGATAGCCTCCGCTTATCCTTGACGCGTGAAAAAATCTTCGATATGCGCCTGTTCGTGGAATACGGCATGAGCGCGATCGATCCCCTGTTCCTGGTTAAGTCACTCCCCAATAGCGGGCTGTGCGGCATGGCCATCCAGTTTGGGCTGCGCGGCGCGAATCTCAATATCATGAATGGCGCTGTGTCGGGCCTGCAATCGATCAATGCCGCAGCCGGGGAGATTCGTTCGGGAAATCTCGACTGCGCAATTGCCGGAGGCTACGATTCGCTCCTGCAACTCGAAGTCGCCATCAATCACCTGATTGCCGGGAGTGTCTGCACCAGCGGATATCCGTCGTCTTCACAGCGAGATGGCTATGCGCTAGGAGAAGGCGCTGCGTTTGTTTTCCTGGAGAGCGAAACTCACGCGCGGGCACGCGGAGCGCGGATCTATGGTGAGATCGCCGGCGGAGGCCAGACCCACTCCCCCGTCCATCCCATGACTCGCGAGAGGGGCGCCGGTGGATTGACAGCGGCATCTCACCAAGCGATGCGGGCTGCGGGTGTGGAAGCTGTCGATGTGATTTTCGGCGATGGGGTTGGTGCTACTTTTCAAGATTCGGTTGAAGCTGATGCGCTGAATGATTTGCAGAGAGGGTCCGTTATCCGGTTTACCTCCGCCGCGGGCGCCCTCGGATTTTGCGGTGTTGCTTCGGGAGCCCTTTCCGCTGCGCATGCTTTGCTCGGTTTGCGGCAGGAGCTTATTCCGCCCATGGTGAATTCCGCCGCCTCCCTGCCGGATTGCTCCGAGATCTGCGTCCGCTCCCTGGAAACACGCCCATTCGAGAGAGCGCTGGTATGGAGCAGCGACCGTGGATTCGATCACGTCGCCATCGTGCTGCAGCGATATCCGCACGGCGACAAATGAATTTCAGTATCATCGACAACGAGGCGTGTTTGGGAGTTGGAGGAAGTGATGAATAGATGCTTTATTGTTATTTCCGCTATTGCAGTTTTTTCCAGTTCGGCATTTTGCGTGAACGAGGCAAGGAACTGCCGCACCGGAAAGCTTTTGGACGTGCAGCAGTCGAAATCGATGGTTCCGACGACCTCCACTGAACATGTGGAAAAGAAGAACAAGAAGAACGGCAAAACGGAATACGATACTTTCTCAACGCCCGGAATGGAAGAACGTACAACGTTTACCGTCACCGTCGCTGTCGGCGACATGACCTACACGGGCGAATCGAATTACATTGGGTTTGGATTCAAACCGACAGTATTTATTGTGAACGACCCCGTTCGGGCCTGCGTGGACGGCAAGAAACTCGTGATCATCCGGCCCGATGGCAAAGACTACAAGAGCAACATCATACAAGCGGTCCGCAATTCGCAGCCTGCCGAGCCGGCCGGTGCCCCTGCCGCCGGAGGTGCAGCAGTGGCGGCCGCACCGGATAACTCCTCAAAAGCGCGACTGCAGGTGACCTCGACTCCCCCCGGTGCGGATATCGAAGTGGACGGGGCCTTCGTCGGGAGCACGCCCTCAAGTCTGGAGTTGACAACCGGCGATCACAACGTCGTCATCGTGAAGAACGGCTTCAAACAATGGACTCGAACGATTCGCATTACCGGAGGCGATATCAGCATTGCAGCGGATCTTCAACACTGATCCTCGCCCGTTTCAAAACGTGAAAGCGAAACCGAGCGTTGCCCTTTGTTGCCGGAGCGGCCCAGTCGGGCGTATTTGCTCATAATCAATCCGATATTCTTCGTTGGGGGAGGTGTCGTCGATCGTGATCGACCGCCCAATGAAATTCGGTTGAGGTCCGATCGTTTCGCGGACATCAAGGCGGACGAGGAATCGCCGAGTCAATCGGTATTTAATGCCGCCGCCATACTGGAAAGCAAACTGGAAAATCCCTCCGCCATCTAAGGGTGGAGTGCGGCCAAAATTGTACGCGGCCAGCAGAAGCCCAACGTTACGCAATCCAAATTTAAACACGCCTCCCGACGATTTGAAAGGCGCATCCGTCAGGTTGATTAGCTGAAGCACCGGGCCCGCCGCAACGTAAGGCCGGAACCGCTTTTCTCGCGGCCGAAAATTTGCAATGAAATTGTATTGGAACTGGCGGCTCAGCAACCCGGTCGTTTCTTCGACGTAGCCGCCCTGCTCGCCCTCTGGAAGACCAACGAAGGCCAGCGCGCCAAACCGGAACTTCCCTCGCTGATACGTGAACGCAAACTCATTCGAAAAGTAGCGAAAAGTGTTTAGAGTTAGGGAAGTGCCCGCCGACCACCCGTTGTACAAACGGTTTTGAAACGCAAGTCTGACCGCGGGCAACTCTGGCTGTAGCGGTTCGAGCGATACCCTGGTCAGGTCGAGCGTGCTGCCGGCGTACCGGAGGAATCCACCCTCCAGACCGATCTCGAACCGCTCATCGCTCCAGTCATGCTGTTCCGGCGCAGCAGCCTCTGCAGGCGATGTGGCCTCCGCGGTGGACTCCGCCTCGCCGAATTGACTCTGCCGCGGCCGGGGCGGTTCACTATCCCAGTTCGGATTGGCGACACTATTGATTGCTGTCGAGCGAGGCGGTAGTCTTTCAGCAGTCGCTTTATGCCTCAGGTGTTTTACGCCAAATTTCACGCCCTCGTAACCCTGGTAAATAAGATTCCCTCGAAATAGGTCGTTCCGCACGATCAGAAACGATTGGCGTGCGCCTCGCTCAGTCACTTTCCCGGTGGCCGGTATGTCGGGACGAGCTTCCAGATCGACAGGGCCGTGGGGATGCTCGCACTTATTCAATTTCAAAATGGCAACGCGGCCGTCCGTCACCAACGATTCTTTGGTTGCATTTCGAGCATCAAGAGGAACCCACGGGCGAGGCATCAACTCCGCGGCGTCAACGCACCCAGTAAATACCAGATCGTCCACGATTTTGGCCCGTTCATTGTCAATCAATGTGTCGATTACGTGGATGAACGTCCTGTTCTTTCTTGACATTTCGATACCGGTATCCTGCGTCGAGGAAGCTGTCATCACGGGGAGACCATTCCAGGTTTCGGACCGGAACCAGATTCGCGCATGATGCCGCTTAGAAAATGTATTAAGAGTCTTGGATATCGTCAAATCGGGGCGCTGCTCATCGAGCAACAGGGTAGACATCGGCGCGGCTTGATATCCCTGATCTTCAGCGATGGAGCGCATTGTCATGAAACCGGTAACCGTATTCAGATGGTCGGCTCGCACCCATCCTGCCGCTTTGAAAGCCCGCTCCAGCGCGTCCGGATCTCCCAAAAAAATTAGGTTTGTCAAATCCGAGGGCTTATAGGAGCCTCGCGTCATCGTCCGGTACGGTAGGGCTCTTACCAGGCTCGCTAACTCTCGCTGCGCTTCAGGATCCTCGGCGACGGGCGGCATCGGCGGCGTGGACACGTCGGGCGCGGCAACAGGCGCGAGCAGTTTCAGATCGAGCTCCGCTCCGGCCGGCAGCCATATCTCAGGTTCGGCGAACCGCAACATGCGCGCCACCGCGGTGTTCACGTACAGGTACGCGATGGGATCGAACATCGCAAATCCCGCGATGAGATTGTTCGCGCGGTAGCCCAAAGTTCCCGTCGAACGAATGCCTCGAATCCGGCCTTCCTCATCGACCGATTCCCGCGCATTCTCGACATTCACAACACGCGTTGTCACGGAAAGTTCGTCGCCATTTGCCAGCACCAGGCGATTGAAGTTGATCTCGAGCCGCGCGGTTTCGTGGATGAGTCCCAATCCCACGCGCCTCACGTCCTCGACAATACCCGTGACCCGCGTTCCCATCGGGATCAGCGTTTGCTCACCTACTTTCACCGGCGCGATCACCACCGCATCCGCATCAGTTCCCTCTTTGGTGGAGTACGAAGCGATCGAGCGTGTCAGACGGACTTCGATGACACTCCCTGCCGGGATCTCCCTCGTGGCAGCGTATAAACCAGAACAGGTCAGACCGAAGCATGCCGCCACCAGTCCGAGCCGAAGCAGAATAGCCAAGGAGCAAGCACGGTTCATTCGAGGATTCATTGTACGATGCGCTTCTCTCAGCAAAAGACCGCGAGACAAACAACCTTGCCCACCGCACGAAGGGTATTGAGAGGTTAACAGGCACTTCACCACAAAGGAGCCACGACTGCCACGGCGCCTTTGTTACTGAACTGGTGGTAGTCGCTCGAGTTTCTGGTAGTGAGTGTCCCCGTACTTGCCTTTACTATCAAAATCGAATCGGAACCAGACAGTGGCCAGCCGTGCGCAAGCATGGCAGCCGTTCAGCAGCATATAACTTACAAGGAAGCTTCGGCCCGAAGCCTTTGGGGGAGCGACTTTCACCGTATCCACGTCGCCGCGGTCTCCCGGCCAGAGCATTGCCTTTGGATATTCGGTTAACAAGGACTCGTACGCCGGGTCCCTCTTCATCTCGTCTTGCGGAAGATTCCGCAAATCGTCAACGTTTATCAAGGCAGGGTCTCCATTCACAAGCAAGCACCCGTCGTTCTCATTCGCGCGGAAGGGAAAGGCGACAAATGCGATATCAGGACCTCCCACTCGCACAAACCTGAGCAAATAACCGTCGTTCTTCAGCAAATGCGTGAAGGCCACGGCTTCTGGAGAAGCTCCCACCTTTTTCATGCCCGCGGCGAAGCATTCGCCCAGTTCCGGAAAGCTGAGTTGTATACAGCCCCGGCGAACTTCACTCACAACAGTTTGGCCAGGGTTCCATACAGCTTCGGGCCCAATTCGGAACGATGGCTCCCCAGTTTGGCTTTCCGCAGCGTGCGCGATTTGCATGCCGGCCAGCAGCACTGGCATCGCGAGAAGCAGAATTCGATTTTTCGCCACCCCTATTGCGTCTCCCCCCGGCAAGTCGCTATTCTTTTTTGCCTGAATTCGCGATGTATAAATCGTTATCGACTCGAAAAACCCCCGGAGTGGAATTAGCTTGCATTTCGGCGATAGCTGAGTCTCCAGAGTTGTCGACGACCCCCTTCAGCGTGACGTTTCCATTCTTTACGATAATGTGAATTGCATGATAGCCGGTGGGCGGATCGTTCGTAATACCCATCGTGCGGCGTGTCATGCTCCTCCATCTGGCGGCCCCGCCTCGATTGGACGTATAACGCCGCAAAACCTGGTTTCCATAAATTCTTGCGTAGACAGCGGCTCGAATACGGTCGTCATTAGGAGACAGCGGCAGCACTTCGATTTCGTTGTCCACTGTTTCCACGCCTTCAATTTTCTTCACCACGTTTTCCGCGGAAGATTTCAGCGTTGGGCGGGACGCTTCGCCGCTGAGTATAACCGTCCGTCCTTTAATGCCGAAATGAATGTCGTCAAAAACGCCATAGAGCGGCAAGGTGCCGATCTGCTTTTGAACTTCTTTTGCTATCCGGAGGACCTCATCCTGAGAGAGACCGCCGCCGGCTGATTTCTGTTCGGTTGTTTGGGCGCATAAAAGCAAACTGAAGCTGATCGCGCACATCATTCGTATCGCAAGAGACCGGATGTTTAAGACCGCCACTATGTTCTCCTTTGGAAACGAATTTTTTCGCTCCGAAGATCTGTAGTCCGGCGATCCGGAGGATTCGTTTAGTCAAGAATATACGTATTGCGCGTTTCGCGCCAGTAGGATGGTTTACCGGCGCCGGAAAGTTCGATCAGTAAGCCTGGAACGCCGGACGGCTTCCGCACTAGGGCTCAGGGTCTCAATTTGCCCCGGATCACTCTCATCAAGCCTTTGGCAACATAAAGACTATGGACTATTTGGCGGGACGAGGGAGCGGACTGGCTATCCATCCGGATCGGGATGGCTGTCCTCGTCCAGGCCAAAGATTCTATCCCCGCCCATCGTTACGGCAGGCTGGTCAGGAATGATTCATAGATTACGCTCTTCTCGGCTGCCAATTTCAATCGAAATTTCGAACAATCAAGATTACACTGAACTAAGCGCGAGATATTATCGTATTTGAATGTCATGGGGACGACATTCAAATTAAATTCCCCTATGGGGCTGAGGACCAATGAATTTCAAACGTGTGATGAGGGCAATCCTTACATTTGCACTCGGCACAGTTTTTTGCGCCACGTTGAGCGCACAGACCGGTACAATTTCCGGCACAATACTGGACCCGTCGGGATCCGGCGTGCCCGAAGCGACCATAACTATCAAGAGTCTGGGGACCGCCGCTGTCCGCAACGCAGCGACCGATGCTTCGGGCGCTTACGCAATTCCGAATGTGCTGGTGGGTCGTTATGACATCACCGTTGAAAAACAAGGATTTACAAGCCTTCAATTCTCAAACGTCGAGTTGACGGTGGGGCAAAACCTGACGGTAAACGGCAGCATGACAGTGGGCGCCGTATCGGAACAGGTCGAGGTCACGGGGTCGGCAGTTTCGACCATCGACCTCGAAAGCGCCCAAATCAGCAATATCGTCGATCAGAAGCGGATCCTCAACCTGCCCTTGCTCACGCGCGACCCGTATTCGCTTGTTCTGCTATCGCCAGGAACTCAACAAACCACCAGCAGCTTGGGTGGGTTCTCGGTAAACGGGCAGCGCGAACGTAACAACAATTTCCTTTTGGACGGAGTGGACAACAACGACGCCTCTGTGCCGGGAATTCCCGGAGGCGCCTCTTCCATCAATCCGGACTCAACACAGGAATTCCGGGTGATTACGAATAATTTTCTCCCCGAATACGGCCGCAACACCGGCGCTATCGTCGATATCGTAACGCGAAGCGGAACGAACGCATTTCATGGCTCAGGCTATGAGTTTAACCGGGTGAACGCCTTGGCCGCGCGCGATTATTTCAATCCCTCGCCGGATCAGCAAGACCCCTTTGTGCGCAACGACTTCGGCTTTTCGCTTGGTGGACCGATCAAAAAGGATCAGACCTTCTTCTTTGTGAACTCCGAGTGGCAACGCTACCGCACGACATTGACGGAGCCTGCTGTGGTGCCGACAGCCGCCTTCAAAACCGGCATTTTCAACTATAATGGCCAGCAAATCAATCTGGCTGATCCGAGTTCGCCGAACAATGTTCAAGGATTGACCCTGGACCCGACAATTCAGAGAATGCTCTCGGCGTATCCGAATCCAAACGGACCCGCCGTTGACGACCTTCGAGCGATTTACTACTTCCCAAGTTCGTCCCGGCTGAATACGGCAGGCACAACCTTCCGTATGGACCACCGCTTCAACGACAAGTACAGCGTGTTCGCGCGATACATATACAACGGCTTCGACGATCCGGACCCATTCCATGACGAAGCCTTGCCCGGCTTCGGCGCCACGGCCTCCTATGGACAAAGCCACAATATCGCCTTAAATTTCATCGCTGCATTCCGGCCGGATCTGATCAATGAATTTCGCGCCGGGTTGAACCGTTCCGACGCCACATTCGCGTGCGACCATAGCCCAATCGATCAATACAGCACGCCGGATCCATTCGGGTTCGGCACGGACTATTCCTTTGCCACCTCCGTCGGCGTTTCAACGATCGCCAATTTAGGCTGTTCAAGCCTGGGCGACAGCAACTCGCAACTGCGCCGGGCAGGCACCTGGCACTACGTGGATAACCTGTCGTGGGTTCACGGCCAGCACAATATCAAGGTGGGTGGTGAATTCCGCTACGTGTTCGAGAATGGGTACGACGCGTTTGGCTCCCGGCCGTCCGTCGACTTCACGCCGTATGGGAACTTCGGCATACCGGTCGTTACCTGTGCAAACGGGTGTGACGACAATGAGATCCTTCAGACGATGGGGGCAGGCCTGCTCGGCTTTGTCGGTATTCAATCGCAGAGCCAGTTTTTCGATACGGAAGCACAACGCACGGCAACAAACTTCAGCCGCTATGTGCAGCACGAGTATGGGGCATTTTTCCAGGACCAGTGGAAGCTTCGCCCGAACCTGACATTGCAATTGGGACTCCGGTATCAATTCGATGGAGTTCCATTCGAGAGAAATGGGCAACTCTCGAACCTGTTCGCCAATCCTGCCGGTCCCGCGCCACTGACGTTTTCGGCAGTCGGCCCCGGCACGGGCCAGGAACTCTATTACAACGATCCCTTCAATTTCGAGCCGCGCTTCGGGTTGGCTTGGGATCCGTTCAGCAGCGGGAAGACCTCCGTCCGGGTGGGTTACGGAATTTTCCATGACCGTATCTTTGGAAACCTCTTCACCAACCTGAAGTCGAATCCGCCATTTGTCGGAAACTTTCAAAATTACGTGCCAGGCGTTGTTAACACTCTCCCGCCGCCGGCAACCCTGCCGGCCCCATCCGCAACCGTACAGGATGGCGACCTCGCTTCCGCTAGCACGATCGACCGGTATTTGAAAACTCCGTACGTCCAGTCGTGGAATGTCGGAATCCAGCGCCAGTTAAGCAGCAGTATGACCATCGAAGTGAACTACGTCGGTTCCGGTTCGCATCGGCTAATAAGATCGGTGGACGGCAACCCACCCCAGCCGTCGCTCGTGAACTACTATCTCTCACAAGGCTATGCGCCAAGCGATCTCTCTGGTGGGCTATTGCGGTACGGGTCCTTAGCTGGCTTACCTCAAGTTACGGGAAACTTAGCATTATTCGAGCCTGTTGTTCTGAAATCGATCGGAAATGCAACCTACAACGGCTTGCAGACCGTCTTCACGAAGCAAATGAGCAAGGGCATCCAATTCCAGGCTGCCTATACGTGGTCCCATACGATCGATGATGCTCCGGACCCGCTCGATGCCACGTTCGGTAACCGCAATATCGCGCGAAACTCCTTCAATCTTCGCGAAGAACGTGGGAGTTCGGACTACGACGTGAGGCACCGTCTGGTGCTCAATTACATGCTTGAATTGCCCTTCGGCCCCGGCCATACTCATTTGGTTCATGGCTTGGGGGCGCACATCCTCGGCGGATGGGAACTCAACGGTATCTCCACTTTCCAAAGCGGGCGCCCTTTCGATATGTTTAGTTCCCGAGATTCCGAGCACACCGCGCTCAGCAGCCGCCCCGACTTGGTCGGCGATCCATCTATACCGGCAGGCTCGCCCAAAACGCAAACCGGTCCTCCCGTCTCGGCGTTTGCTCCTGCCCCCTACGGATTTCCGGGGTCCGTGGGACGAAATACCTTCACAGGTCCCACCTACTACAACACCGACGTGGATCTGGTGAAGCGTTTTGTGATAAACGAGCGCATCAATCTGCAGTTTCGCGCGGAGTTCTACAACATCTTTAACCAGTTGCAACTTGAGCAGCCCGGCACAGGCAGTTCCGGGAATGTCATCGAAGACCCGGGAACCTTCGGTCAATCGTTGTCCGAGCTTACGCGAGCGGACGGAACCACCGCCGCCCGGCAGATTCAGCTTGCGTTGAAGCTCGTGTTTTAACTCTGCGACACCTTCATACAGAGGCGCCTTTGTGCAACCAGGCGCCTCTCACGACCGCCACACCCGTATGCTCCGGGGACGCGTTCAGAGCGACAGTAAATACTGAACCAGATCGCTCTTTTCGTAGGGAGTCAATCCTAGACTGAGGCAGCCATCGTAATGGTTAACAACGTCTCCCAGAGTGCTGAAGCGCCCGTCGTGGTAAAAACCCCCTTTCTGATGACTGAACAGACCGGCTAGTGGAGTAGTACGGTATTGGTGATCCGGGGAACGATCCGCCTGGAAGGAATCGATACACACTTCCTGGGGTGTGTGCATATTCCATCCCGGTTCCGAAAAAGTCGGCCCAACGTGGCAGTTGCTGCATTTCGCCCTGCCGGTGAAAAGCGCTTTGCCGCGCTCCGCCGCTTCCGGATCGAAGTCTTTTCCTTCCCTCGGCTTTGGCGCTTTCAACGAAAGCTGATAGACCTGCAACGCTGGAAGTTTTTTGGAGATTCGATCTTCGTCGGCACTGATGTGCGGCAGATCTCCAAACCCATTCTCGGCCGCGATCGGAAACTGGTCGCGATTGTTCAGCCGCGAATCGAAGAACCGCCCCTTGCCGTGCATCTCCAGCGTGGCGACGAATGCATTCCAATAGGGAACGGAACCCCACCCGGTATAGGTATGCAAGTTGACACCAGCGAGTCCAAATATGGATGGAAGCAGCGTTGCCGCCGATTTGCCATCGGGACGAAATGCCTTGCCGTCGAGGATGACTTCGGCATCAAACTTCCCGGGCCCCCAGGAGAGCAGCACTTTTTTTAGCGTGGGAACGTTGACCTGTAGCACATCGGCCATCGGCTTTAAGTTGGGGGCCAACGCAACGATGGCGCCCACGTTAAGATCGCGGTTTCCCCAACCATCGAGCCGGCGCCCGATCCCGGGCGCAAAAGAGTTATCCACAGTCGAATGGCAAAACGCGCATTGAATTCCAATAGAACGAAGGCTGCCGGATTCGTTGAAGAATCCGGTGACCCCGACCACAGACCTGAAGCGCAGGAGAGCCAGCGTCACGGCAGGATCGTTGAGATCGACACGCCCGGCCGCTATCTGCTCACGAACGCCACGGGGCAATGCGTTCACATCCACCTTGAGTCCCACTGCCAGAGCGGCCGCGGGACTCAAGCCCGCACCGAGACCGCCCAGTTTTGCTCCCTCAACAGTCTTGTGAAGCTGTAGTTTGCCACCCCAAAAATCCTCGTCGCCGAAGGTATCGTAGCGAAATGTCTGGCGCCCTTCCGCGATCAACCTTTCGGCGTGCTTCGCCGGGGAGGCTGCGCCGTGATGGCTGTCGTGATCGAAATCGTCATCGGCATGAACGGTTCGACTTGGCCGTATCGCAACAACGCAGAGTCCGAGCGCGATGGCGCCTAGGGCGATTGCCACTGATCGCTTTGACATGTATTCTCCTTCGCCTCGTACTGAGAAGAAGCGAGAGCATCCGTGACAATCGGCTTGTAAAGAATTTGTAAATTCGGGTTGGGAGCCTGGTGTGGATTACACGTCCGAAAGACACGCTTGCTGACGGGCCTGTGAAAATCGTGCGGCGTAACCATTCGCTGGCGCTCGCGGCTCGGCAATGCGCCGCACATACCAGATGTTACTAACCGAGCCGCGACGGCTACGAAGCGGTCTTCGGTATCTTTCACCCTTACGCAATGCGGCTCCATGTCGAGTTAGCCGAACTGTAGCGAATGAACGGATTGCACACCGAAGGTGATGAGAATCATTGAACTAGGCGGGCGAGGCATGCCTCGCCCCTACAACAAACAACGAATTCGTGTGGGAGCCTGGATGCCCCGGCCCGAGCGATTCTGGAATTTTCGAAACAGAGCCGCCGCACGTCAGTGCGCGGGTTCATAATTTGAGACATCAATGAACTCATTGATATCATTGATATCAGTGATGCATGGCGAGCATCACAATCCGAAGATTGGATGAATCCCTTAAGGCGAAGCTCCGCGTGCGTGCCGCAACTCATGGCCGATCCATGGAGGAAGAGGCACGAGAGATTTTAAACGCGGAACTCGCAACAAAGGCCGCACAGAAATACAATCTCGCGGAATCGATCCGGCGGCATATGGCGCCGCTTGGTGGGGTGGAACTCGAACTCCCGATGCGTGAAGCACGCCGCTAAGGCTGTCGGAATCGAAAAGCTGCGCCGGATGACCTTAGGCGCACTTGCGCTCGGCTCTGCTATCTGGCGGCGGCGAATTGGATCGAGTTCAATTTCTCCTTCGGACGTGTGTCGATTCAAACCACCGAAGGTTACCTCGGATGCAAACAACATCTGCGTTTCTCTGCCAATGACAAGCTCGGCCTCGAACATAGCGATAACGAAGGCTTCAAGGAGCGATTACCCGTCCCTTCAGCGACTACTCACGAGTAATCAGCTCAACCAGTTCTCGCGGCAACTCTACATCTGTAGATTTCGAGGTGATAATGGCCTTTATCGGTACTAATGCCCTGACGGAGCCCTTGCACGACCACACCTTAGGCTGTCAAGATGCGTTGCGCGCATCAGCCCGCCAATGCTTTGATGAAATCCCACGCCGCGCCTGCCAAAATACCGAGCACGAGGCCAGACCATATGAACCGATGCGTTCTAACCGTTGAGCGTTCGGACGCCAGCTCGATTTTTGGGAAGACCCAACGCGCATAGGAAAACAAGGCTCGGAATATGCTTAGCGCAACTATGAACGCATAAATGTAGACGGCGGTGGAGAGTATGCCAGGCAGGGCGGTATACTTTGTCACGGCGTCTCCTAGCCGGTGCGCGCTCCACAAAGAGAACGGAAACCCAAGGACCAACAGCAGCCAATCATACGTAGCCGATTGATGAAGCCAGCCCACTTGCGTTTCCCTTTCCGAAAAGAAATCGCTGATTCGCGCGCTCATGGACGTACTCCAGGACTCTGTGTCGCCGGTAACAAACCAGTTGCTGTTGTTGGGGGTCGGCGCGGAGGGATGACCCACAAAATTCAACAGCGGCGGTCGCGAGAAGTCGAGGAATACGGATGCCCTGTTTGCGGGCGTGTAGTTCAAGATGGCCTTCGGACTAAAGGACGTGTCATAGAGAATCGACTCCATGCGTGCCGGAATCAGCCCACTTGTGAAGATGTTCTCTCCAGGCCCGATGACCTTTTCGCCATTCGCTCCGGCGATGGTGACGGTCGTGATGAACGCATTCTTGGCATTGCGGGAGCGCTGGTTGAATTGCTCCAGGGTTTCGCTCGGAAGCTGAGAATACACCTTATCAATGAGCATCTCCCCTAATGCAACCTGTTTTTCGTTGATGATTCTGTATAGCCGCTGGAGATCTTGCAGCGTCAGCGTACAGGCCGCAATGGCAACGTTTTTGGTGTAGTTCCGCCACAGCTCATTCGGATTTGCAGACGCCGTATCAATTGCGGGCACTGAAACTGCGTTATCGCTCATTCTGGCACTCCATCAAATCCCACCTTCTCATATTCCCTGAGCAACCAGCGATGCCGCAGCGCTCGTAAAGCTGGGTGGTTCGGGTGTCGGGATGGTTCGCGATGCACGCCGGATTCGGCCAGCGAGCGGTCGCTTTTTAGGCAATCCGGGATGCCAGTGGCGCGCAAGTTAGCCTCCGCTGATTAGCTGCCGTGGAGGTCAGAGGCAGGCCCGATGCAATCGTCGACGGCATTATGCAATCGCTGTTTGCAGCCCAAGTACCGTTCGATCGTCTGGACACTGACGTGCCGAGCAACAACTGTATCTCCTCGAGTTCTCCTCCCGCTCGGTGACAAAGTCGCGCATGTTCGCCGAAGGGGCGCATGGCCGAAGAAATTTAAAGACCGCGCTTCCCCGTTGCAGGATTGATATCGAGGGATTCCGCAACGAAAGCGTTCCTTTCATTCTTCATAGTGAAACGATAGCTATCCCTACGATCATTCACATACATGATAGGATCTGCTCCTTCACCCGTTCGATCTGAAAACACAATGCGCTCCCCGTCTATATCGCCATAGACCAGGAACGCACCACAGAACCGATCAGGCATGTCATTTGGGTCTAAATCATTGAGATCGTCGATTCGGATGGTTGCGTGGAATCCTCGGTTGCCTGAGCGTATGTACACAGATTTAGTCAGCACAATTTAAAAGAGCATACCACCTGCCTATGGCGCTGACTTCTTCAATTCCAATTGTGTTCGATTAGGTACGAACCACAGCCACCTGGTTCGTAGCCCCCCTTCGTGTGACTCCGGCGTGATGGCAGGCGAATTACTCCCTAGTCGACTTATAGCCACCGATACACTCCGTCTCTCCGAGTCCTACAACGCGCCACCGTAGAGAAATTAATTCGTCGAATGTTCCGAAGCCCGATCTGCGGGCTATCTGGATCACTCATGAGTAACGTCGGAAGGCTCGCAGATCACTCCGGCACACCACCTTCTCGCGCCAGCCGGATCATGTGATACGCAAGCATTCGGTCTGGCAGCAGAAGCGCTTCCTTAAATTTGGCGTCGGCAGCTTGCTTCTCACCTAGCGCGGACTCCAGTACACCCGCGGTATAGAGCGAAGAGCTTGAGCCGGTCCCTGCCTGCGCGCGGGCGCGAGAATGGGTGAGGGCGTTCTGAATGAGGTCTCGCCATTTTGTCTCATCGTAGTTGCCGAGCTTCTTCGCCGCCGCTCGCGCCCAGATCACTTGGTCCGCCTGCGTCGCCTGCGCGGCGCTCCGAAACTGTGCTTCCGCTTCTTGTGCATGGCCACATTGCGATTCCAGGCTGCCCACCAGGTACTGCGTTCGAGCAGAATTCAGATACGGCTCTAATCCGTTCTGCGTGAACGCCAGCCCTGGAACCGCTGACCCAAGTTGCTGCCCGGCGGCCAATGCCGCGTCGCACTTCCCGGCCTTTGCGAGCGCAAGAGCCTGCTGGAGCCGGATCTCCACCCACACCTGACGGACATTCGTGCCTCCCTCTTCCCGCGCGAAGAAGCGATTGTGAAAAAGCGAAATGGCCCCATCGTAGTCGCCGGCCTCGGCCCGGTTCAACGCGAGTTCGTAAACCATCTCGGTCGGCATGTTCGCCAGGTTTGGATAGCGCGCCAGCGCGGCGGCCCGCTCGGTGGCCGGACGCGCCAGCAGACTGAGCGCCTGATCCATGCCGAAATAAATCTGATCGTTATTCGGGTCTGCCGTTGCGCCATGCTGAAACGCTTTCAGGGCTAGCTCCGGTTCTTTTTTCACCCGCAGCAGCGCAAGCCCCATGCTTGCGTCTAAAACCGGAATGTTCGGGTTCGATTCACGCGCCTTTTGCCATTCGGCAAGCGCCTGATCCGTCAAGTCTCGCGAAAAATAGAATGTCCCCAACAGATAATGAGCGGTTCCATCCTTTTCATTTGCCGAAAGCGCGGAGTGCAGCACGGCAAGGGTTTCAGCGCTATTCGGAAACACGTATGCGGTCGATAGTTTCGATGCTGCTGCGTAATCCGCGGCTCCCGATTGACCCAGCTTCTCGCGGCAATACCCGCGGTAATACGCGACCAGTGGATGCTTTTGCGGCAAAACCGATCCGGGTTCGCTGCGATCCGCCGGCACTGCCGGATAATCTCTCGACAGCACGCCCAGCGCTTGCTTGTACTGGCCCAACCGCATGTACTCCGAGGCGATGTTAAGAACGCGATACGGGTCAGCAGAGAGATGCGCCAGGTCCGGCTCACCCAGTTCTTCGCGAAGGAAGTAACTGACTGGAGATTTGGCAAGCCAGGTTTTCGCCAGAGATCGGGCCGAGTCCGCATCGCCGGCCGCGCGCTTTACGGCAATTAACTCTTCCGCTGTCCTCACGTCGCCGGGAGCGCTGCGCAACGACTCGGACAGGTATCGCTCAGCCTCTTTCAGGTTTCCTTCACGCGCGCGCAGTTCGCCGAGCTTCAAAGTACCCGCTGCATGAAACGAGGGCAGCCGCTGTGCCGCTTCATACGCGGTCAGGGCCTTGCGTGTTTCGCCCAAACCGGAATAGGCGATGCCGAGATAGTATGCGATCTCGGGGTCGGGCGTATCGCGCCGCTGCACGGGTTCGAGCCTCTTTACAGCCTCGTCATACAACAGCAGACTTGCGGCTAGCCGTCCGGCGGCCTTCCCCAGGCCAAAACTCTTTGGGAATTTTTGTAGGGCCTGCTCGTACGTATCCCGCGCGTTCAGAAGCTCTCCATTTTGCTCCTGATCCTTGCCGAGCTGGATCCAATCGTCTTCACTGCGCCGATCAGCCGCAGGCATGTGATACGACGGCTGCGGTCCGACGTGAATCTCCGATTTCGGCGTCCAGTCGTACTTGCCTTCGGTCTGACTTAGTAACACTGTTCCCGCGGCATCGCGCAATTCGAACGTGTATTTTTTCTGCGCGTCCGGTATCTCAATTTCGTGCGACCATGTTCGTTCCGGCGCCAGGTCGACTTTCTGATTCAACAGAGCTCGATCGCCGTCGAGAATCCGTATTGACGCTCCGGGAATGGCGCGGTTCGCGTTGAATGCTGTTTTCAGCTTGTTGCCGTCCCGGCTCAGATTCACAACGCCGGCCAGGTTCGCGCGCGAAATGCCGCCGATTCCCCGTACCGGCATCCAGTATTCGGAAAAGTGAATCGTCTGCCTAGGCTGAAGAAACGCGTATGTTTCCTGGTTCCGAAATAATCCGGCTTGCACTTCGACGTAGGCGCTGTCGTTATCCGAAAGAGCTTTGCGCCAGTCGAGCCCATCGGCGTCCACGCCCCACGACCAGATCTTTTTACCTGGAAGGTCGCCGTAGTCCGCATAATGCACGACGCCGCTATCGGTCTTAGGCTTCCAGATTCCCATGAATGGCTCGCGGCTGCCATGCACGAACAGCGAGACCGGCCCTTTCGTGTGATTGCGAATAATGCTGAGGTCCGCGCCGCTCTCATCGACAGGCCATGGCTGCACTGCGGCAAACCCGTGGTGGGCCGCGTAGCGCATGGGGTACTCAATGCGCGAATTGTCCCAAACCTGAACGCCTGCGTTGTTCCACCAATAGAACCGGTGTCTCACATCGCTCCGGTTGTTCAATGAAACGCGTTCTTCAAGAAGCGTGGATTTTGGGTGCAGCAGCAACTCGACCGTCCACTCCATGCCATATACGCGATCCACATTGCTGACTGTCACGGAAGCGCTGCCGTCACTGTGCTTCGCATACGAGAAGTCCACGGGAGACATCGAAGCCCAGTTGTGCGAAACGGGGAAATTGAACTCGATGCCGAACGCCGCCCAGGCTCCGCGATAGCCGATCCGCGCTTTCTTAATGGACGGATTAGCATAGAACATCGATTGCCCGCTGAGTTTGTCGATGCACGTGTAGAGATGTCCGCCGATGTCGGGCAGCACCGAACATTTCAGATATTCGTTTTCGAGATACACGGCGCGCCACGCGTGTTCTTCGCGATGGTTCGTCAGGTTCTCGCGGAGCGTGTAAGGGTAATTGAACCGGCTCGTTTCAAAGATGTCGAACGGGGGATTCGGATCGGGCTTGCCTTCTTCATAAGTCGGCAGCGTCAGGGTTCCTTGCCACACTTTCACCTGAGCCGCCGCCGGTTGCAGCGAGCCGGCCAGAATAGCGAGCGCGACCGCGCAGTAGTGGAACGACCGCGCTGCTCGGCTTATCCATCCGTTGAAAATCACGGATGTTGGTGTGGGGCAGCCCCTTGGGCTGCGGCGGCCTCCTAGGCCCCCCCCAGTTTGGGCGCACAAAGATGGCGGCTTAGGAGGCCGCCGCAGGGCAAGGCCCTGCCTTACCAGGCGCCCGAGCACGAGATACTGTCGCCCGTTTTCATCACCATCGGTGGGCCGCAGGGCCATGGGGACTCCGTTGAAGACCTCGGCTCCCTGACGGTCGCGATTCAGTGCAGCACTGGACCGGTATCGGATCAGCGCCGAACCGCGGCCGTGAGGGAGCAGACCACGCAACCAGAAATCAATTCCTAACCAAACGTTTTCAGAAGACAACGGTTTCAAACTCGACTTTCGCCCGGACCACCGCAACTGCCGATCTGTCGATTTTCCCGCGCCCGCAAGAACTTGGCGATTGACAACGGCTTACGATTCCTGGAGAGTAAACGAAAGAAGATTATCGAAAAGGAACGAAAGAGTCAATGTTGCAAGCCCTTTTGCGCGTTCTCTCGATTTTTGCGATCGCCGCCTCGCTGTGGGCGGCGCGGCCCGGTGACTTCCGCGTGATCGGTCCCGGTGGCGGCGGCTCGATGTTCAATCCCACTGTAAGCCCTCACGACAAGAACACGGTGCTCGTCTCATGCGACATGACCGGCGCTTACATCACGCACGATGGAGGACAGTCGTGGCGCATGTTCAACCTGCGCGGCACAGTACGTTTCTTTGCCTTCGATCCGATCGATCCCAAGACGATGTACGCCAAAGTCACTGGACTATGGCGCAGTACGGACAGTGGCGAGACCTGGCGTCTCGTTTATCCAAGCCCGGCGACGGTCCGCAGCGTTCGCATGGATTCCGATCACGCTGATGAAACCATCGTTGCCGATCCGGACCCCCTGGGGAATATCACTGCTCTGGCGATTGACCCGATGGATTCGCGAACGCTCTATGCAGCCGCGACGCAGAACCGGCAACCTGCGCTGTTTACATCGCGGGATTTCGGAAAGACGTGGAGCCGTGAAGCGAGCCTGCCGGAAACTGCTCGCCATATCTGGATTGATCCACGATCTCCGCAGCAATCCCGCACGCTATATATCGCCGGCGCGAACTCCACTGCAGCATGGAAAAGCGGCGAACTTCAGCACTTCCCCACGCCTGCTTCGTTTACCTCCGTTTCGATGGGCTTTGCTCCTGAGCCGCTGCTCTATGCCAGTTCAGCGGAAGGGGCATTTGTTTCGCGCGATGGGGGCAAGAGTTGGCAGAAGTGCTCGCTGCCGGGAACCGGCGCTCGAGTACGTGTCGTTGCGGCCAGCGGCCTTCACCCTCAAACGGCGTATCTCTCCTACAATCATTTGGACCTCAACGGCCATGCCTGGATGGGTGTCGCCAAAACATCCGATGCGGGCCGCACCTGGCGTCTGGTCTGGAAAGAAGATGAACAGCCCGCTGCAAACGTTCACGATGCCTGGGTCACCCAGCGCTTCGGTACGGGTTGGGGCGAAAATCCGGTCATGCTTGGAGTTGCCGAACAGGATCCTAACATTTGTTACGGCACGGATTTTGGGAGGACGATGCAAACCGCCGATGGCGGCAAGACCTGGAACGCCGTGTATTCCCGCAAAATCCCTGGCGGCGAATGGACCAGCACGGGGCTTGACGTCACTACGAATTACGGCATTCACTTCGATCCTTTTAATCGCAAGCGGCAATTTATCGATTACACCGACATCGGCCTGTTTCGAAGTGAAGATGGCGGGCGGTCCTGGATCAGCTCCACGCAAGGCGTTCCACGGCATTGGGTAAACACAACGTATTGGATCGAATTTGATCCGAAAAAACCTGGCCGCATGTGGGGCGTCAACAGCGGCACGCACGACCTGCCGCGCCCCAAGATGTGGCGGCACAACTCCGTGCTGAGTTACCGTGGCGGAGTCTGCCGCAGCGAGGATGGCGGCAAAACCTGGGTTAAATCAAACGACGGGATGCCGGAAACGGCACCCACCGATATTCTGTTGGACCCGACAAGCCCCGTTAACGCTCGCGTGCTGTACGTCGCGGCCTTTGGCAGAGGCGTTTACAAGAGCGACGATGACGGCAAAACCTGGACGTTGAAGAACAACGGCATCACACAAAAGGAGCCATTCGCCTGGCGTCTGGCGCGCGCATCCGATGGAACGCTGTATGTCGTAATTGCGCGCCGCTCGGACGATGGAAGCATTGGCAATGCCGGCGACGGAGCGATCTACAAATCGACCGACAATGCGGAATCATGGCGCCCGGTCACACTTCCCGCCGGAGTGAACGGTCCAAACGGCCTTGCCGTCGATCCCAAATCGACGGACCGGCTTTACCTCGCGGCTTGGGCCAGAGCGAAAAGTCTGCATGGCGAGGACGGCGGCATCTATCTGTCAAACGATGGAGGAAAAACTTGGAAACGTGTATTGGATCGCGATCAACACGTCTACGATGTCACCATAGATCCTCGCAACTCGAAGCGTTTGTATGCCTCCGGATTCGAATCGTCCGCCTGGCTGTCGAAAGATCGCGGCCAGCACTGGACACGCATTCCCGGCTTCAACTTTAAGTGGGGTCATCGAGTCATCCCCGATCCCGCGAATCCGGACGCGGTTTACATCACTACATTCGGCGGAAGCGTCTGGCACGGATCGGTAAACGGCAAGGCGGCGCCTCTGGATATCCTGACTCCGGCACTCGATCCGGGCAGGTGACGGGCGCCGATGCAGCAAAGCTAGCGAGTACTACCGCTCGCGAACTCCCGCAAGTACTCGCGGAGTTCATCGCGCACGCGCCGGAACACAGCAAGCCGCTCTTGTTCGGAGCCGTTCACGGCGGCGGAGTCTTCAAAACTCTTGTGCAACCGTTTTACGAAGGCGGGAAATACGGGGCAACTTTCTCTCGCGATATCGCACACCGTAATGACGTAATCGAATCGCTCACCGTCAAATTCATCGACACGCTTGGAGCGGTGGCCGCTGATATCAATGCCCAACTCACGCATCACGGTGATAGCTTCCGGCCGCACGATCCCGGGCTTTGTGCCGGCGCTTTCCACTTCAAACTGGCCGCCGGCCTCACGTCGCAGCAAGGCTTCAGCCATCTGGCTCCGGGCTGAATTTCCAGTGCAGAGAATCAAAACGCGCTCTTTCATGGATTACCTCGTTGCGGCGGCTGGAAACCAATGGCGAGTGCGGTTGCAAGCCGCGCAGACAGAGAGCCCATCGACGAAGCCATTCCGTTGTGCTATTGGCAGCAGTCAGACGAGCAGCAGGATGCGGCCGGCTTTGTGGCGCGAATGAACGCGCTCATGAATTTGCCCTGGACCTTAGGAGCCAGCGCGTCCACATCGAAACCTTGGCCGGAGAGGAAGGCGCGCGCATCTTCGATATCGTAAACACGCGTCGGTTCGATATCGATCTGGTCAAAACCAGCATCGGCGAGCTTGCTCGTGTATTCGGATTCCTCCATCGCGCCAGCAATGCAGCCCACCCACAACTCCATATTGCGGCGGATTTCGGCGGGCACATCGCCGCGCACAACAACATCCGAAACCGCGAAACGGCCGCCCGGCTTCAGCACTCGGAAAGCCTCGCGCAGCACGCGCTCTTTGTCTCCCGAAAGGTTAATCACGCAGTTGGAAATAATGACGTCGACTGAGTTATCGGGCAGCGGAATGTTTTCTATTTCGCCCTTCAGAAACTCGACGTTGTCGAGGCCAGCCTCGCGCTGGTTCTGACGTGCCAGCGCGAGCATCTCGTCTGTCATATCGAGGCCAAACGCTTTGCCGGTTGGCCCCACTCGCCGCGCCGACAGCAATACATCAATGCCGCCGCCCGATCCCAGATCCAGCACGATTTCGCCCGGATTCAACGTGGCTAGCGCCGTTGGATTGCCACAACCCAGCGAGGCCTTCAGCGCCTGCTCGGGAATCTGCCCGGCCTCGTTCTCGCCATACAGATTCGACGTGATCGGATCGCAGGATGCTGCCGCTGAACCACCGCAGCAGGAGGTTGTCGAACAGCAATCCGCGGGCAGTCCCTCTCCGGTGGCAACGCGGCGCGCGGCCGCGCCGTATCTTTCTTTGACGACTTCTTTCAGTTCCATTTTGTACCTTTCTTGCAAAGTCAGCGGCAAAGCTGCAGGATTGCCTTCGGCTCAATCGCACGGTTGCGCGTGCAGCACTCGGCGTAAAGGAAACCTAGCAGGTCTTTCAGCACATCAGCGTTGGCCGAGTACCACAGAAATTTGCTGTCGCGGCGGACCTTTATTAAGTCCTCGTTCTTGAGCTTGTCCAGATGATGAGACAGCGTGGACGGCGGAATATCCAGTTCCGTACTAACGTCGCTGGCAATCATGCCATCCGGATGAGCGCTGAGAAGAAGACGCATGATCCTCAACCTCGGCTCGGTTCCCAACGCCGAAAACATATCGGCAAAACGAAGCACATCCGGCTCGTCTTTTGATTTCGCCATTGGCGGCCTTTCCCTTCTACACTTCTATTATTGTCGAACCGTAGTCAATGTCAACAGTTTTTTTTTATAGCGCGGAGGGGTTGCCCGGCTAATATCGCGTTTTCGCGAAGCGGGCGGATAGGGCCGATTCAATCCACGACAGCAGTTCGTCCTCGTCGTCGACAGTATTGTCGATTTCGAGCCATGCGACGTCCAGCGGCGCCACCGATGATGCAAAGTTGAGCGGGAAATTGATCCTGTCCTTCTCGGTTGTCACGAGGATCTCCGCTCCCGCGCGGAGCGCCTGGGAGGCGATACGCCTTAACTCGAGTTGCTGATAAGCATGGTGATCCGAAAAACTCCAGCGAAACACAACAGTCAGATCCAATCCATGCAGCGTGTTAAAAAACGCCTGCGGATTGCCCAAACCGCAGAATGCGCCGACCTTCTTTACCGGGAGTTCTTCAACGACTTGCCGCTTCGAGGAGATTCGCCACTGCCGCGGGCGTGTTCGCACGCGGAAAATGGGCGCGGTTTTGTTGAACCGGCGTAACTCTTTCCGCAAATGCGCGAACCGCGGGTCATGATCGGCGCGAGATACGACCAATATGTCCGCGCGCCCGAGCGCCTGCAGCGGCTCACGCAAACGACCTAGCGGAACCAGGAACCCGCGGCCGAATGGCATCAATCCATCGATAATGACAATATCGATGTCCCGGTGCAACCTGGCATGCTGGAATCCATCGTCGAGCACGAACATGTCCGCGGGAAAGTGCTTCAGCAACAACCTGCCGGTCTCCGCCCGACCAGAACCAATGCCCACCGGGCAAATGCAGCCGCGTAGCAGGATCTGCGCCTCATCTCCGGTCAGAGCGGGCGACACGTCGGCGCCGGCGGGAACGATAATGCTTTTCGCTGGCGTGGTCCTTCGGTATCCGCGCGTCAGTACGGCTGGATGGTAACCTCGCAACCTTAGCCGCTCCGTCAGGTACACCGTGAATGGCGTCTTCCCTGCCCCACCCACGGTAATGCCTCCGATGCTGATTACCGGAACCGGCAGGCGTTGCTGCCGAGCCAGATCCCGCCGCCGCTTCAGAGCGCCGCCTGCCTCCCAGAGGCCCGCGAGCGGCGCAAGCACGACCCGTGCGAGCAACCCCGGTGAGACCTTCATGTTTGCGGACCAGTACATGGGCCACACTCTGTCCATCACGCGCTCGGCGGCCCCCTGCTGCTCAACGATAATTTGGCGCGCGCGCCGTCCCATTAATCTCGCGGTCGAGGCATCGCGGAGCAGTCGCGATATCGCAGGCGCCAACTCATCCCGGCTCTCCACTTGCACGAGCGCACCGCCATCGGCGAAATCACGAGCGATCGCCTCGAAGTTCTCCATGTGCTTACCGGTGACAATCGGCACGCCGCAAGCGGCCGGCTCCAAAATGTTGTGCCCGCCACGCGGTGCGATTGACCCACCGACGAACACTACATCGGCCATCGAAAATGCGCCGCTCAATTCTCCGATGGTGTCGAGCAGCAGCACGCCCGGCAGCCGCAGCGAGGGATGGAATTGGTTCTGAATCGCAGTCCTTCGGACAAACGAAATGCCACGCTCGCGAAGCTTCCGCGCCGCATCGTCGAAGCGAGTGGGCTGCCGCGGCGCGAGAATCAGCAAGAGTTCCGTAAATTCCGCCGATAGTTTTCGAAATGCATCCAGAACAATATCGTCCTCATCGACGTCGTGCTTGTAATGGCGCGAATCGCCAGGTCCGACCGTGCTGGCAGCAATCCAGATCTGCCGTGCCTCGAACGCCGGCAGAGCGGTCTTCGGCACCATGCTCGATGCGTCGTATTTCAGGTTTCCGGCAATGTGCAGCCTGGCGGGTGCAACGCCCAACTGATAGTATCGGTCGCGATCGGCGACGCTTTGTGGAAACACGGCATCGGCCAGCCGCAGTACAGGCGCGAAGAACCATTTCATCGCGGCGTATTGAGGCCAGGATTTACTCGAAATGCGCGTATTTACTAGAATTAAGCAGGCGCCAAAACGCTTGCTCTCGGCATACAGGCTGGGCCAGATTTCGGTTTCGAGAATCATCACCATGGACGGCTTGAGCGCGTTTAATACCCGCCGAACGCAAGATGGATAGTCGAGGGGGCAGAAGAAGACGCCATCCGCCAGGCCGCGAAGCCGCTTGTCTGCCGCGCTTCGACCGGCGAGAGTAGTGGTCGAAACAAAAACGTCGACGCGCGGATCACCCGCGCGGATCTGCTGGATCAGCGGCACGACTGTCGCAATCTCTCCGGCGGAAACGGCGTGCAACCAGATCGCACCTGGCGCCGTCCGCTTGAACGATCGGGGGAGGAATCCGACGCGTTCACCGAAATGGCTCCAATAAGCCCGGCGGCTCAGAAGCCGCATTGCGAAGTAGAGAATGACGAAAGGAAGCGAGACGAGCTGTACTACACGATAAGGAAATAGAATGGGCACACTTCCAAAGACAGGACTCGTGTTTATGAGTATAGCGTTGGCTTTCGCGGCCAAACCGGACAAAGGTTTTCATCCGGGACCGCCGGACCAGTACCCGCATCAGGCGGCTGACGGCGTCACTATCGGCGCGCGATACTTCGACACCCTGGACGCCACGAAACCCATATTCGGGAAGAAGGCCGACTTGAACCGCTATGGTGTCTTGCCGGTTTTGGTGGTGATTCAAAATAACCGCAAGCAATCCCTGGATCTGCAAAATCTGGAAGTGAAACTGGAAGCCGCCGATTCCCACAGCATCATTTCCCTAACCGCGTCGGAAGTGCCGTTCATCGCAGTTCCCGTAAATCAACCCACATTGGGCCGGAAATCACCGTTATCGCGCGGTCACAAAAACCCCCTCGACATTCCGGAGATCACCACTCTCGCGTTCGCCGCCAAGATGCTGCCCGCCGGCGATAAGGCGAGCGGCTTTTTCTATTTCCGGGCGGCCAGCGAACCGGGCATGCATCTCTATGTAAGCGGCATATCCGAGCGCCCGTCAGGTAAGGAACTGCTTTACTTCGAGATCCCGCTCTGAGGGGAGCGCGCGCGAATGCGCTGCAGCATAGATCTGTTGTAGTATAGTTGCGCCGCTTTTCTGAAAGGGCGGCGAAACCTTCAACAACCTTGATAAACTATAGACTTGCATGCCTATCTCCAAGGAACTGCTTGACATTTTGGTTTGCCCGGTCTGCAAGGAAACCGTGGAACTGAAGCCAGACGGAAGCGGCTTAAAATGCATTAAATGCAAACGCGTCTACCCGGTACGGGACGATATCCCGATCATGCTGGTGGACGAAGCAACCGTGGAAGACTGATAGATGACGGTGCTCGATCAATTGCCTCAGGGCGCGCGCGTATGCGTAATACGGCTGCGCTCGATGGGCGATTGCGTGCTCACTACGCCGGCGCTTGCGCTGCTAAAGGAGGCGCGCCTGGATCTCGAAATCGGAGTCGTCGCCGAGCCTCCCTTTGCGCCGGTGTTCGCGGGCAATCCCGTGGTTTCACAGATTCTTCCTCCGCACGGGACCATTCTCCGCAGTTGGCGGCCGGCACTCTGCGTCAACCTGCATGGAGGCACTCGCAGCCTCTGGCTGACGCTGGCGAGCGGGGCCAAATGGCGCGCTGGTTTCATCCACCATAACTTCACATTCGCGTATAACGTCAAGATCGGCCGCGCGCAGGACATCCTCGGAGTACATCGCACCGTTCACACGGCGGAGCATCTGGCTTCGGCCTTTTTTGCGCTAGGCGTGCCAGTCACGCGCATTCCACGCGCACAACTATACGCGGCCGAATCGACCATGGCCGGACGCTACGCGGTACTGCATCCATTCGCGTCATCTCCCGATAAGATGTGGCCCACCCAGCGTTTTTGCGAATTGGCCCGCTATCTCAAGCTTTGGAATGTCGAGCCTGTCTTCCTGGCGTCCCCCGGCGACGATGCCAGCCCGTTCTTCGAATATCGTGTATTCAGCGAATCTCTGGAGCGCGTGAAAACGCTCATCTCAAAGGCCACGCTGTTTGCCGGTAACGACAGTGGACCGGCGCATATCGCCGCGGCATTCGGCGTCCCGAGCGTAGTTTTCTTCGGTCCATCGAAGCCGGCTATCTGGGGCCCGTGGCGGACCGAATCGGAAATCATTGTCGCACCCGAGGGTCTTCAGCACGTTCCGGTCTCCCGCGCAATCGCCGCGCTCGACCGTCTACGCAGTCTGGAAGAGGCGCACGCTTGAAAGAGCTTTACCGCCTCTTGCGATTTGCCCGGCCGTACACACCGGCCCTGCTGGCATCCGTTTGCCTGATGGCAATTGTCGGCGCGTCGCAAGGCCTGCTCATCAAAATCATCCCCGTCATCTTCGATCGCGTTCTGCAGCCTCACACCTCGGATGCACCCGTGGTTCTGTTCTATTTTGCTCCGCTTGATAAGCGTCTGCTGCTCAGCTCCATCGTGCCACCGGGCGTACACAATATCTGGACGATGGTCGCCTGCGGCATCTTGCTGTGCTTCATCGCCAAGGGCATTTGCGACTACCTCGGCAACTACCTCATTAATTTAGTCGGGCTGAGCGCCATCATGGACCTGCGCCAGGCGGTGTTCGACCACGTGCTGCGGCAGGATTCGCATTTCTTCGAGAACCAGACGACGGGCCGGATCATGTCGTCCATCATGAACGACGCGGAGAAGATCCAGGAAGCCGTCTCGACCATGCTGGCCGACTGGCTGCGCCAGTTTTTCACATTAATCGCGCTGCTGATTGCGATGATTACGATCGACTGGCGCCTGTCGCTCATCAGCTTGGGGATTTTTCCGGTAGTGGCGGGTTTGACGGCTAAGCTTGGCCGCCGCATCCGCCGGACCACACGGTACGCCCAGGATCGCGCCGCGGATCTGAACCAGATTTTGCAGGAGTCGATCACCGGGCACAACGTCGTGAAGAGCTTCGGCGCCGAGGATTTCGAATCCAACCGCTTCCGCCTGATAAATCGCAAACTCCGGTCGGGCAATCTTCGATACATCGCGCAGCAGGCTGTGGCATCACCGCTCATCGAACTGTTCGGCGCCATAACGATTGTTTTGCTGCTCTCCTACGCTCGCATTCAGGTGAAAGCAGGCAGCATGAGCGCCGGCAGTTTCACGACGTTCGTGATCGCGCTCCTGATGGTCTATGAGCCCATCAAGCGCCTCACCGGTATTCACAACATTTTCCAGCAGGCTTTGGGCGCTTCGCTGCGCGTATTTGAGTATCTCGATTACCGCCAAGGAATCGTCGAGAAGCTGAGTCCTCTGCGCTTGTCCAAATTCGAGAGAGAAATCCGTTTCGAACACGTAAGCTTCTGTTACCCTACCGCGCCCCAACGCCCGGTTTTGCACGACATCAACCTCGAAGTGAAGTATGGCGAGGTGGTCGCGATCGTCGGCCCGAGCGGCGCGGGCAAATCCACGCTTGCAGCCTTGGTTCCGCGATTCTATGACGTCACAGCCGGCGCCATCGCACTGGACGGAAAGGACGTGCGCGACCTGCGCCTGTCAACATTGCGTGACAAGATTAGCATCGTCGCGCAGGATACGTTCCTGTTCAACGATACGATCTTCAACAACATCGCCTACGGCCGGCCGTATGCCCGCGAGGAAGACGTTCTGAGCGCCGCAAAAACGGCACTTGCCGATGAGTTTATTCTCAGCCTCAATAAGGGTTACCAGACCGTAATCGGCGAGCGCGGACTCAGGCTAAGCGGTGGCCAGCGGCAGCGAATTGCCATCGCCCGCGCACTCTTGAAAGACGCGCCCATTCTGATTCTCGACGAAGCGACTTCCCAACTCGATACCGGATCGGAACGGTTGGTGCAGATCGCGCTCGCCGCACTCATGCAGCACCGCACAGTAATCGTGATCGCCCATCGCCTTTCGACTATCCGGCATGCGAATAAGATTGTTGTGATCGATGCCGGAAGGATCGTCGAGGCCGGCTCCCACGACGAACTAATTGCCGCTCATGGCATCTACCACCGTCTACATGAACTGCAACACGTCGACGCAGGAGCCGAGGCCTGAAGTCTCCCGCCGATCCTCTCCCACAGATGAATGAAGCAACAGGCCTGAATCACCCCGTCCGCAGTATGACCGGTTACGCCCGCGTACGCCGGGAGACTCCACTCGGCGAATTGACCGTCAGCCTTCGCAGCGTAAATCATCGCGGGCTTGACTTCCATTTCTTCCTGAGTGGAGAGTTTGCGGCCTTCGAGAATGCGGTCCGTGCGACGTTGAAACGAGACATTAGCCGCGGGCATATCGAGGTCCGGATCTCGCTGACCCGCATCGACGAAACGGTCCGGGCCGGCTACAACCGGCGGCTCATTGCCGACTATGTCGCAGCGTTCCGCGAGGCGGCCGCCGAATTCGGACTGCAAGGGCAGCCGGATCTCAACGCGGCTTTTCGCATGCCTGGAGCCTTTGCTGCTGAGAGCGAAGTGAACTGCATTGACAACGCCTTCGAGCCGGAAGTAATGGCGGCCCTGGCTGCGTGCGTTGCGGAACTGAATGCATTCCGCGAACGGGAAGGCGCCCAGCTCCGGGAATTGTTCCGAGCGGAAGTCGAAGCGATTCGGCGCCAGACACGGCGCATGAAAGAGATTCGTACTGAAGCATTGCCCCATTTCCAGCGCCGCCTTACAGAGCGCTTGCACGAACTGCTGGGTTCCACAGGCATCGAGCCGCGGCGCCTTGCCGAAGAAGCTGCGCTATTGACAGATCGTTCGGATGTCGAGGAAGAACTGTCGCGGCTTGAAATTCACACGGCGCAATTAACCGAGTTGCTCGACGCCGGAGGAGAGGTGGGCAAGCGCGTGGATTTCCTGCTGCAGGAGATGAATCGCGAGACGAATACGGTTCTATCGAAAACATCCGGCATCGGCGAGACCGGCCTTCTCTTGACCGATCTCGCGCTCGCCACCAAAGCAAATATCGAGAAGGTGCGCGAGCAGTCGTTGAATCTCGAATAAGGGGCATGCAGAAACAAGGGTGACCACGGTATTCATCATTTCCGCGCCGTCGGGATCGGGCAAATCGACGCTAGTATCGCGTCTGGTCCAGAGGGACCAGCGACTGCGGTTCTCAGTTTCGTACACGACGCGGAAGCCGCGCGGCAGAGAGAAGCCTGGCGAGAACTACATTTACATCTCCCGACCGGAGTTTGAAACCAGAATCGAGGCCGGCGAGTTCCTGGAATTCGCCGAAGTTTTCGGCAATTACTATGGAACCAGCCGAAAGATACTCGAGCAATCCCGGCAGGAGGGTATGGACCTGGTCCTCGACATCGATGTCCAGGGTGCGAGACAATTAAAGGAGAGGCTTCCTGAAGCAGTTTCGATATTCGTGCTAGCTCCTTCCCGGGACATTCTTGAACAGAGGCTGCGCGCGAGATCGGAAGATGCCGAGGAAGTCATCCAACGGCGGTTGCGCGAGGCAGCCGAAGAGATCCGGAATTATAAGCAGTACGATTACGTGCTTGTGAACTACCGCGTGGATGAATCGGTAGACGCGCTGCTTTCAATCATCAGAGCGGAACGGGTACGCCGAATCCGGATGGAAGATCAGATACGGCCCATACTGGCGTCTTTCGAACAAAAGCCGCCAAGCTTGTTTTAAGAAGGAATGAATTTCGAAATGCAGAGCAGACCAAGACCCAACTCCACGTACTCGATCCCGGATGACCCGGAGTTCAGCACATACCGCTTCATCATTGTGACGGCAAAGCGCGCACGGCAGATTCAGGGCGGGCAGCGGAGCGTCTTGCCAGCCACCAATAAGAAGCCCACGGTCCTGGCCATGGAAGAAGTACGGCGTGGCCTAGTCCCTTACACTGACACGGCGCGCGACGGCGAGCCAGTAGCCGACGCCGAGTAAAACGTTGGAGTACCGGCATGCGCATCGTCCTGGGCGTGGGCGGAGGCATCGCGGCCTATAAATCCGCCGAATTAGTGCGTGCGCTTACGAAGCGTGGCCATGATGTGCAGGTCGTGCTTACCGACGCTGGACGACAGTTCATCACACCTCTGACATTCGCAGCGCTCACCGGACGTAAAGTCATTACGAGCCTGTTTGCATCCGAAAGCGATTCCGCCGGAACTCTGACAAGCGCCGTGGAGCACATTGGCGTTGCGCAGGAAAACGATCTGTTGCTGGTCGCGCCGGCAACCGCCGATCTGCTGGCCAAATTTGCGTACGGACTGGCTTCCGACTTTCTCACAACGCTTTATCTCGCATTCACCGGGCCAGTAGTGCTGGCGCCCGCGATGAACAGCAACATGTGGAATCACCCGGCAACGCAGGCGAATCTTTCGCTGCTACGCCAGCGAGGGCACCGCTTCATCGATCCTGAGGCAGGCTGGCTTGCGTGCGGCACGATGGGTCCCGGCCGGCTCGCCGATCCGGTCCGAATCGCGGATGCCGTCGATTTCATTTCCAATAAACGAACCGACCTCGCCGGCGACACCGTGCTGGTGACGGCCGGTCCGACGCAGGAGCCGCTCGATCCGGTGCGCTACATCACCAACCGTTCGAGCGGCAAGATGGGGTACGCGATCGCCGAAGCCGCAAGAGACCGCGGGGCCAAAGTCATCCTGGTGTCCGGACCCGTCTCAATCCCAGCGCCGGCCGGCATCACAGTGGAGCAAGTGCGCACAGCACGAGACATGCGGGAAGCTGTTTTGCGCCGGCTCGAGGAAGCAACCATTATCGTCAAAAGCGCCGCCGTCGGGGACTATCACCTCGAGCACGTGCCCCAGCAAAAGATGAAGAAAACCGGGGCTCGCCTCTCTGTTGAACTCGATCCGACTCCGGATATTCTCGCTGAAGTGGGACGGAAGAAGGGCGACCGCCTGTTGATCGGCTTTGCCGCCGAGACCGAGCACCTGACGCAAGAAGCGCGCCGTAAGCTAGAAACCAAGAATTGCGACATGGTCGTTGCAAACCTCGTGGGTCGGGCCAGCGTCGGCTTCGAATCGGATTTCAACGAGGTCACGCTGATTACGCGATCGGCCGATCCGATGCATATCGGACCGGCGCCCAAACGCGAAATCGCGAATGGAATTTTAGATCAGATCCCGGCACTTCGGCTGGCAACGCACAGCGCCGTGTAGCAGTTTTTATCCGGAATATCGCGGCATCTCACGACTGCAAGGGTTCCACCACGATGCAATAGAAGCGCTGTTTTCTTCTCACGGCTGCTTTGTATTCAATTGCCAGTGAGGTAATGTTCTAGAGATATGCACCCCAAAGATAAAGTTCGCAACAGACGAGGATTTCTCAAAGGCGCGGGCGCCGGGCTTGCAGCCGGTTTACTCGCCCCGACCGCTGTGGTGGCAAGTCCAGCCGAGCAGGCGACACCGGAATCCATTGTCCATGCGGGCGTCGGACGGCCTCTTACGGAAAAAGAAAAACTTGCCCGTATCGCATCCAACACGTGGCCCATCCGGTACATCTTCAAGACGCGTGGTCATTTCCTCGCCGAAAAAGAGACTTCGCAGCAGATGAAGAAGAAATATGGCGAGATCACCATGCTGGACTTCCCGGATTTCACCAAGAAGACGTTTCCGGGCGTTTATCACATGGATTTGTTTTCGGGGCTCTTCGGCGATATGGACGACGACAGCATGTACGTCAAGAGCACCGTTAGTTACAACGGAAAGGAACACACGGTCACCGAGTTCGATCCGTCCAGCGCTTCCGGAAAGAAGTGGCTGGAGAAAATGGCGAACAAGCAGGTGACCACGGGGACGAAGTGCCAACACATTTCGAATAACGCTCCGCGCGACATCTGCGATCTGGATGCGGACAAGCGCAAGGCAGGAGTGGAAGTAGCGAAGAAATGGCTGGACGGCGCCGCTATGCTCGGCGCCAAGTCGATGCGCGTGAACAGCGGTGGTCCCAGGATCGCACCTACGCCGGTCGCGGACCCCAGTTCCTACCCCAAGAACGATGCCCTCGCTCAATATTTGACAAATTGTATCGAGTCTTTCAAGGAAATGGCCGATCATGGCGGCAAAGTCGGCGTCAAAGTGACCTTGGAAAATCATTGGGGGCTAACGGCTAACCCGATCAACATCCGGATCATCATCGAAGAGGTGAATAATCCTTTCTGCGAAGCGTCTCCCGACTTCTGTAACTGGGAACACGAGTACCTTTTGTTCCACGCTCTGCAGGATCTGGCGCCCTACGCGCACACTAACGTCCACGCCAAATATTGGAATCGGTGGAAGGACCCCGATGTTCAGCGGAACGTGCGGATCATGGTGAATGCCAATTACACCGGCATCTACGCGTTGGAATACGAAGATGGGCCGTGGGACGGAGTGGAAGGCGCGCAATACCTGTATCGGGAAGTCTTGGCCGCTTTATAGCCGTTCACGCCGTCATGGGTTCGCATCGTTGAGGGCGTCGAGCATTCGCTGGCGCTGCTCGTGTTTATTTACTTCATGGATCAATCCATCTTCGATCATGAGAATGCGATCGGCCTCCTGCGCTAGCCGCTCATCGTGCGTAACCATAACGAATGCGACTGCGCTCTCGCGGTTCAACTCACGCATCATCTTAAAAACCGCGTCTCCCGACCGGCTATCGAGATTACCGGTTGGCTCGTCGGCGAGCACTACTTTGGGTTGGTTTGCGAGGGCGCGAATTATTGCGCAGCGCTGGTTCTCACCTCCACTCATCGCGTCCGGGTGTTTGTCGATCTGCTTTCCCAGTCCGACTCGTTCCAGCAGACGAATGGCGCGTTCGCGTTCAGCGGCGCTCACGTCCCCGCTCCGAACCATGATAGGAACAAGGACATTTTCCAGACAGGTCAGTTCGTCGAGCAAATAGTGGAACTGAAAAACAAAGCCAACCACCCGGTTTCGCAGCTCGGCGAGCCCATTTTCAGAGAGTGTGGCGATATCGACTCCGTCGATGAGAACCCGGCCTCCGGTGGGTACATCCAAAGCGCCCAGGATATTCAGCAGAGTGGATTTTCCGCTGCCGGACTGACCCATGATGGCAACAAACTCGCCCAGACGGATCTCAATATCAATGCCATGCAGGACCGGGGTGTCGATTTTCCCGAAGTATGTTTTCCTCAAACCCCGGGTTTCAACCACAGCAGGGCCGAATCGATTGCCATCGACTGAGACATTCATTTTTTCCCAATACTCTCTTAGCGCATGACGTCCACCGGATTCATTCGCGCCGCTCTTAGCGCCGGGAACCAGGCGGCAACCAAAGTAGAAAGAACCGCCGCAACGATGGCACCCACGATATACTCCGGCAGGATCGCTACGGGAAACAACGGTTCGGGCATACGCCCCGCGCGAGTTACCGTCTGCATCGGCAATCCGATGAGATAGACAAGTAATGTGCCTAGAATCGCCCCGGCAGCGCTGCCTAAAATCGCAATGCCCAGGCCCTCCAGACAAAAGATTGTGAGTATCTGACGCCGTTTGGCTCCGATGCTCTTAAGGATGCCGATCTGCTGCGATTTCTGGAGCACGGAGACGATCAGGACCGAAGCAATGGCAAACGATGAAGCAATTAAGCTGAAAACCGAAATGAGATACGCGGACGCTCCCTGCACCGTCAACGAGGATACGAAACTGGGATACTCCCGCGACCAGGAGCGTGCTTCATAGGGCACAAGGCTCTCGATGCGAT
>JAICLJ010000237.1 GCA_025927575.1 Bryobacteraceae bacterium | reverse complement strand
ATCGGCAATCCGATGAGATAGACAAGTAATGTGCCTAGAATCGCCCCGGCAGCGCTGCCTAAAATCGCAATGCCCAGGCCCTCCAGACAAAAGATTGTGAGTATCTGACGCCGTTTGGCTCCGATGCTCTTCAGGATGCCGATCTGCTGCGATTTCTGGAGCACGGAGACGATCAGGACCGAAGCAATGGCAAATGATGAAGCAATCAAGCTGAAAATCGAAATGAGATACGCGGACGCTCCCTGCACCGTCAACGAGGATACGAAACTGGGATACTCCCGCGACCAGGAGCGTGCTTCATAGGGCACAAGGCTCTCGATGCGATCGGCCACTTCATCCGATTTGAAGATATCGAAGACTTTGACCAGAATGACGTTGACGGAATTCCCTACGCCGAAGAGGCTCTGGCCGGTCCGCAGGGTGACATAAGCGCCTCCTCGTCCGCGTCCCTGGCTGTAGATGCCGGCGATTGTGAGCGCATCCGATGCGCCGGCGCTGGAGGTGATACGGATTCGATCGCCTACCGCAACGTTGAGGTCCTTCGCCAGTTCATAGTCAACCACCACGCCATCGCTGGGGAGGCCAATATACTTCCCGGCGATCAGGTTTTTAGTGACAGGAGACACCTCGTCCTGTTGGGCCGGATCGGCTCCCACGATACTGACGCCCAGAGGATTTCCGCCCTTCGAAGCAAAGCCCTGGCCCTGAATCGCGGGAACCGCTATGCGCACGTTAGGAATGCCCCGCGCGACATCGACAACATGCTGCCAGTTATCGATGTATTTCATCTGCGGAGCCTGCTGCTCGATGTGGCTGCTGCTGCTCATATCGGCCTCGAGACCTGTCACTTCGGAAAGAGGGATCGGCTTCGGCTCAGCCACCCGGACAGTCACGTGCGATAGGGACTCGGTAAGCGTAACGGTCAATTTCTTTTGGAGTCCGAAGATGAGCGATGTAAGGAAGATAATGACGATCACGCCCGCCGCCACCGCGCCCACAGTCAATAGCGTTTGGCCGCCGCCGGTCAGCAGGTGGCGAACGGCAAGCATAGCTTCAAACCGGAGTTTCTTGGGAACCAATGCCAGTGTGCTCATTCCGACTTACCTTCGCGCCCGCACGGCGTCGCCGCTTGCGATTCCGGAGGGGTTGACGATCACCCGATCGGCGGTGGTAAGACCCGCCGAGATGGGAACGCCCTGACGGGTCGCTGGCCGGGTCAGGACCAATTTTTCGAGCGCGTGCCCATCCTCCATGACAAGAACAATCGTGCCGCCCCCTTTCCTTAGGACGGAACTGGCGGGGACGATTAACCGGTTCACGCGTTCATTGGTGATCAGGTTGACATTGACGGTCTGGCCCGGCCGAAGCCAGTCGGGAGGATTGTCCGCGGTGATCTTCACCTGAATGGTTCCTCGCTCCGGATTAACCGCCGCGGCAATCTCCGACACATGTCCCTTAAAACTCGTTCCGCGAAATGTGCTGGAAGAGATGATCGCGGGCAGGCCGACGGCAAGCTCGGCAAGGTTGTTTTCATCCAGATCCACGCGCATTTCGAGACGGTCGCTCACCAGGTCCACGACACCCGCCGTGCCGACCGTCTGGCCCTGCTCCGCATTCACACGAGTTACAACTCCGGCAAAGGGCGCAGACACGGTCGCATCTTTTATCTCCTGCTGCGAAACGGTCAAAGCTTGCCGGGCTTCCGCAAGGCGATCACGGGCAACCTGAACATCTTCCGGCTTCGGCGTTTCTTTTAAAATTCGCAGGCGCGCTTCGCGGACCTTCACCGCTGCGCCAGCAGCCCTGGCTAGTGCTTGCGCGCTTAGAGTCTTCGACTGTGCCGCCTCGTAATCGGCTTTGGAAAGGATGCCATCCGCCTCCATCTGCTTGGCACGCGCGAAATTCTTTTGGGCAAGGGCTAAATCTGCTCTTGCCTGCGCGGCCTGCGCACGGGCTTCAGTGACCTGATGTTCCGCTTCAGCGAGTTCGGCTTCCGACGGGCCTCGCGATGCCTGCGCCAACTGAGAGCGAGCGGTCTGCACCACCGTCTCAGCCTGGACCTTTCGCTGCTGGGTCAAGTCGTTTTTCAGCACCGCCAGCGGCTGGCCCGCTTTGACGCGATCACCTTCTTTGACAAAGAGCTTCTCAACCGTTCCAGCAAATTGCGCCCCGATCGCTGCTTCCTGCAGGCCCCCAACGCGGGCGCGGCTGGCAATGGTCTCCGTCATTGAGGCTTGATATGGATTCACAACGGTCACCAGCTTTGGGCGGCGCAGGAACCACACGCCGATCGATGTAATCACCGCGAGCAGGACCAGCACACCGAGCCGGAAAACCCACTTGGAGCGTTTCCGGGCACCCCAATTCCCAACGGCGGCGTCTGAAGCCGGATCGTTCACGGGCTTTGTAAATTGCGTCCCCCGGGAAGGATCGGCCATTCTTCATACTCTCCCACAATGCAAAGATGTAAGCGATGGAAAAGTCACAGTCGACTTTGAGACGCAAACCTGCGATGACACAGATCCGATTGTTCATACTTGCGCCAACGCAGCAATCTGTGAACTCATAAGAGGACCAATTGAGAATCGACTGGATTCGCCGCCACTGCCTGTCAATGCCTCATGCTACGGAGTCCGTGCAGTGGGGCGATAAACTCGTTTTCAAGATCTGCGGCAAGATATTCGCCATACTCGCGCTTGAGCCGGCGAAGGTTTGGCTGTCATGCAAGTGCGCGCCCGAGGTATTCGCCGAACTGATCGAACGCCCCGGTATTGTACCCGCTCCTTATCTCGCCCGTAATCACTGGGTGGCCTTGGAGACCGAAGATGCCCTAAGCGCAGCCGAAATCGAGCGCCTTATTCGTCGTTCGTACGAGCTGGTTCTCGCGAAGCTGCCGAAGAAGATACGCGCCGCCCTCCGCTAACCCGCGATCGCAACGCTGAAGCCGTGTTTGGCCGCTCGTGCGAAAACACATATAATCGTGGCTACCAATCGTCTTCCATGAAAGGACACATTATGCGTCTCGTCCATAGTTCCACGCTTGCAGCCGCTATCGTCATACTCATCCCTGGAGTGATCTGCGCCCAGGGAAAAATGGAAAAAATGGAAACAACCCGCTCCATTCAAGGCGGCGGCATCTCTGTTCCAGGTTGGACTGGAAAGATCGATCCCCGTGCGGAAAAGGCGGGGCAAACCATTAAAGACGCAAAACTCTCCGAGGAAGGCAATGTCCTGCACGTCATGACAGGACCGGCCGTGACCTATTGGAATCCGGCCAACAAGGCAACCGGCAACTACACGGTAAAGGCGACATTCACGGAACCGAAATATATGAACCTGAATAGCCATCCCCATCCGTATGGCATTGTCATCGCCGGCAACGATATGGGAACTGACCAGGAGAGCTATCTTTACTGCGCCGCTTACGGCAATGGTGAATTCATCGTGCGCGGGTTCGGGCCGGAGGCGTTTCAAATGAACGGCCGGCGAGGCGAGGAAAATGCCGCAGTGCACAAAGCCGCAGGTCCGGGACAGCCGGTGACTCAGGAGATCGCTCTGTCTGTGAAGGGTGACAAGGTTGATTGCGCGATCAACGGCACGGTCGTTGCGAGCTACGATAAATCAGCGCTGGTGACTGCTGGAAAGCTGAAATCCACCGATGGGATTTACGGAATTCGCTTTGCGCACAATACCGAAGGCACCGTCAGCGGCTTGACCGTGACGAAGGACTAGCGCTCACCTGCTTACTTGAAAGGCGACAAGTCGATGGCGCCCGCCATGGCCTTGTAGCCGGCATCATTCGGATGCAGATGATCGCCGCTGTCATACGCCGGCAACATCCGGTCCGGATGAGCTGGATCGCGCACGGACTTATCAAAGTCAATGAAGCCGTCGAAGACCTTGCCAGTGCGAATCCATTCGTTCACGGCTTTACGCTTAACCTCTCGCTCCGGAGTGAAATAACCCGGATATGTCGTGCCCTCAAACGGCGTTAGCGTGGCGCCGAAGACTCTGAGTCCGTTTTCGTGCGCGCGCTGGGCCATTTGCTCGAGGCCCGCGATGATCTCTTCCGCGCTCACCGTTTCCGATGTCGGAGCGGATGTCCCTGGATGCCCCAGATCATTGATGCCTTCCAAAACGATGACGTACTTGATGCCAGGCTGCGCGAGCACATCGCGATCGAACCGCGCCAAACCGTTCACGCCGAACCGGACATTGCTCACCGCATCGTGCAGGATGCGGTTGCCCCCAATCCCGGCGTCAAGAACGCCAATCTCCCTATGTCCCGAGCGCGCCAATAAACGATCCGCGAAAAAGTTGGGCCAGCGATGATTCGCGTCTGTCGTTGAGTGCGCGCCATCCGTGATGGAGTCGCCGAATGCCACTAGCGTGGAGGCGCGCTCCGGAGCCATCAAATCCAAATCGCTGAGAAAGACCCAGGACTCGACAGTGGCCGCTTGAGGAATCGACGCCGCCGCAGTGAGGTCTCCTTGACCGATATACGTGGTCTGCTGCGCCGAATAGTGCACTCCGCCGCCAACTGCTGCTTTGGGGAGGAATAGGCTAACGGCCACGTCTTGAGCGGCCAGAATGGCCAGTTTCACGGGGTCGCTGATGACGAGAGCGTTGGGTGGAATGGATACTGTCGCCCGGCCACTGAAAGTGAGGACGTGATCGGAACCCGGCACAACACCCGAGCCCTTCGCGCTCAGGGCGATATGCGCGGCGCCAATCTCGACAGCCTGTTTTCCGTAGGCATTCGAAAGGCGGACCCTGACGGTATCGCCACCAACGCTCGAATGAACAATCTCCCGAAGCGTCTGGTTCTCGTAGACGAGTTTCTCCGCGCGCATCTGCGCCTCGTCCTGCTGCGGTGAGGCGCTTGCGCCCCAGGTGACAATCCAATGGGAATGGCCGGCGGCGAGTGAGACCGAGGCAAAGGCGAAACCGAGGATGACGGCGGTACGGATGTTCATGGTTAGAAATGGCAAAGGGACATCGTATCGCGAGCGAGCGAAAAGTTAGGATGGTCCGCTAGCGTTCTCATCCTCTTCAACAAGCGGCAATCTCCTCGGTGTCATCTCTGCCTCCGTGCTTATCCAGTTACTATAAATACTTGCCAGAGCGGCCTTCTCTCGATTTCCTGTTTTTCGATGCCGGTGGCGGGCATCGGAGCGCGGCTGTTGCGCTAAAGACAGTCATCGATTCGCAAGATCGCGGATGGGATGTGCGGCTGGTAAACCTGCAGGAAGTGCTCGACCCGCTCGACGTCTTCCGCAAGGCTACGGGCCTCCGTCTCGAAGACATTTATAATCTGGTTCTGGCAAAGGGATGGACGCTCGGCTCTGCGTACTTGCTGCCTCCGATGCACGCCATTATCCGGCTGTATCACAACGCACAGGTCCGGCTGCTGACCCCATTCTGGAAGGAGCGTAAGCCGGGCCTGCTCGTTTCGCTGGTTCCGAACTTCAACCGAGCTCTCTACCAAAGCCTCGACGCCGCGCTTCCCGGTGTGCCAATGGTCACGGTGCTGACGGATTTCGCCGATTACCCGCCGCACTTCTGGATCGAGAAGCAGCCGCAGTATTTCGTTTGCGGCACTGACAAGGCGGTGGAACAGGCATTGCATTTCGGCCATCCGAAAGAGCGTGTGTTTCGAGTCAGCGGGATGATCCTGCGTCCGAACTTTTACTCGGTGGCGTCCGTCGACAGGGTGGAAGAGCGTGGGAAGCTGGGGCTTTCTCCCGGCGTTCCTACCGGGCTCATGCTGTTCGGGGGCGCCGGCTCAGCCGTAATGCGGGATATCGCCAAGCGGCTGGGTAATTCCTCCGAACACCTTCAATTGATTGCGATCTGCGGACGCAACGCCGGATTGAAGCAGCATCTCGAATCGCTGAAACTGCGGAATCCCCTGTTCGTTGAGGGCTTCACGCAGCAGATTCCCTACTATATGCAGCTCTCGGATTTCCTGATCGGCAAGCCAGGGCCAGGCAGCATCGCCGAGGCAGTACACATGAAGCTTCCAGTCATCGTGGAACGAAACGCTTGGACCCTACCCCAGGAGCGGTACAACGCCGACTGGGTCCGTGAACATAACGTGGGGCTGGTGCTGAAGAGTTTCCGCGAGATTGAGCCGGCCGTGCGCGAACTGCTCAGCGGCGACAAACTGGCGCCCATGAGGGAGAGCGCGGGGCGAATTGAGAATCGGGCGGTGTTCGAGATAGCCGACATACTGGCGGGGTTGCTGGGCAAGGCGCACTTTAACGCGAATCCAAACAGGTAACACGACGGGGAGCACGGAATGCCACACTACCCCGAGGGATGCGCTCACAGATAGGCAATGCGCGTCTTTAGACTTTGTCGATTCTCGCGAACGGTGGCCTGCGTGGCCGCCGGGAAATCAAGGATCTCCTCCACAATGGTCCGGTAAATTTCCGTTTCCTATACTGAAAGTTACGATCGGCAGATCCAAAAAATTCTCTCAAACCGGACTGGGCGGCGATCCTCTCCACACGTATAAGTGCAGAAGGGGGGCGATTCCCCGGCGGGGGAACGCCGCCGGTCCTCACAGAAGCAGATGAGGACGTGGTGAACAAATTTAAATCAAGTT
>JAICLJ010000143.1 GCA_025927575.1 Bryobacteraceae bacterium | reverse complement strand
TGGAACAAGCGGTTTACATCGGGATTTGGCTTCGGTGTCGCTTATACGCTCTCGGCGAGCAACGACGACGGATCGAATCAGCGCGATATCATTCCCGACGCCTACAACGCACATAATCTTTGGGGGCCGTCGGAATTCGATACCCGCCATATTTTGGTGATCAATTACATCTACGACCTGCCCATCTTCCGCGATCATTCCAAGCTCAGCGGCAAGCTGCTGGGCGGGTGGCAGATCAGCGGCATCACCCAGTTCCAGACCGGCACGCCCTGCGGCGTTGGCACGGCCGATGACTTCGCCGGTGCTGGAACGATCGGCGATTTTGGCTGCGGAAACGCCGGCCAATTCTGGGTTGTGAACGGCGATCCTAACATCCAACACAATTTCGCGCAGTCGTCAAATGACCCGGCCCAGTGGTTCGCCACTAAGAATCCGGATGGCACGAACATCTTCACCAGGCCGGCTCCCGGCACCTTTAACCAGCAATCGGTGCGCGACTTGATCTACGGTCCCGGCTTGCAGAACTGGAACCTGAGCTTGATGAAGAAGTTCAGCATCACGGAGCAGACTGGATTCGAGTTCCGCGCGGACGCGTATAACTTCGTCAACCATCCGAACTGGAATAACCCGGACTATAATCCGACAAGCTCCACCTTCGGCAAAGTGACAGGTAAATCGGATAGCAGCCGGCAGCTTCAGTTGTCGCTCCGGTTCTTCTTCTAATCCACGCAAACACCACGATGTAATACAGACGGGCTGCCTTCGGGTGGCCCGTTTTCCATGTATGCCGAGTATGTTCATTGTGGTGAAACATTTCACTGACCGCGTTTTCTGCTATACTTGGTAAGTCTTTCGCCCCTGTATCCGTCCTTTCGGGTGGTATCCCTCCACTTTCGGGTCTGAGAGTTTTCGTTTGAAGCTTTTGATTCGTTTTCTAAGGACGTTTGTGCCGCTGGCCGGCACTGGGCCCTTTCGACTAAATGAATCAATTTTCTGAACTAACCTTACATCCGGCAATTCACCGGAATCTGCTCGTGAACTCTTTTCTGCAGCCTACGCCGGTGCAGGCAGAAGCCATTCCGGTTGCGTTGACTGGGGCGGACGTGGTCGCCACCGCTCAGACCGGCACTGGCAAGACAATCGCTTTTCTGGTGCCTATTCTGGAGAAGTTGAATAAAGCGGCGCCGCCGAGCGTGCAGCCGCGAATACAGACGGTAATCCTGACCCCGACTCGGGAACTCGCCATCCAGATCAAGGACGCTTTCGACCTCCTGTCCGTGAACATGGGGCTTCGAGCCGCTGTAATCGTGGGCGGCATGAGCGAGCAAGCTCAGCTCAACGCAATCCGGCGGGGCGTTCACGTTGTGATCGGTACGCCGGGACGCGTGGAAGATTTTCTTTCTCGCTCCCTCATTAACTTCGGATCCGCCGCTACGTTGGTCCTTGATGAAGCGGACCGGATGCTCGACATGGGATTTCTCCCCGCCATCGAGCGCATTCTTCGGTCTTTGCCATCGGACCGGCAGAGCCTCTTTTTCTCAGCCACGATGGATAAATCGATCGAGCGCCTGATTCAGAAGCACTCCCGAAAAGCGGTGCGCATCGCAGTCGGAGGGTCCGTCGCAAAGGCGCCGGAACAAATCAATCTTCATTTGTATGAAGTCGAAAACGACATTAAGCTCGGATTGCTGCGCCAGATCCTGGATCGGGAGGCCGGCTCGTTTCTCGTGTTCATGCGCACAAAGCACGGCGCGGACCGGCTCGCGAAGAAACTATCCCGCCTTGGAACGCGCGCCATTGCCATGCACGGGGATCGCACGCAGAATCAGCGCAATCAGGCGTTGGCCGGATTCCGCGACGGCCGTTATCGCGTCTTAGTCGCAACCGACGTCGCGGCCCGCGGCATTCACGTCGACAGCGTCGCTCATGTGATCAACTACGACCTGCCCCAAGCCCCTGGCGATTTCATTCATCGGGTTGGCCGCACCGGACGGGCTGGTCAGGGAGGCACTGCCTCTACCTTCAGTTCGAAGTCGGAACGCGGCGAAATTCGCCTGATCGAACGAGAGTGCAACGTTCGATTGCATCGGCAAGAGGTATCGGCTGGAATTGCGAGTGAGCGGACGCTTATCGAAGCAATGGGCCCTGCGCCCGAGCATCTCGATGCGCCTCTGCCGAGGGAACACGTCCAGGCACACCATAAGCGGCGCGGCCCGAACACGCCCAAAACCGCCGGCGGCTTCCGTCCGGGCGGCAGGTTCGGGCGGCCAACCCGCAAGCGCTCGGCCTAAAACCGGGTACGACCGGGCGGGTAATGGTTTAAAGTACGATCGCCTGCGCGCGCTAAGTCAGCGTCCGCAGGCGATCCTGTTTACTCAATATCTCTTTGATTCGAACTCCGAAGTTCCCTCCGACCACCACCACTTCACCACGCGCAATCACAGTATTGTTGACGATGATGTCAACCGGTTCCGAAACCGACCGGCCGAGTTCCACAATCGACCCTGTCGTCAGCTTGATCAAATATTTTAGAGGCAGTTGAGCGCGGCCGAAGGAGACGCTGACCGGCATCTCGACGTCCAGCAGAAGATCCAGATTCTTTGTGTTGACCGGAGAACCGGCGGGGCTGGATGTCATGGCCTTTTCGTCCGCGCATAAAGCCGCCGTTAACTTCGGATCGACAATTAGATTCAAAGCGACCCTGCTTTCATCGTGGAATTCGAGTTCCAGTCCTGTCAACGCATCGAGTGAAATCGAGTCAGGCGCCGCAGTCAGTTCCCGGAGTGACTCGAAGGAGATGCCGCGGTTGAGTTTGACGGATAGCGCCGACGCAAACGTGTTTAGGGCTTTGGTAACTATTTCCCGGGCTGCTGACAAAGCTGTTTCATCATCCGCTTCAACTGAGCCGGCGCGGGCAAGAGGCTTGCGCCCAGTGGAAAACCACGCTTCGCGCGAGCCGCCCAATAATAGCCCCGCTCCCGGGAACTCGCTACACCCGCTCAAAAACCAGGTTGGGGAGCCGGTCGGCAACTCCTGCCCAGCGGTGCGTCGCACCTGAACACTTTCACCGGTCGTCTCGGAGAGTGCGCTTCCAAGTGCCTCGGCGAGCATTTGCTCAATCATTTCCGACGCTACGGAAGACGTTTTCATGGTTTGTATCAAGCCGTTCATCCGTATTCTCCTTGTCGTCTCAAGCGGCTCCTCGCTCGCGAGGCCACTGTTTTTGCATGTACGATCGAAGGCGCAATATCGCCTGGGATTTTAGTTGTGATATTCGCGACTCGTGCAGGTCGATGATCTGGGCGATCTCGCGGAGCGTAAGCTCTTCGTAATAGTAAAGACTTAGCACCGTTTTCTCGATACGGGGCATTCGATCGATCGATCTCGCCAGGAGCCTTTCCAACTCCGAGCGTTCAAAGATATACGAAGGCCACGACTCCTCGGTATCCGAGACATACCTGAGCAGGTCGCGCCCCTCTTCCTCGGTACCCGAATTTTCCAGGCTGCCCAAGGTCAGGCCGCGAGCATCGCTGAGCCAATCCTGGTATTCCGCCATGGTCAGGTTGAGGTGATTTGCAATCTCGTCCTCAGCGGGACAGCGCTGGAGTCTCTGCTCCAGAACGGCGATTGCCGATTCGATCAATTTCGCTCGTTTGCGCTGCTGGCGGGGGGCCCAATCAAGGTCGCGGAGACTGTCGAGAATGGCCCCGCGGATCTTATACTCCGCATAGGTCTTCAACTTGACGTCGTGCGTCGGGTCATATCTGTCAATCGCGGCAATCAAGCCGAGAATGCCCGTTGAGATCAGATCGTCGAGGCTGACGGACACCGGCAGTCGCTCATGGATGCGGCGCGCGATGAGCTTCACTTGTGGCAAATGTTCCAGAATCAGCTGCTCGCGCACTTCGGGCAGCATCGTCGGCGTTGCGTAGGTCGTCGTTTCCATCGGCTTCTCACTCACTTCACAGTTCCGGCACAAATCACGCGCACGCCAGGTGGCAGTTCGTTGTGCCCCAATACGGTCGTTGACGGCAGCGCATGTTCGGTGATCTGCCGCACGAAATAGCGCACAGCCGAAGTTGTCAGAATCACCGCGTTCCCATCCGCTCCTTGCAATGCCCGCTGGAATCGCTCAACGAGAGAGCGAATTTGTTGCGGCGCCAGATTCAAGTGGCTGTTGTGCTCGGCGTGTTCCACCGCTCCTTCAATCAGCCGCTCTATTTCGGCATCCACGAAGTACACCGTCAGATCTCCCGATGAGTTCAAATGCGGTTTCACAACGTTGCGGCGAATTTGTTGCCGTACAAATTCGCTCAGCAAAACTTGATTTCGCGTGATGGCCGCTCCTTCACCAAGGGCTTCCAGAATCGATACGGAATCCCGAATGGATACCCGTTCCCGAAGGAGATTTTGAATAACCTTCTGGACTGCCGCCAGAGACACCTGTTTCGGAACCAGATCCTCCACCGCTTTCGGATGATCCTGCGCAACGCGGTCGAGGAAACGCTTCGTTTCCTGCCGGCTGAATAGTTCGCTCGCATTCTTTCGGATGACTTCCATGAGATGCGTACCAACTACGCTGACGGGATCGACAACCGTATAGCCGGTTTGCCGCGCCTTATCGACTTGATCCGCGGCAATCCAAACTGCCGGCATATTGAAGGCCGGTTCGCGCGTCGCCGTGCCGGCGGGCACAACGCTTGTATGCGACGCCTGAATGGCAAGCTCGCAGCCTGGCTGTAATTCGTAGCGCCCTACTTCCATTCCCTTGATGCAGATGATGTATTCCCGCGCTTTTAGCTGCAGGTTGTCCGTCACTCGCACTGGCGGTAAGACGTATCCCATCTCCGACGCGAGCTGCCGGCGGATCATCTGAATCCGTTTCAACAAAAGCGAGTTGTGGCCGCCTTCCACTAATCGGACCAGCCCGAGACCTACTTCGATCGACAGCGGCTCCACTTTCAAAAGCGTTTCGATATTGTCGGCTGCTTTCACGAGGCCGGCGGTTACGGGCGGGTTTTTCTTCGCCTCTTCCGAAGCGCGGAGTTTCCATCCTACGAAACCAGCGCCTGACGCCAGAACCAAAAACGGAACCTTCGGAAGCCCCGGAAATGCCGCCATTGCGGTCAGCACTCCAGCGGCGAGCAGAAGCGGCTGAGACTTACCAAAAATCTGCTTCCGGACATCGGTCCCCAGCTTCGAATCGGAGCTCGCTCGCGTGACGATTAACCCGCCGCAGACCGAAATCATCAGCGCCGGAATAACTGTCACCAGTCCATCGCCGATTGTAAGGATTGTGTATGTTTCGAAAGCGTGGCGCAGGTCCATGCCGTGCTGCAGCACGCCGATCAGAAAACCAGCGATGATATTAATGCCGGTGATGATGATGCTGGCAATGGCGTCGCGTTGTGTAAATCGCGAGGCGCCGTCCATGGCTCCATAGAACTCGGCCTCGGCCGCCAGCGATTTCCGGCGCGCGCGCGCTTCATTCTCGTCGATGAGACCGGCATTCAGATCGGAATCGATCGACATCTGCTTGCCGGGCATTGCGTCCAGAGTGAATCGAGCTGTTACTTCCGAGATGCGAACCGCGCCGTGGTTGATCACTACATATTGAATGGCGATCAACACGAGAAATATGACGGCGCCGATCACGAAATTGCCGCCCACAACGAAATTGCCAAATGATTCGATTACATTGCCGGCCGCTCTAGTTCCGGTGTTGCCGTCCAACAGAATCAACCGCGACGATGAGATGTTCAGCGCGAGGCGAAACAGCGTCATCAACAGCAATGTCGTCGGGAACACGCTGAACTCCGACGGCTTCGTGATGTACATCGCCGATAGCAGCACGACGACCGAGATCGTGATGTTCGCGGAAATCAACACATCCAGCAGCGCCGCGGGCATCGGCGTGATCATCGCCAGCACGATTCCCAGCACGGCGATGGGCACGCTCGCCTCACTCCAGTTGAACGATCGCATGGCCACCTGCCACGATCGCTGCATTGGAATGGCTTTGGATGTGTTCACTCGAAGTTCTTGCTCCGCACTACCGTCTATTCAGTGTTCGGTAAATATGAGCTAGAACTTCAGCAACGGCGCGATATAAATTCGGAGGAATTTCCTGACCCACGTCGACCGAATGGTAGAGCGCCTGAGCGAGCGGTTTGTTTTCGATGATGGGGATGTCGTACGCAGTGGCACGCTCCCGGATAAGTTGAGCTAGAAAGTTCTTTCCTTTGGCTACAACGGCCGGCACGCTGCCGCTGTCCATCTCATAACGCAAGGCCACCGCGTAGTGGGTAGGATTCACCACAATGGCCGTTGCTTTAGGGACCGCCTTCATCATGCTCCGGCGGGCAGCATCTCGCTGCAGGCGCCGGATGCGGACCTTCATCTGCGGGTTGCCTTCGGTCTCCTTCACCTCATCCCGAACTTCCTGCTTAGTCATCTTCAAATCGCTGCGGAATTTATGCCGCTGGCGAAAGAGATCGATCATCCCCAGAACCACTAGAATGATTGTGAGTTGCCAAAGTAATTGTTTAACGAGTAATCCCGCGTGGGTGATGCCGGCCATCAGCCCGCCTGACGCGAGGTTACTGATTTCTGACTCTTCTCCACGCAGCGCGATCAACAGGACATAGGCAATGGCCGGAATCAGCAGAGCCGCTCGCAGTGTGCTGGTCAGATGCTCCATCGGCAATTGCTTCGCTCGCGAAAAGAAATTAAGCCGCTTCACATCGGGTGCCAGCTGTTTCGCCGCCAGGCCGAATCCGTTGCTGCCCAACTGAATCAACAACACCAGCAGCACAATCACTCCGCCAACTCGCAGAAGGCTGAGTAGCCCTGGGAAGATTAGCTGGTCGTAGATTTGAACAAGCCGTTCAGCGGTCAGTCGATTACTGGAAAACGCTTGTCGGAATAACAATGATGTGAAGATCGAAGAGCCGTGCCAAAGGTCCTCGATATAGCTCAAGAACACGATGAAGACAGTCGCTAATTGAAGAGCTGCTATGAAATCCCGGCTAACGGGAAATCGCCCCTCTTTTTTCGTCTTTTGAAGCCGGCCTTGTGTCGGCTGTTCGGTCTTCTGTTCGGCCATGAGCCTTGTGGGTTAGGATGCGACCAGCCGGAACAGTTCGTCGAGAATCTGCTTCGCCCAACTCGCGTAAAGACCGGGCCAGCGTGTCAGGGCAGCGCCCAGAAATAAGAGCGAAATGATGATCTTCGCCGGAAACGCCAGCGTGAGAAGCTGCAACTGGCTTTGAAGCCGGCCGAGCACCGAAAGCCCTTGATCCACCAGAAAGAGCAAAGCGGCAACCGGCAGCGCGAGCGTGACCCCGGAGATAAACATCTTGGTTCCGAGATGCACCAGGAGCGCTACTGAACCCGTTTCAAATTGCCCGTTATGCACCCCGAAAACGTCGGCGGAACTGGCGAGCATCCGAATGAGATGGCGGTGGATGGCAAGCCCGAAGAACAACAGCCCGGCCGCAAGCTGCGCGAACACCTGGAACACGCCTGAATCCGCTTGACTGGTTGGATCGAACGTCGAAGCAAAGCTGAAGCCGGTCTGAAACGAGATTACCTGAGCGCCAAGCTGAAACGTTTCCGCAAGAAACAGGAGCGCCAAACCCATCAATAAACCGGCCGAAGCCTCCATGAGCAGCGCCATAAGGAACGCCGCGTCGCTTGTGCCGGCCGGTACCGCCGGCCAGGTGGGAAACAGAGCGAAAGTGATTCCGACGATCAGGACGATTCGGGCAGTTTGCGGAGTGTATTGCATCCCGGGCAGCGGCAAAAGGATAAGCGCGCCGCTGACACGCGTCAGCGTCAATACGAACCCGGACACTGCCTCTAGTCCAAAATGCACGCTAACGGGCATATTGGGAGAAGTTGGCGAACAAACCTTCCGAGTACGTGATGAGCCGCATAAGAATCCAGGGCAACACCACAAGCAGCGCAATAAAGAGAGCGGCGAGCCGGGGAACCGCTCCAAAGCTGGGATCCTGAATCGACGTCAATGTTTGCAGAAGGCTTGTGAAAACTCCGACGATAAACAGAATGCCCAACAATGGCAGACAGAGCCACATGGTGAGCATCAACGCCTGCTGGATCAGTTGAATGGCTAATTCCTGGTTCATAACTTAACTAAGGGTTTTCACCAGCGATCCGATGGTGAGGCTCCAGCCATCGATGAGCACGAATAGCAGAATCTTAAATGGAGCGGACACCATTACTGGCGGCAATTGCACCATGCCGATTGATAACGTAATGGATGCGACCACGAGATCGATAATGAGAAACGGAAGGTAAAGCACGGCGCCAATCTGAAAACCGGCTCTAAGCTCGGAAATGATGTAGGCGGGTATAAGCACCGTCATCGACAGATCGTTGGGCGTAGCAGGAGCCGCTGAATGCGAGATCTCGACAAAGAGCTGAATGTCTTTCTCCCGGGCGAAGCGAAGCAGGAAGTGGCGAAGCGGCTTAGCCGATATTTCGAGCGCTTCTTGGGTTGAAATTTTTCCCTGTTCCATGGGCTCCCACCCGGTTCGATAGACTTGGTCGACTACAGGGCGCATCACCAGCAATGTCAGAAACAACGCCAGGCCAATCAGAATTTGATTGGACGGAACCGTTTGCGTGCCGAGAGCCTGCCGCAGGAAGTGCAGAACAATCGTAATCCTGAGGAACGGGGTGAGGCACATCACGATTGCCGGTAGAACCGTGAGCGCCGTAAGCAGTAGCACGATCTGCAGCGGCACACTCTCGGCCTTCGATCCCGCAGTGTTTCCGAACGAGATGCCGAGTAGGGAATCGGGCTTTGCCGCAGAGGCTATGGCAGGGAAGAGAGCCGCGGACATGATTCCGGCTACAACTTGCTTCACAAGACGCCGCCGGCACATAGTAAGACTTCGCGGTGCGCTGTGGATTCCCGGCTCCGGTTGTCCGGCTGCGCGGCTATCTGGCGTTCCGCGCATAAGCGAACATCTCAAGGTTAGACGCAGCGATCTCTTGCTGATTGGTACTGTGCTCTGTCATCAGTAATGTGCAGCCTTGGGGATAAGTGCAGATAAGTACCCGCTGGTCGCCGGTCCGGACAAGATGCAATTGATGGCTGCCTGTCAGGTGTACACGATGAAGGACCGCTACATCTACGGGCTTGTCTGAGCCACCCCAGAGCTTTCCGGGCATCTTGTTTCCCGGCCAGGAGAAACGAAGGCCATCTGATTTTGCGTTCATTCGTTTCGCAAATAACCACAACAGACCAAGCAGCCCTAACACGAACAGGGCCGCGCAAAAACGGTAGAGAGCGTCCATTCCAGTGACTTAGTGCGGATTACTTATTCTTCCTCTCGAAAGTCTGTTATCCGGACTCCAACTGTGTCCTCGATAATGACGATTTCACCGAAACAGACGAGCGTACCCCCGATAAGAATGTCAACATTCTCGCCGGCGGAACGCGGAAGTCTGATGACGCTGTCTCTTTCCAGTTCGAGAATGCTTTCGAGTGTCATCTGCTTGCGATCAAGCTGCACTTCGACATCGAAACACAGGTCCGAATATCCTTCGATTTCCTGTATCGGGCTCATGCCTGTCTATCGGCGGATTGCGGCGTAAACTGAAGGGCCGGCAAAGCAGATGCTCGCGAAAAGTTCGCGCGTGTTGCGTCTATAGATGCGCAGGCATTATGCCCGGGATGTTCAACCGGATGCGATAGATGCTGGTGCTGGCGGTGATATATAGAGTCTTGCCGTCTTTGTCGCCCCACGCCACGTTGCCTACCCTTTCAGGCACGGCAATCGTTGCGAGATGTTTTCCTTCCGGTGAAATAATCCAGACGCCGCCCGATCCGGCGCCGTAGAGATTACCTTTCTTGTCAACCTTGAAACCATCCGGACCGCCAGGTGCCTCCTCGCCCTTTGCGTCCAGAAACACGGAGCCATTGCTGACCGAGCCATCGGCCGCGACGCTGTACCGCATCCATGCAAGTCTTTCCGAATCGGAGACGTACAGGAATTTTTCATCCGGGGAAAAGGCAATGCCGTTGGGTCGGCTCAAATCCTTGATCAGGAGCTGTAGCTTATCTCGATCGGGCGGCGCTCCCGGTTTTTGTTGCCGGGCATTCGGAATCCTGTAAACCCCGTTTATCTTCAATTCTTTATGAGGATCCTTGTCGCTCTGCGTTCTTAGGCCGTATGGAGGATCGGTGAAGTACAAGGAACCATCGGATCGATATACCAGATCGTTGGGGCTATTTAATTTCTTGCCGTGGAACGAGTCAGCCAGCACCGTGATCTGCGCGGACGGACTCATCGATTCCAACCGCCACACGTTCCGCCGCGCGTGGCCGGCAACGGTAAGCCTGCCGTCCGCATCGAGGGTCATACCATTCGAACCAGGTTCTGGACCGTTGTAAGGTTCAGTTCCTATATATCCGCTTGGGTGCATGAATACGGTCGCGGTTCCGCCCGGAGTCCACTTCATAATGCTGTTGGCCGGAATTTCCGCGAATAGCAGGATTCCGCCGCGGGTCCAGACTGGCCCTTCAGTCCACTTATTGAAGCCGGTGGCCACGCGTTCGAGTCGTGCGTCTTTCGGGATAATCCGGTTCGCGAGCGGATCGAGCCGCTCAATCTTCTGAGCTGACGCCAGCGGAACCAAAATCGCCAGAGCCAAGCTTCCACATAATAGGGTTGATTTCATTGAGCGACATTCTACACCAACCTCAACCATGTGGCGCAATCGTGGCAATCCAAGTAAGGCGGCCGGAAGGACCGGCAGGTCAAGCATTTCCTAGCCTCCTTGAATAGCTACCGGATCAGATTGATGGTGTCTTGATTGATTTGATCCGCCGACGTTACAACCTTGGCATTCGCTTCGTAGCTCCGTTGATAGACCATCAGGTTGGTGAATTCGGTCGCGATATCGACGGTCGACGACTCCAGGTTCCCGCCAAGGATTTGGCCTCGTCCGCCCGAGCCTGGTACTCCGATTGATGCGCTTGAGGTCGCTCCCGTGACGGCATAATTGTTGTTGCCCACCGCCAATAGTGAATCGGGATTGACGAAATTCGCCATGGCGAGTTGGCCCATCGCGATCTGCTGGTCATCCGAGTAGTGCGCGAGGATAATGCCGCCGTCTCCGATGGAGACACTGCTCAGTTTCGCGGAAGGCGAGCCGTCCTGTAGATTGCCCGATGGAGCCGAGGTCTGGTTGTACTGAGTAAGCAGCGGAGTTGTGCCGTCGTACAGGTTGAAGTTCATCGCCATGTTGCTTGCGCTGTCGGTGAGTCCAGGGATGTTAATCGCTGGCGGAGCCGTCGATGGCGGCGCCGTCAGCGTGCCCGTGGAATCGAATGTCAGTGCGCCGCTGCCCACAATAGGACTGCCTGTCACATCACCCGCCGGCACGCTTCCCTGCCATTTCCACGCGCCGCCGCCATTATTCCAGAAGTCGAGTGTCACCAGGTGCGATGCGCCCAGCGAGTCATAAACTTCCATCGAGGTGGAAAACGACACGTTGACGGCGGATTCGGTCCCCGCTGGTACGACCGGAGAGGTCGCATCGAGATTCGCCGAGATGCTCATATTCTGTGTCGCAACGGGCGCTTTGAGCGAGCCTTGCGGGATCGTGATGTTCCCGATCGCGCCTGTCGTGCTCAGTTGCCCGTTCACTGCTGACCAGCCTTGGGCGTATTCTCCGGTTGCGGTTCGAAGCGTGCCATTTGAGTCTGTCGTGAGATTGCCGGCGCGAGTGTACATCGTTGCGTTATCGGAATTCTTCACAACCATGAAGCCGTCGCCCTGAATCGCTACGTCGAGCGGTCCTGTGCTGCTCTGTGTGTGCCCCTGCGAAAAGACACGCTTAGTCAAAGGCGTGCCAATTCCCATGCCAACCTGCGTCTTCGCATCTCCAATGCTCTGCGACATCAGATCGTAGAACACCGCGGTGTTAGCTTTGTAGCCGACAGTATTCAGGTTGGCCAAGTTGTTTCCGACGACGTCGATCGCCGTCGATTGGCCATCAAGCGCCGAGAGGGCTGTGGAAAGTGCTGTCAACATTCGATTCTCCTTGTGCTTCGATGATTAAGATTGTTGCGCCGCGGAAGCGCCATCCGTCGCGCTTTGACTACCGGCATACGATTGAGCAACCTGGCGGATCGCGCTCACATCCTGGCCCATGTTGATGGTCTGCTCGAGCTGGCTGAATTGAGCGAGCTGCGAAACGAACTGTGTTCCATCGGCAGGATTCAACGGATCCTGGTTCTTCAACTGAGCAACGAACAGTTGCAGGAAGGTACTCTCGTTCGCAAGTTTGTCGAGCCCTGACGTTTGCGAATTGCTTAACCCGGTGTTTTCGGCAATGGGCGGCGATGAGGCTGTTTGATCGCTACTGTTAGTGCTGGGTATCGTCATATAATCTCCGTTTTCGAATTTCTTGCAATCTGACGCAGGCTACGTGTTCCTATTCATCAGGTCCATCCATTGATCATTGGGCGACGATCGCCTGCGGCCGCCTTGTGAATAGTCTTCGGCACGGCTCTGCGCGCTCTGTCGCGATTGATCGGAGGAGCTGCCATCACCTCGACCGGGCTGGTGTATTGCCGCAGCGGGCGGCGTACTGGCCGCGGCCGCTTCCATGTGCCATCCGGCGCGCTCCAGTCCGGATTGAAGTGTGGGCAAGTCGTGGCGCAGAGTCGCCGCAGTAGCCGGATCGGTGCTCCGGACAGCAATCTGAATGTCGCCGGCGCGATCGGAAACGCGTACGCTGACGGTCTCTCCGGATTGGCCTTGCAATCTGAAGGTAATGTCGGCCTTGGCTTGCGGCGGTGCCGGCGCGTCCTGCTTCTGCATCGGCATTGCTTGCGTTGAACTTAAGGATTGGGCCGAGCTGAACCGATCGGGAGCTTTGATGTCCGCGCTCGGACCGGGCAAGCTTACGATGTTGTCGGCCCGCGCGGATGAATCTGAAGAAGGGCGCGTGCCTTTGTCATCGAAGGACTTTCCTTGGAATTGAGGCGCGCCGCTG
>JAICLJ010000070.1 GCA_025927575.1 Bryobacteraceae bacterium | reverse complement strand
GTCCACACTCAGCAGCCTGGACTCGATGCCGTAGGGCCGCACGACGCGCCCGTGCAGCATGTTCGGCACCTTGACGTCGTGCACATAGGTGAACTCGCCCGTGACCTTGCCCGGAATATCCTTGCGCGGAACCGACGTGCCGACGATCGTGTATTTCGAGGAATCCTTCAGAGGCGCGTCGGGCGCCACCTTCATGTCGAACTTCTTGCCGGTCGCACCGATCGTCACGTCGAGGCGCTTGCCGTCCACCAGCTCGCCATAAGTGATGCCGCGTTTTGGCGCGCCCACGACGGAGACGACCCCATCACGCACGGCAAGTTGCTCCACCGGCACACGCAGGCGTTTGCTGGCCATCGACAACAAAACCTGGCGTCCCGCGGCCGCGGCGTGGCGGATCTGCGGGCCGGCATAACGGACAGCCATGCTGCCGTACGTCGGTCCCTGGTCGACCGTGTTGGTGGTGGTGCCCATCACCACGAACAGCCGGTCGAACGGGAAATCGAGTTCCTCAGCGGCGATCTGCGCCAGCGCATTGGGCGAGCCGTTGCCCTGCTCGACCTTGCCCGTGAACAGCGTGGCAGTGTTGTCGGGGTGGATCGCAAGCCATGCATCGAGTTTGGCCGGGTCCACTGCCGGGAATGTCGCTGCACCTCCGGTTGCGCTGGCCGGAAGGCGCGTGGCGGGCTGTTCGGCCATCGCGGCCCGCGGACCGAACAGGCTGAAGCCCAGCACGAGGCCCCCCGAGGTCTGGAGAAACTTCCGGCGGCTGGCGCCGAAGTCGGAAAGGCTGGAAGTGGCGGATGCGGATTCGGGGCGTGCGCTCATGATGCCTGCCTCCAGTGCTTCGCCGCGCGTTCGACGGCGCGGACGATGCGCATGTGCGTGCCGCAGCGGCACAGGTTGTTGCTGAGGGCCTGCTTGATGTCGTCCCGACTCGGGTTCGGATGCTTATCCAAAAACGCCTGCGCGGTCATGATCATGCCATTGATGCAGTAGCCGCACTGGGCGGCTTGTTCGTCGATGAACGCCTGTTGCAGCGGACCCGGCTTCTCCACGCTGCCCAACTTCTCGAGCGTGGTGATCTCGTGGCCCTCGGCGGCGGTGGCCGGAAGCACGCACGAATGCACGGCCGCGCCGTCCAGGTGGATGGTGCAGGCACCGCATTCGGAAAGACCGCACCCGAACTTGGGCCCGTGCAGCCCCAACTGGTTACGCAACACATAGAGCAGCATCGTGCCGGGCGCGGCCTCGACCGCGTGCTGCTTACCGTTTACCTTGAGGTGGATTGTCTTGGGCATGACGCGCTCCCGCGGAATGACCGTGGATCACAGTGGAAAAATATCACACTTCATGTGAAACCTTGGTTACTTGGCCTCCTAAAGGAGGCCCGATTAAAGACGGCCACATTGCTGGTGCCCGGGACAACTGACAACTAACTAACAAGTGGTTCGCTTATCTTTTAATTCGTCCCAACAAACGCTATGATCTTATCGTGAATGAGCAGGCGCGACGACGATTGAGGAATGAGCGGGAGCAGATCGCCGGGTCATTTTCGATAAGGACCGTTTAAACGAAGCCGTTGGAGCGCCGGGCGCGCCCGGGTCCTCAACAATTCAGCAAGATCTGAAGAAGCGCGGCTGGGAGCCGCGCGCAGACGGAGCGTCTGCCCCACTCTGAGTAAGTAGCATGGCGGTAAAGATCTGCGTTACAGGGACGGAACCAGAATGCTTCTCACATCATCGCTACGGGCGGGGCCGGTTCGTCGGGACTGCCGGCGCTCCGCAGCGGGATCAATATCATGACGAGCGCCAGGCCGATCATGACGACAATACCGATTGCGTAAAACGGATGTGTCGTTACGATTAGCGCATTCTTCCAGGCGGGTTTGAACTGCAGCCCGGCCCACGCAAGGCCGAGCAGCGCTTCGCCCGCAATCAGGCCCGAAGCTGTCAAAACGCCTGAGTTTTCGACGCGTGCTTTCTGTGCTTCGTTCAGCGCTCGCCGCTGGGACATTCTTTCGGCGATCGCCCGGATGATGCCGCCGACGAAAATTGCTGAGGTCGTTTCGAGTGGCAGGTACATGCCGACTGCTACGAGCATCGGGCTTCTCACTTGCATCATGATGATCGCGAACCCCATCAGAATACCGACCAGCACCAGCGGCCACGGCATATTGCCGCCAACGATGCCTTGCGCGAGCAGGGCCATCAAACCCGCTTGCGGCGCCGGCAGAGCGCGATCCCCCAGCCCCGTGCCGCCGGCGATGATGTTGCTTTCGTGGAGCAGCACCAGCGGAAAATACATCACGGCGCTGGCGACAACGACGGCAATTAGTTCCACAATCTGGATGCTGCGCGGCGTGCCGCCGAGCATGTAGCCAACTTTGAAATCCTGGAGCAGTTCACCCGCGACCGCCGACGAAACGCAGACAACCGCTGCTACGCCGAGCACCGCCGTCACTCCGCTTTTTCCGGAAACGCCGAGCGCCACCATCAGCAGCGCCGCGACAACCAGCGTGCAGATTGTAAGTCCGGAAATCGGGTTATTCGACGACCCGATGATGCCGACCAGGTAACCCGACACCGTTGCGAAGAAGAAACCGAGAATCAACATGACGATCGCGGCGACAATTCCTGCGATCACATGGCCGGAGAGATAAATGTAGAGCGCAATCATGGCCAGGAATACAAGGCCGATCAGTCCGAAAACAGCTTTCGAGCTCATGTAGCGTTCCGTTCGTACGAGTTGGGAGGCTTGTTCCTGCGTCTGTTTCAGATCGGCGACCGCGCGCTTCAATCCGCCGAGCAGGCTCGTGCGCATGCGCCATAGCGTGTGCGCCGCGCCGACAAGCATCCCGCCCACGGCAATCGGCCGGACGATGTATTTACCCACCGCGCCTGCCATATCGACCCACGATGTGTCCTGCGCGTTGGGGGGAAGAATGGCGCGCAACTGCGGTCCCAGGAAGTAAATCAGGAGCGGAACCAATAAACCCCAGGCAAGCACGCCGCCAGCGAATTGTAATGCCGCCAGGCGCGGCCCGATGATGTAGCCGACGCCGAGGTAGGCGGGGCTGACGCTTGGCGCCGCGAAACTAGTCAATCCGCCGGTGGCGACGATCTGGTTCGTATCGGCGCCCCCCAGGCTGACCCGGCTGGATCCGAGTTGGCCGATTCTGACGAGCACGTCTTTGTCCGAAGCGAAGAAGCCGAAGCGGCCGAGCATATAAATGAGGCCGCCCAGCCCCATGTTCCAGAACAGGTACTTGGCGGCTTTAGCGCCGCGTTGTCCCGCTTTGTGGATTTCTGACGCGGCGACCGATTCGGGAAAGGGTAGCTCCGGGTCTTCCACCATCACCCTCCGCACCAGGGATACGAACAGCACGCCTAACACGCTGCCGACCAGCATCAGCACGGTGGACTTCCAGTACGCATCCTTGAAGCTGAACGACGCCCAGGCATGCGAAATCAAGAACGCCGGCAAGGTGAACACCGCCCCGGCCGCGACGGATTCGCCTATGGATCCGGCGGTTCGGGCGATGTTTTCTTCGAGTAGCGATCCATTCAATCCGCGCAGAACGGCCATGCTGATGACGGCCGCGGGATAAGTCGCGGCAATGGTCATGCCGGCGCGTAATCCAAGGTAAGCATTGGCTGCGCCCAGCACCACAGTCATAATCAGCCCAAGCAGGACCGCGCGCAGCGTTAGCTCGCGCATGGACACGCTTTCGGGAACAAACGGTTTATGAGTTCGAGTGGACGAAGCCATATGCTTCTTGACTATATGATGGCTGGCGGTGAAAGACCAACAGATCCGGTACTTTCAAAGGCGGTACGCTAGGGATTGGAATCGTCATGAGCAGCACCACTCTGATCTCGGTCGATGAATATTTGCGTACCTCGTACAAGCCCGCCTGCGAGTATATCGACGGGGTGCTTCGCCAGAAGCCTATGCCCACCAAGCTGCACGCCTGGATCGAATTTATGCTGGTCACGCTACTGCGGCGCCAGGGCGTTGACGCGTTGGCTGAGGTCACGGTTCGCTTAACCCAGACGAAATTCTTAATACCCGACGTGATCGCCGACGCTCGCATCGCGGAGCCCTACCCGACAGAGCCGGTTTCGTTGTGCGTCGAGATCCTTTCGCCAGAGGATCGCCTGAGCGCTGCCTTTGCGAAATGCGAGGAATACCATTCCTGGGGCGTTCCGTTTTGTTGGGTGATCGACCCTGCAAAGCAGACCGGGTGGCAGTATCATGCCGGATCCGATCTCATGAAGGTCGAATCGAGTGAGGTGCTGCACGCGGGAACACTGTCGGTCCGCCTTGCGGAGTTGTTCGCGGAAGAGCCGAGGTGAAATTCGCGCACGCCAGCCCAGTGCCCGGGCGCGATCTATCGAAGCTTCTACTCCGGAAGCGGGCCGAGAATCTCGATGTTGTGTTTTGCCGCCAAAGCCATTAGGTTTTCCATATCAGGCGGCCCCGCGGGCGGCAAATTAATATCGGCCGCCAGATCGCTCATTTCCAGAACAAAGTTCTCGAATCCACCCGCAGGGGTTGTCAGCAGCAGAATGCGCGCCGGAGCCGTTCCTTCCACGCGGAAGCCGTGCGGAATCTCGCGCGGGCCGAAGATGTACCCGCCTGGACCCGCCTTCGATTTTCTGCCTTGGCAGAAAAAAGTCAACTCGCCTTCGATGATATAGAAGGACTCGTCTTCGGCGTGATGGACGTGAAATGGCGAGGCAAAGCCCGCGGGAATCACTTGTTCCACTAGTCCGTAGGCGCCGCGCGTTGTGTCGGCGGTGGCTCGGACAAATGTTAATGCGCCCAGGAACCACAGCGGCGTGCCTTCACCGCGAGCCAGTGCACAAGGTTGCACTTCTTTTGAAGATGTTGGCATAGTATGAGTTCCTCCGGATAATGTGTGTTTAAACATTAAGATACACGAATTGTGGACGCTATCGTTCCAGTGATTTTTTTTGCTGCCCAGCCGCGTCAAAGTTTGATGGAGCTAACCATCGCTCAAAGGACGTTTTGCGGGCGGGCCACTCCGAATCGAGCATAGAGAACCACGCTGTATCCCGATTGCGGCCTTTGACGACTCTGTGCTGCCGGAAGATTCCTTCGAATGTGAAGCCTAACCGGAGGGCCGCCTGTCGAGAGCGGGCATTGAGAGAATCGCACTTCCATTCGTAACGTCGATACCCCAAATCCTCGAAGGCGTGGCGCGCCAGCAAATACATAGCCTCGGTTGCTCCGGCAGTTCGCTGGAGACGAGCAGTAAACAGAACGTTACCAACCTCAATGCTGCGGTTCTTCGAATCAATCCGCATTAATGCGGCATGCCCGACAGCGCGGTGAGAAACATTGTCCACAATCGCGAAGAGCAGCGAATAGGGGGACGCGGCCTGTTCGTGGAGTCTGGCGTAAAAGGAGGCCCGGTCGGCGAATGGCCCTTCTGGCATATAGCGCCAAAGGCTTTCGTTGTCATAGCCGTGCGATTGATCGTAAAGCGCCTCCGCATGAGCATCTACATTGACCGGCTCAAGTGTGACGATTCTTCCCGCCAATGTGACGCGTTCCGGCTGCTTGGCGGGAAAGCTTTCGACTGGCATTCCAAGGATCGGCGGTTCTACTTCCTGCGGCAAAGACATATTTATAAAATTTTTATAAAATTCTCATGTCGAGGACGTCCTACGTTTACGGTATCCAGGCAATTAGCTCAATCTCCACCCGCTGTTCGCTCTCTGGGAATTGAACTCCGATGGCCGACCGTGCTGGAGCATTCTTGGGAAAATATTTAAAATAGACCTCGTTCATGGCGGCTTTCTCAGTTTTCACATCCGCCAGGAAAACGGTCACTTTGATCACATTATCGAGCGACGAGCCCATTGCCTCCAGATTCGCCTTGTGAGTTTCTAATGCCCGGCGAGTCTGCTCTTTGATGTCGCCGCCGAATAGGAGAGGATCCTTTTCCGCCTCCGCTCGCATCCCGCCTAATCCGGAGCTGAAATATAAGTTCCCAACGCGTATGCCGTCGCGTGCCTTCACCTTGCCCGACTCGGCTGCCGACGCTCCTACCGGAAGCGATGCCGCGGCGCCAAGGCCTACGGCCGATTGCAGAAATGTACGACGTTTTGAATTCGCTGATTTCATACAGTTGAGTATCGTACAGGCATTCGCCTGAGCGGCCGGAATAAAAGTGCCTTTATGCGCCGCCGCGCCAGGAAGACGATCCTGACACACGGCGTTCCCCGCATAATTGAAGTAGACGGCTTGCAATGAGGAATTACGAGCTATGGCCATCCGATCGCCCATCGACAGAGCCGCTAGCTGATGGCGCGGCGCTGCTGCGCGGTTTCGCATCGCGCAATGCCGCTGCCCTGCTGGATGCCGTGCGCGAAATCGCGGCGATTGCTCCGTTTCGTCATATGATCACGCCTGGCGGGTATCGCATGTCGGTGGCCATGACGAATTGCGGCGAGGCAGGTTGGGTGTCGGATGCAACCGGTTACCGGTACGATTCGCACGATCCCGAAACCGGCCGGCCCTGGCCCGCAATACCCGAACTTTTTATGGCCCTTGCCGCGGGAGCCGCCGCGGAAGCCGGATTCGCTAACTTCACGCCCGATGCGTGTCTGATCAATCGTTACGAAACCGGCGCTCGATTAACATTGCATCAGGATCGCGACGAACAGGATTTCACGAAGCCTATCGTGTCTGTTTCATTGGGATTGCCGGCAGTATTTCTGTTCGGTGGCTCGCGGCGTAAGGAGAGGCCGCGCCGTGTCCGGATCGAGAGTGGAGATGTTGCTGTCTGGGGCGGTCCGGCTAGGCTTGCTTTCCACGGGATCGCTCCGCTCGCAGCGGGGTTCGATTCTCTTGCGGGCGAGTACCGCATCAACCTGACGTTTCGAAAGGCCCTTTAGAGTTAGTCTCAAAATGAACGAGTGGGGGCCGCAGCTCGAAAACCGCTTCCATCGTGATGAGTACGATAGCGTATGGCGATGGCGCGGCAGACGCGGCCCGAATTTGGTTCGTTACTATCCAACACATGACTATCCAACGGATGGAGCACGTCGGCATCGTGGTTGACGACCTTGCAGCCGCGACTGAGTTCTTCGTCGAGCTCGGACTCGTACTGCAGGGCGAGGGAACCGTCGAAGGCCGTTGGGTGGACGGCGTCGTTGGGCTCGACGGCGTACGGGCGGACATTGCGATGATGCAAACTCCGGACGGCAACGGACGACTCGAGCTTACGAAGTTCCACTCACCATCAATCCAGGGCGACAACCGGCACGCGTCGGCGAACACGCCAGGTATCCGCCACGTTGCATTCGCCGTCGACGACATCGACGCCGCCGTTGCCGGCCTGCGAGCCCGCGGCGCTGAACTCGTCGGCGAGCTGGAGCGCTACGAGGACAGCTACCGGCTCTGCTACGTCCGCGGCCCGGAGGGAATCATCATCGAGCTGGCGGAGAAGATAGGCTAACGGGTCAACTCCGCTGATGATGGTTAAAGACGCGCCGTATCTGAAAGGCTCTCCGCCTGGCAGGCAGGCCGGCACGTGATGAACGGCCAGAACCCGACATGCGGGCGCAGGGCGCAGATTGTTCACTTAGTGCAGATGGATCCGAATTCTCCCAGCCGCTGGATATTCGGAACTTACATTTGGGACGGCAATCGCCTGGCAAAACGGCAATACGCGCAGTATAGGCACAAAGGAAAACCGGCGGCTTGCACGCAGTGATCGGTGAAGCGGGCGCGGCATTTCAAGAATCGCGGCGGTCGGCTATACCGGGTGATCGACGATTTCTTCTCGAGTGTTGTCCCAATAGAGACGCTTGCCCGACCAGAGCGATTGCGCAGCCATGATGCAGACAATTGCGTGCGAGAAGCCGTTGTCGACCGTGGCATTGGGCTCTTTGCGATCCCGCATGGCGTTGAGCCAGTGCATCAAGTGATCTACGTCGTCGTCGCTTGGGCCGTTTGAATTGGGCGGCGGGGCATTCGGCACATGAACGATTTCGGCGTCATTCCCATCCGGTCCCATACCCGGGGGCGCAGTGTAAGTCGGCATGTGCCGCCCCGCCTGCCGGTTGCCGCCTTCATTGGTCAGCAGGAACAGAGAAGCGCCCTCGCCGCCGTAGTTTTCAAGCGTGCCGTCGCGGCCTTGAATGCGGCTGAAACTACGATAGCTATTCGAGAACGTTGTTGAGTACGTGTAGATAAAGCCCTTGGGGTAGAGCAGCGTAACACTAGCGTTGTCGGGGTTTTCTCGGCCGTCTTTCCAGGTGAGAACGGCGCCGGTGGCGACAGCGCTCACCGGATACGCCGAGTCCGTCCACAGATGCACCAGATCGCTGCCGTGGCTCAACCATTGGTCGAAAATGCCAGAGGAGAAATCCTTGTAGAGACGGAACTCAAGATAAACATGCGGGTCGAATGGGCGATACGGTTTTCCGAGCAGCCAGCGTTTCCAGTCGGTATCTTCTTCCTTGAGCAACGTCGGCGTTTTGCCGTCGTCGTACTGCCGGATGTAGCGCCAGCGGGGCTGATTAACGTTCCATTCCTGCGTGATTTTGGCAACTTCGCCGATTCGCCCGGATTGTATGATGTCGCGCACGGCCAGCGGATACGGTTCGCTGCGGTGTTGCGTGCCCATCTGCACGACCTGCTTCGAACCCTTCACGGCGGCGCGGGCGGCTTTCGCTTCTTCCAGCACATTCGCGAAGGGCTTTTCAACGTAACAATCTTTTCCCGCTTTCACGACTTCGATGCACAGTTTGGCATGCTGAAAATCGCCGGTGGCGATCATCACGCCGTCGATATCGGGCTTCGCGAGCATCTCTTCCGAGTACTTGTAAACGGCCGGGGCCGTACCGAAGAAATCCTTCACCTGAGCGGCGCGGGCCTCACGAGCGATGCTCCAGATGTCGCACACAGCCGTCACTTCGACAGGGGTACGCTCCGACGCCATGTGCACCATATGAACGTGGCCCCGGCTTCTGCCGCCGCAACCGAGCTGGCCGATGCGGATACGATCGTTGGCGCCCGGCACACGCGCATAGGAGCGAGCCGATAGCGCGGTTGCGGAACCCGCCAGGACAACATTGCTCGCTCGTTTCAGGAACTGCCTTCGGTCCACTTCGCCTGAGCTACTCGCCGCCGTTTCTCTTTCGCTGCCCCGATCCATGAACGTCACCCCTTCTAAAATTTAGGGCCGTATTATACGACCGACAAAGCGATTATATCGCCTGTGTAGGCTGCATTTCGCGCCGAGCGCGGGGCGGGTTGATCGAGCGTCGCGATGTTTTGCTGAACGCGCGTTTGGATATTCGTGGGCAGCTTTGTGAGCTGTTCAGGGCGCGCTTCACGCTCCCGCTGCGCTGGCGAAGGTCCGCGAGATCAACTCTTGCGCCTCTTTCTGAATGCGCCGCAGATGGTCTTCGCCAAGGAAGCTTTCTGCATAAATTTTGTAGACGTCCTCCGTGCCCGATGGACGGGCAGCAAACCAGCCGTTCTTCGTAACTACTTTCAAGCCGCCGATGGGCGCGTCATTGCCAGGCGCGCGCGTCAGCATCGCCTCAATCTTCTCGCCCGCAAGTTCCGTCGCCTTTACCTGCTCAGGCGAGAGTTTCTGCAGCACGGCTTTTTGTTCGGATGTCGCCGGCGCGTCGATGCGCTGGTAAACGGGATCCCCGAAGCGCTCGGTGAGCGCGCGATAGTGCTCGCCTGGATCGCGGCCGGTGGTTGCGGTGATTTCAGCAGATAGCAGTCCGAGGATCAGGCCGTCTTTATCGGTGCTCCACGGGCCGCCTTTCCGCCGCAAGAACGATGCGCCGGCGCTCTCCTCTCCGCCGAAGCCGAGCGAACCATCAAGCAAGCCGTTCACGAACCATTTGAAACCGACCGGAACTTCAACAAGCCGCCTGCCGAGGGCCCCGGCGACGCGATTGATGATGCTGCTCGATACGAGGGTCTTGCCGACGCCCGCCTCGCTCCGCCAACCGGGCCTGTTTTCGAAGAGATATTGGATCGCTACGGCTAGATAATGATTCGGGTTCAGCAGCCCGGCGCTACGCGTCACAACGCCATGGCGGTCATGGTCCGTATCGCAGGCGAACGCCACGTCGAAGCGATCCTTTAACGCGATCAGCGCCGCCATCGCGTACGGGGAGGAACAGTCCATCCGGATCTTGCCGTCCCAATCGAGCGTCATGAACCGGAACGTGGGATCGACATTCGTATTGACTACTTCAAGATCCAGGCGGTATTTTTCGGCGATGCGCGGCCAGTAGGCGACGCCGGCGCCCCCCAGCGGATCGACACCCAGTTTCAGCTTCGCGGCTGAAACGGCATCCATATCGATGACTTCGGCAAGGTCGTTCACGTACGCCGAGATGTAATCGTAGCGGTGCGTGGCGGGCGCCTTCATCGCTTTTTCGTATAGCACGCGCTTCACGCCGCTCAATTTTGCGGCTATCAATTCGTTTGCGTGATCCTGAATCCACTTGGTAGCGGTCGTGTCGGCGGGGCCGCCTGACGGCGGGTTATATTTGAAGCCGCCGTCCTCAGGTGGATTGTGAGAGGGCGTGATGACAATGCCGTCGGCGAGTCCATCTGTCCGGTCGCGATTGTAGGTCAAGATGGCGTGGGATAGCGACGGAGTCGGTGTATAACCGAGATCCTGATCGACCATCACAGCGACGCCATTGGCAGCCAGCACTTCGAGGGCGCTGGCGAACGCCGGCTCGGAGAGACCATGTGTATCCATGGCCAGGAACAAAGGGCCGGTCGTCCCCTCGTGCTGACGGTAAGCGCAGATCGCCTGGGTAATGGCGAGGATGTGATCCTCATTGAAGCTGCCGTTGAACGAAGAGCCCCGGTGCCCCGAGGTCCCGAATGCAACGCGTTGTTCGCGATTCGCCGGATCGGGATGCAAGGCATAGTAGGACGTAATCAATCGCGGAACGTTCACCAGACTTGCCGGGTCGGCGGGCTTGCCCGCGCGTGGGTCGACACTCATGTTTGCTCTCCGAAAGACATCATGGCATGAAGCTTTAAAGGCTTCTGAAATAGGATCGATAATCCGGTGTTACCGTTTCTTACGGCGTGGAGCCGCCGATTCGGCGAGAACATCGCGGCCGGTGCACACGTCGCAGGAACTGCCGCAGGCGGGAAGGTGCTCGCCGAAATATCCTGCCAGGGCCTGATGCCGGCAGCACATCGCTTCCGCGAATCGATACATCCGGCGCGCCTGTTCCCGGCGCTGATCCCCCAGCCTGCCGTCCTTTTGCTCGTTCGCGAAGAAATCGTGCGCCAGAACATCGGGCCACGCGTAAAACAGGATGCAATCGCTCGGCTGACCGTCACGGCCGGCACGCCCCATCTCCTGAGCGAACGATTCGAGCGAACGCGGCATGTCGCGATGGATTACGAAACGGATATTGCTCTTGTCGATACCCATGCCGAATGCTACAGTAGCCACAATCACGAGCGTGCGGCCCTTTTGGAAGGCCTCCTGCCGCTGGTGGCGGACGTCGTTCTCGAGTCCCCCGTGGTACGACTCAGCGTTGATTCCGTTTTCGCGAAGCGTCGTCGCCAGGTCGTCCGCATCCTGCCTCCGCAGGCAGTAGATGATGCCGCTCTCGCCTTTGCGCGCTCTTAGTAGTTGCAGCATGGCGCGTCCGACCGGCGGATGACCGGTTTTCTTGATGACGGCGATGCGCAGATTCGGCCGAAAGAACGATCCTTGAAATCGGATGGGCGCTTCCATGCCGAGTTGGTCGACGATATCCTGCTGCACGCGCGCGGTGGCGGTTGCGGTAAGTGCTAGCAATGGAATGCCGCCGAACCGCTGCTTCAGGCCGGCCAGATTGCGATAGGCGGGGCGGAAGTCGTGCCCCCATTCGCTGATGCAGTGGGCTTCGTCCACGGCAAGCAGCCGCAGGTCGACGTTTTCGAGCAGCGCCGCCAGGTACAGCTCCAGACCTTCCGGCGCGGCATAGACCAGTTCAAACTGGCCCCGGCACACAGCGGAAAGACGCTGGCGGCGATCGGATTCCTCGATACTCGAATTGAGATAGGTTGCGCGAATGCCTCGCGCCGCGACTCCGTCGACCTGGTCCTTCATGAGCGCAATCAGCGGCGAGATGACGAGCGTGGTTCCACCAAGCGCGCGCGCCGGTAGTTGAAACGTTAGCGATTTGCCGCCGCCGGTGGGCATCACGGCCAGGCAATCAAGGCCGGCCATTACTGTGCGAATGACCTGTTCCTGGCCCGAGCGGAACTGCTGGTAACCGAATACCTGTGCCAGGAGCGTCCGAAGAGTCTCATCGGGAGGAGCTTCGAGCCGCGCCGAGATTTCCCGGAGCGCCCGGATTGAATCGGATTGAAACAGCCGGACCCGCTGCTCTTCCGATGCCTGGGAATACACCAGCCGCAATCGTTGCAGGCCATCCTGGCACAGGGTCCGCAGATGGCCATTTCCGCTACATGCCCAGGCGCGCAGCTTCGTGATCTCACGAGCTAGCGCGTCCGCCTCGTGAGCCGCCTCCGCCGGAAGTGGAGCGGTTTTCGACGACACCACTCATCAGAATAGTGGACGCTGGCGAATGGGCCAGCTGCGAGTTCACCCAGCCGTGATAAAGAAATGGCGGAAGCGGCCGATAGAAATAGCAGGAGTCGTAATTCAGATATGCCCTGGCGTCCGGAAACTGCCTACTTGGAAGCGGAAGTCTTGACCGCGGATTCGACGAAGCTCGTCCAGATTCTTTACGATCTTGGCGTCGATTCTGTACAGAACGCACGAGGATGCTACCGGCAGGGTGACATCCTGGGCCGTGGGCGTTTCGTGAACAAAGCGTTCGAGGTGCTGGTCGAGCTGATGAATTCTTTGAACACGGAGCAAGGTGGCGAGATCGCGGCAAACTACGCCCGCCTGTACGACTACTGCCAGCGGCGGCTGCTCGAAGGACATGCGCAACAATCGGAGCCGGCGCTTGCGGAGGTGCAATCACTGCTGGAAGATCTGAGGGAAGCATGGCAGGCCGTGGCGGCGAGCCAATGCGCGTCACTGGCCTCCCGCGATGCGGCGGCGGGTTCGGGGTGCGATCCCAGTTCGCTCAGTGCGGAACCTCGGTATAGCTGCGTGGGATGACGGCAAATGATCGACGTCCAAACTAGCTGGGGGTGCACTAAATCCAATATTTGTTGTGGCCCGTACATTCCAGTGTCCGTAACTTATCGGTTCGGCGGTCTTTCTTTTTGTGTTGAGTAGAATTGCCAAACTCCTGTAATCCGCATCCATAGTTCAAAAGTTCTGTGTCTCCTTGACGTCAGTTACTAAACCCTTAACAACTACTCGCTGACTCTCGATACTTTCTCTTGGGTGAAGGGGGGCTCAACGTATAATAAGCAATTTCCCGGGGTGAGAAATGAATCCACAACTTGATCCAACGCCCGATCACATCATGCAGGTTGGTCTGGGGTTCTGGGCGTCGAAGGCGCTACTGAGTGCGGTCGAAATGGGCGTATTTACGGAACTCGCAAACGGGCCCGAAGAATTTAACGATTTAGCAGGCAGGCTGGGCCTTCATCTCCGATCCGCTCGCGACTACCTTGATGCGCTGGTGGCCTTGGGTTTCCTGCACAGATCGGGTGAGGCATATTCCAACACGCCGGCGACGGATTTTTTCCTTGACAGGCACAAACCCAGTTACATCGGCGGCATCCTCGAGATGGCAAACGCCCGACTATTCGGGTTCTGGAATCATCTCACAGAGGCGCTGCGCACCGGACGCCCACAGAACGAAGCTAAAGAGGAAGGCGCGTCGCCCTTTACAACCCTATATGCCGATCCGGCACGGCTCAAAGGATTTCTCGCTGCGATGTCCGGTATCAGCCACGGCGCGAATCTGGCGATTGCGAACAAGGCGCTCTGGAAAAATTACGCTACTTATGCGGACGTGGGAACGGCTCAGGGAGATTTGGCGGTCCAGATTGCGCTTGCGAATCCGCATCTGGCCGGAATCGGTTTCGATTTAGCCGAGGTTGGTCCGATCTTCGAGGAATATGCCGAAACCAATAGGGTGAGCGATCGTGTGCGTTTCGAACCTGGAGATTTCTTCACGCAAGCGTTGCCTCGGGTGGACGTGATCACCATGGGACACATTTTGCACGATTGGGACCTGAAAAATAAGAAGATGCTCGTCAGCAAAGCGTACGATGCGATCAATCCGGGCGGAGCGCTGATTGTGTACGACGCCATAATAGATGACGAGCGGTCTAAGAATTCTTTCGGTCTGTTGATGAGCTTGAACATGCTCATCGAGACCCCCGGCGGGTACGATTATACCGGTACGGACTGTATGGGATGGATGAAGGAGGCTGGATTCCGTGATGCACATGTGGAGCACCTCGTGGGGCCAGACTCGATGGTTGTCGGCTTGAAGTAACCGGGATGAGCGTTTTGAACTCTGTGCCTTTATTCCTTCTAACCAAGGCGCCTCCGACTTAGCAGTTACCAGATCTGAAAAGTCGAGCGTCAGCCTATTGTTGCTGAGTCTCGGCCGCATGGTCTCTCGGCTAAGAATTAAATTACTAAATATTAATATTATAATATCAGAAAACAAGAACAGTTACACGAGAAAACTCACTCTGTGATTGAGGCGAGGTTTTTGTTACGATTCTTCACGGCAAAACTCGCCTAGAGAACATCCTGAGACCCTAGCTTGTGATACTCTTTAACGCGGCTGGCTCTTGAGAGCCTGCTTACTTCTGGAGATATTGCAAATGCGTCGACAACTACTCTATCTATCGCTGACGGGAACTTGCCTGTTCCTGCTGTGCCAGTCTACTTTCGCGGCTACGTGGTGTGTTAATCCTCGTGGCACTGCAAGGTGTAAATCAACTATTACGGCGGCCGTCGCCGCAGCCTCGCCCGGCGATACAATCCGTGTGGCTCGCGGATTCTATCGCGAAGACATCGTGATCTCGAAGTCGTTATCTTTGATTGGCGCAGGACGCTACGGCACCGTGATTGATGCAACGGGCAAAGCCAACGGCATCTTCATCGATGGCACCGCCAGTTCCCCCAATGCGGGTGTTAGTGATGTAACTATTTCCGGATTTACGATCGAAAACGCAAATTTTGAAGGAATCCTCGTGGCAAGCGCTACGGGTGTCACGATCGTCGACAATCTGATTACAAACAACGACCTCAGTCTCAGCTCTCATACTTGTCCCGGACTCCCGCCATTTGAAACCAATGAAGGCGATGATTGTGGCGAAGGTCTTCACCTTATGGGCACGGACCATTCCGTCATTGCGAAAAATACTGTAGAGAGAAATGCCGGTGGCATTCTCATTTCCGACGAGACGGGCCCTACTCACCACAACCTCATCTCGCAGAACGATGTTCAGTGGAACGGCTACGATTGTGGAATCACAATGGCTTCCCACGCTGCCGCAGCTCTCGCGCATCCGGTAGACGGGCTGAGCTTTGGAGTTTATAACAATACGATTTCCCGGAACGACTCCAGTTTCAACGGACTCCTGAGCGGCGGGGGCGCCGGCGCCGGCGTGTTTGCTCCTGGCCCGGGAACCCAAGCTTATGGAAACGTGATCATCGAGAATACCTTAGTGGGTAATGGTATGCCGGGAGTCGCCATGCATAATCATGCGTCAGTTCCGGGAGCGCCCCCTGTTACCTTTCGGGACAATTCCGTAATTGGCAATCATATCCGCGCAAACGGCGCCGATAGCGAGGACGCCGCAACCGCAGGTCCCACCGGCATCAATATTTACAGCGTTGTTCCGATAACCGGCATTGTGGTGGCCGACAACGTGATTGAAGATGAATCCATCGGCATATCGTTCAAATCGCCGGCTACCGGCCCGAACGCCCTTCCCCAGTTGCAGGCTCACCTGAACGTCTTCGAGCGGCGCACAATCGGCATCAGCAATCTGGGCCAGGCAACGGTTGACGGAACACTGAACTGGTGGGGTTGTGCGCGCGGCCCCGGTGCGCGTGGCTGCGCGAGCGCTACTACCGGCGTGCTGTTCACACCATGGTCCACCACGCCTCCGGATTGGGGCGATGGCAACTTCGAGTGGGGCGATCGACACTAAAGGAACAGCAGAAGTTATCAGCTTGATGCTGAAACAGGCGGCAAACGGCCGTTCGTATTCGACAGCCAACCGTGTGGGAACTCAGAGAAGGCCCTCTGACCTTCGCGATCGCCTGACGAGACGACTCGTGCGCCCATGCGCCGTTGTCGCTGGGATATACTGCGGCGACGGCGCATTCAAGATATCGCGAGTTAAATCTGCGGACGCAAGTCGTTGGGCTGGATAGCCGGAGAACGTTGAAGGCTTTGATCAGTCGACTCTTGCCGGCAGGCTCTGTGCTCAATATTTTGCCGAGCTATCGACAATCGGTCCGGCGCAAACGACGAAGATCAACTTGCGAGCGCCTCCTCACCGTCTCGGCAATCTCCCGCCATTGTTATCCTGAGAATCAGTGGCCGGTCTACACATCGGCCACATTGCGCCTCCCATAATCGAGAACAGAAGTAAGGAAGACACTCAGGAATTGGCGCTTTTACTGAACGCACAACGGCTATCGAAATCCTACGGGGCCGCTCCATTATTCGAGGACCTCTCGCTCAGCATCAGCGATGGAGACCGTCTGGGGTTGATCGGGCCGAACGGCTCCGGGAAATCGACTCTGCTCGAAATTCTGGCGGGGCGCCGTGATCCGGATAGCGGAGATATCGCCGTTCGCAAGAACGTACAACTTAGCTACGTGGCGCAGGACTCGCAATTCCTGCCCGGGCAGACAGTTCGCCAGGTGATCCGCCAAGCGCTCGACCGCTCCTCGATTCCGGAAAATGAACGCGCCGCGCGTGAAGCCGAAACGCTGGGCCGCGCCGGCTTCTCTGATTTCGAAGCGGACGCTGCCGCTCTATCCGGCGGATGGCGCAAGCGGCTCGCTATTGCGGAAGCTCTGGCGACGGCGCCGGATCTTCTGTTGTTGGACGAGCCGACGAACCACCTGGATCTCGCAGGCATCGAATGGCTGGAGAGTTTGTTGCAGAGCGCCCGGTTCGCGGCGGTCGTCATCAGCCACGATCGCTACTTCCTTGAAAATGTGGCAACCGAAGTGGCGGAGCTAAATCGTATTTACGCCGGTGGCTTGCTGCGCGTCGCCGGCAACTACAGCGCATTCCTCGTCAGGAAAGGCGAATTTCTTCAGGCGCAGATGAAGCAGCAGGAATCGCTCGCCAATCGGGTGCGGACCGAGATCGAATGGCTGCGGCGCGGCCCGAAAGCGCGGGCGACGAAAGCGAAAGCTCGCATCAATCAGGCGCATGAGATGATCGCCGACCTGGCGGATCGAAAGGCCCGTAGCCGAACGGGCGCTGTCGGCATCGATTTCAGCGCCACCGAGCGAAAAACGAAGCGGCTGATCGAGCTCGACGAAGTGAGTTATTCGATTCCAGATCGAACGCTGTTTTCGGAACTCGATTTCATCCTCACGGCGGGCGTGCGCGTCGGGCTAGTGGGTCCCAATGGCAGCGGCAAAACAACATTGCTTCGCCTATTGCGTGGAGAACTCGTGCCGGAAGCAGGTGAAGTCCGGCGTGCCGAGCAATTACGGGTCGTCTACTTCGACCAGAACCGCGAGCTGAATCCCGGTGTGGCATTGCGGCGCGCGTTAGCCCCCGACGGCGATTCTGTCATTTACCAAGACCGCACGGTCCACGTAGCATCCTGGGCCGCTCGATTCCTCTTCACCGGCGAGCAATTGAATCAGCCGGTGGGCCGCTTGTCCGGCGGTGAGAAGGCCCGTGTTCTGATTGCGAAACTGATGCTTGAACCCGCGGACGTGCTGCTGCTGGACGAACCCACGAACGATCTCGATATTCCCACGCTCGAAATTTTGGAGGACAGCCTGCTCGAATTTCGGGGCGCGCTGGTCTTGGTGACTCACGATCGCTATTTGCTCGACCGCGTGTCAACAGTTGTGCTCGGATTTGATGGTCAGGGCGGCGCAGGGCAATTCGCCGATTACTGCCAGTGGGAACTCTGGCAGGCCGAACGCAATCAGCCGAAAGAAAAGCTCTCAACTGCGACAAGTATCACCGACGCGCCTGCGCCGCGAGTGAAGAAAAAGCTTTCGTATCTCGAAGCGCGAGAATACGGCATGCTGGAACAACGGATCGCTGAAGCGGAGCAGGTTGTGAGAGAGAAGCAATCGACTCTGGAAACGCCATCAGTGCTGGCAGACGGGCGGCTGTTGCAGAGTGCCTTCGAGGAACTCCGGGATGCGCAGGCCGCAGTAGACGAACTCTACGCCCGGTGGGCGGAACTCGAAGAAAAAATCAGTTGAGATGAACTGCGGGCCGGAACGTTCGGCCCGCAGTTTTCGAAACCGAGCAGCTGCTATCGAATGGGCGCCGTAGGCGCGCACGGCGGGTGCCCGCAACTGCACTCGATATCGGCCTTCTTGCCGGCTCCTTCGCAATAGGTGCTGCAGTAATCACTTCCCTCCCGCGCCTTGCACTGGCAGGAAGGATGAGCGCATTTCTTTGGTTCAGCCATTCACACCTCCAGTTAGTCCGACTACCAAGGGCGGATTCCCGTGACAAATGCACGTTGCTGGTGGATTTACCAGGTTTCGCGAAAATCGCCAATTTCATGGGGCGGTACTTACGATACACTGCGGAGCTGAACCCGATAATGAAACGAATCGCTGTTGTTCTCTTCTCCGCTTCTCTTCTGTTGGGGAAGGCGCCAGAGCGGCCCAAGATTTTAGGCGTCGCTCACATTGCGCTGTTTACTAAGAACATCGACCAGTCTCGCGCTTTTTACCATGATTTCCTCGGGTTCGACGAGCCGTTTTCCCTCAAGAATCCGGATGGCTCGCTATCGATGGCATTCTTCAAGATCAACGACCGTCAGTACATCGAGATGTCGCCGGAGCGCGCGCCGGGCACGGACCGCCTTAGCCACATAGCGATTCAAACGAACGATGCCGAGGCTATGCGCGAGTATCTGGCCTCGAGAGGAATCAAGGTTCCGGATCGCGTGCCGAAAGGGCGCATCGGCAATCTCAACTTCACCATCAGGGATCCCGACGGGCACGACGTGGAAATCGTGCAGTACGCGTCCGATAGCTGGAGCATACGCGGAAAAGGCAAATACCTGGGCGGTTCGCGCATCTCGCGCCGCATGATGCACGTGGGCATTCTCGTCGGATCGCTTGCGCCCGCGATGCGCTTCTATTGCGATCTCCTTGGCTTTCAGGAGACCTGGCGCGGCAGCAAAGATGGCAAAACGCTTTCCTGGGTGAATGTGAAAGCGCCGGATGGCGACGACTACATCGAGTTCATGCTCTACAAGAATCTGCCCGCTCCCACAGCGCGCGGCAGCGCCCATCACCTGTGCCTCGAGGTGAGCGACTCCTCGAAAAGCATGGCCGAGCTCAACGCGAAACCCTATCGAGCGAAGTATCAGCGCCCCATAGAGCAGCACGTGGGCGTCAACCGCAAGCGCCAGGTGAACCTGTTCGACCCGGACGGCACGCGCATCGAGTTGATGGAAACCGTTACGGCTGAGGGCAAACCGGCTGCTTCGTCAACCGCCCCGCCGCCCTCGGCCGGGCGAATGGAGTAGCTTCGAAGTGAGGAGGAATCGTTCATGACCGCGTCCACATTCTTTCCGAGTATGATCTCGGCGCCTGCTGAACCCGCGATTCCGATTGTTTATGAAGATTCCGCAACCGACGAGAGATCTCTCCGTATTCACGCGGCGATACAGTTGCGCGTGCCCCGTTCCGGCATACCCTGGCTCGATCGAATGATCCGGGAATCGCGCCGGCTCGATGCGAAGGCGCGAGGCGGCGCGCCTGCTGGAGCTGCGCACGACGAATGAGTACTGGGCTGGCCGAGGCTAACGAAGCCCTGGCGGTTGCAGAAACCCCTGTTGTGAGCCGCCCTTTTCGGCTCCCCAAGTCCAATACAGCCCCACATAAGCTATCGTTTCGGGCTGCCCCGCGACGCTATGTCCGCCCATAAATAACACTTGAAAGCCGGGCTTGCGGATGTAATAGTATCCGCCGAAATCTATCAGCGTCGAGGATCTCGTGCTCGCTACCGCTTCGCCTTCCGCGCCGTGCGCGAACAGTTCGCCTCCAAGCGTCCACTTGTTTCCGAAATCGCGCTGAAGCAGCCATCCGCCGAATGGATAAGTACGCATGCCCTGCGCCCAGTTCAGCACCGCGCCACCGCCGCCGTAGGTGGTCCACGGGCCCGCGCTTTTCTGAACCCACAGCGGCAGGCGATACCATGTTCGTCCGTTCCCAAGTCCCGCGCTGGCGCTGCCGGTTGGCAATTCCGCAAAAGGAAAGATGCCGAATTCCGGCCGGTGTTTCGTCTCGTGAATAAAACGGAATTTCACTCCCACTTCCGTGTCTCCGATGCCGAAGGAGCTGGGTCCATCCTTGGGAATAGATGCAGCCGCCGGAATCACTAAGTGAAGTTGGACGTCGGGAACAACGCCCCAATTCATTTCGTATGCCGGCCCTTGGGTAGCGCTTCCGGATTTCGTGCCGTCGTATGTCGAAAACACGTAAGCTTCGAAGTGTTGGTAGCCCACCGGTTCGGGATCGTCCGTCTGAAACGGCGGCCCAGCCAGAACGGGCAGCCATCCGGTAAGCATTAACGCCACGCTGATGGTTAGCACGCGTGTTGGCAGTATGATCCGCATTCTATTGGAAGGTGAAGCCTGCATACTTTACAGCGATAGAGGACGGTTGATCTACGAGGGCGGAGCCTTGGATTTTCGCAGGAAACCGAAGTCGCAGCCTTCATTAGCTTGCAGCACGTTTTCGATAAACAGCCGCCCATAGCCGCGCTCGAAGTGCGCTGGACTTGTTTTTCGCTCCGCCAGGCGCTTTTCAATTTGATCCACCGGCACAAGCAGCGAAAGCGAACGATTTGGAACATCAAGCTCTATGACATCGCCGGTCTGGACTGCGGCAAGTGGGCCTCCGATAGCCGATTCCGGAGCGATATGCAGGACCACCGTACCGAAGCTTGTCCCGCTCATGCGCGCATCGCTGATCCGCACCATATCCTTGACACCTTGCTTCAACAACACGCGCGGCATCGGAATCTGACCCCACTCGGGGAAGCCGGGGCCGCCCTTCGGTCCTGCATTTTTCATAACTAGGACTGTTTGAGAAGTAACGGGCAAATCGTCGCGATCGATCTCATGGTGCATTTGCTCGTAGCTGTCGAAGACGTACGCAGGCCCGCGGTGCTTCAACAGTTCCGGCGAGGCTGCGGTCTGCTTTAGAACGGCTCCGTCAGGGGCGAGGTTTCCGCGGAGGACAACCGTGCCGCCTTCCGGATATAGCGGTTGGGACATAGGTAGAATCACTTCGCGGCGAAAGCATTCCGCGCCCGCAACGTTTTCAGCCAATGTCTTTCCATTCACAGCCGGCGCATCGCCGTAAAGAAGCGGAAGGATATCGCGCATCACCGCAGTCACGCCGCCCGCCTGAAAAAAATCCTCCATCAGATACTCGCCCGACGGCTTTACGTTAGCGATGCACGGAGTATGCCGCGAGATCTCGTCGAATTTCTCCAACGGCAATTGGATGCCAAGACGTCCTGCGATCGCAATCAGGTGAACAACCGCATTGGTGGAGCCGCCGATCGCCATATCAACCGTAATGGCGTTGTCGAACGCTTCGCGGCTGAGAATCCGCGACGGCCGCAAATCCTCTCGCGCCATCTCCACAGCGCGGCGGCCGCTGAGTTCCGCCATGGTGTAGCGCCGCGAATCGACCGCGGGAATGTTCGCGCAGCCCGGCAACGTCATGCCGAGCGCCTCCGCAAGGCTGGTCATCGTGGAAGCCGTGCCCATCACCGTACAATGTCCGGCGCTGCGCGCGATGCCGCCTTCCACCTCGCTCCATTCTTCTTCCGTGATTTGGCCCGTGCGGAAGAGATCGAAGAGCTTGCGGCCATCCGTGCCCGCGCCGAGCTTGCGATCCCGCCACTGGCCGCTTAACATGGGGCCACCGGGGACAACGATTGCCGGAATATCGGCGCTGGCGGCTCCCATCAATTGAGCAGGGGTGGTTTTATCGCAGCCGCACAGCAGCACGACCGCATCCATAGGGTTCGCGCGAATGGATTCCTCGACATCCATCGCCATCAGGTTGCGAAACATCATGGCGGTTGGCCGCATGAACATCTCGCCAAGAGAAATCGTTGGGAATTCGAGCGGGAATCCTCCGGCCGTCCAAACTCCGCGTTTTACGGCTTCGGCAACCGCGCGAAGGTGCACGTTGCAGTTGTTCAGCTCACTCCAGGAATTGCAAATTCCGATGACCGGCTTACCATCGAAAGCGTCCGCAGCGAAACCTTCCGACCGCAGCCATGCGCGGCGGGAATAGCTGTAATAATCGGTCCGGTTCCACCATTGCTGGCTTCGAAGCTTACGATTTTCGCCGGACATCAGGAATCATTAGATCACGCGCCCCGAGTCCGGTAACGTTGAGCCCGCTTGTTCACGCAGGGCGGCTCAAGCATGGCTTGCTTTTGCGCCTTCGAAGTACGCTTCAATTTCTTCAAGCGTCTTGCCCTTGGTTTCGGGCAGGAAAAACGCCGCGGTAATGAAGTAGATCACGGTGAAGCCAGCGAATAAAAAGAACATCGTCGAATACCCGTATTTACTGACGACCGGAAGGAAGATCGCGGCGAGCGTGGTCGACACCATCTGGTTGATGACCAGGGCAATGCTCATTCCGTTCGATCGGATGCGCGTGGGCATGAGTTCCGATAGCGCGAGCCACACGCACACGCCGGGGCCGACCGAGTAAAACGCCATGAATACGTATAAGGCGATGGCCACCAGCCATCCCCGGTGCGCGGCTGGAACGGCGCTGATAACCGCCCTGTCGATCTTCAGCGGCGCCGTGCGCGCGGCATTCACATCGGCGAAAGGGTTCTTAAAAAATGCTTCCAGCTTGTTATTGGGCACGCAGCTCGCGCGTGTAATGTCGATGGGCGGCGCCGCGGGATCGTCGGTGCGGGCGACATTCGTCGCCGCTGTAAAATCACCGTACGAATAAATGACGGTGAGCGCGGCACGGCTGCTGCTAATTGTCGAAGCGGCCGCGCCTTTGGCGGCGAGAAGCTTGCTCGCTTCCTCCGGATTGAAACGAAGCGCAAGGGTCTGGTCGGGTTTGACCATCGATTGAAAAACGTCCCGGAACTCCACGCTCAGCTTTTCACTCTGCCGGAAGAGGAGACCGACCGCGCTAAGAGAAACGATGATCCCGGCCGTACCGACAACCAGCAGGAACTTGCGGCCCTTGCGGTCTACCAGCATCAGGCCTCCGATCGTCATCAGGAAATTCACCATCGTGAAGACGACGTATCCCCAGTGCGCCTGTAAATCCGACAGGCCGCTTTGCAAAAGGATGTTCGTGTTAAAGCCGATGATGGAATTGACTCCGGTGGCGGTATTGCAGAAAAGAATGATGCACGCCAGCAGGAATGGAATCACGTATTTGCGGCGCAGGAGCGAGTCCTTTACTTTTGTGCCGGCGGCGGTTCTGGTCTCCGCGGCAAGCGCGGCTTGTTCCATTTCCGACAACTCGAAGTTTGCTTGTTCCGGCGTGCGGGAGCGCAGCAGTGCAGCAAGAGCGGCTTGTTTTTTGCCGCGGCGGAACAGCCAGCGCGGGGATTCCGCAACCAGGAAAGTGCCAATCACAAACAGCACTCCCGGTGGGAGCGAAACCCAAAAGATCCGGCGCCAGGCCTGGTCCTTAAAGGCAAAGACCGTAGCGGCATCGGAAACTTTAATGACTGCTTCGACGCGGTAGCTGTAGTAGATGCCGATCAATGCGGCCGCGACGATGCCGAGCGTCAGCAGCCACTGGAAGATGCCTGTTCCTTTGCCGCGATTCGATGCCGCCAGGCACTCAGCCAGATAGAGCGGCACAACCACGCCGATGAGGCCGCCACTGATGCCTTGCAGCAGGCGGCCGAAAAACAGAGGCCCATAGCCGTGCGCGAGCGCGATGATTGGAATGCTGACGACGAATGTGATCCCGCTTAGGGTCATCAACGGTTTTCGCCCCATCCAATCGGCGAGCAATCCGGCGAATAAAGTCGAAATGACGCTGCCTAGCAGCACGGCGGCCACGATGATCGAAAGCTGGCCCGCGTTTAGCCCGGAGGTCGCTTCGAGATAGGGCAGCGCGCCGCCTATGATGCCCACGTCTACTCCGTAAAGAAGGCCGCCGAACCCGGCGACAAGCAGAAGGAAGCGGTTATAGAGAACTCGTTTGTCGCGAACGGCGGCTGTCGAGCCGTCGCCTGGAAGGATAGTGGCCATAGTTAAGTTGGGCGGCGGCTATCATCAGCCGCTCTCGAAGCGTAGCGAACCCCCAGTGTAAAAGGAACGATACACCGAACAGGGATGTGCGTGTCAAGCGAGACGGGTTTGGCGCGGCTTATAGTACGCTTCAGAGGTCAAGAAAGGTGGCTTCGCTCCGTATGCGGCGAATCTTTCTCTCTCGCCCACGCAGCCGCATCCAGCCCACGCGTACTCGCCGCGGCTCCGGCGCTACGGGCATCACCTAACATGGTTCTGTCATGCGCGCCCGTGTTGCTATTTTCATTTGCGTCATAACTATTTCGCTGGGGCTGCTGATCTGGCGTTATAAATCGGCACACGATGCAAGCAAGGCTCCCGCTTCAGATGCTCAGGCAACGCCCGCTGAAGGCGAAGGCGCGTCACCCGCTTCCCTCGCTGGCCCGACCAAAGTTTATGCGCATAACTTGATGCTGCGAAAGGGTCCGAACTTTCGTGTCTACGTCCGCTGGCTTCGCGGGGAGATGGTGCGCACGCGCAAGGACGTGAATCCGTCCTTCGACGATCCGGATTCATTCGTTCTCGACATCAAAGCAGGCGTACTCCGCGCCAACATGGGCGATATCGGCAACTTCCTCAATTCGGGCCTTGAAAAATCGCCGCTAACCGATATTAAG